>JAITOZ010000215.1 GCA_031289675.1 Planctomycetaceae bacterium
TACCCTTAATAGCACAGGTTCCCATTCATTGTTTCCCCTTATTTGTAAATTAAGAGAATAAGGGTAAGAGTTTGGAGACGCATTACTATTAAGGGGTCGGAAAATGAAAATAAGGGTTATGCGAGTTTTCGCTTCCTGATTTCCCCGCATTACTAGTCACTCACCACTAGCCACTAATACAAAGCGGTCTTCACGCCTTCGCGATGAAAAAACGGTTCCAGAACAAATCTAATGATGCGGTTTTGAATGTTGAACATTATTTTGCGTTTTCTCAACATTATTGCCGGTGTTATTGCGTTTGTCTAACCATTCGCACGTTCTCCTGACGGCTTCTTCAAACGGTATCGGTTTGTATCCTAATTCGTTTTTTGCTTTTTCACACGAAAACGCCCAATCCGTAATGAACGTCCGCACCCAATCCGGCGTAATCGGCGGGTATATTCCCAGCCATTTTGCCCGCAGTTCAAAAATCTTCGCAACCAAAAGCGGTATCAGGCAATACATTTTGAATTGAAGATGCCGCTTGCCGTCTATGCGTGTAATGGTGTCAAATACGTCTTTCAGGGAAACATTCTCACCGCCGAGAATATAGCGTTCGCCGATTGTTCCGCGTTCCATCGCCAAAATATGCCCCTCCGCAACATCATCAATATAACCGTAATTGCCGACGTTGCGTCCCCAGTTTAACAGGAACGGAAAACGTCCTCTGCGGTAATTGTCTATCAATCGTGTAACCGAGTTGGACTCCGACATTACGCCCGGTCCAAAAACCCGTGTCGGATTAACAATCACCAGCGGCAATCCGTCGGCAATCCATTGAAGCGATTCGTTCTCCATCACGGTTTTCGTCTTTTCGTATTCGGTGAAGTATTTTGCACGTTGACGGGGCATTGACTCATCGCCTATGACTCCTTTGAGTGTCGGTCCGAGCGTAACGATGGTTGATGTCCAGACGATACGTTGGATATTGTTTTTTCGTGCGGAGGCGAAAACGTTTCGGGTTCCAACGAGATTGACTTCGGCAAACGTTTTAGGATTTTTTGCCCAGTTTTTTGCATAGGCTGCAAGATGAAAAACACAGTCGCAGCCGAGCATAGCGTCTTGCAGCGACTTGGGATTATTGATGTCGCCGAGACAGTATTCAAGGTTTTCGTTTTTCGTCTTATTGTCCGGTATCCTCTTCGACCGGGTCAAGGCACGCACACTGTAGCCCTGTTGCAAAAGTTTCTCGACCAGTACCGAACCGATAAATCCCGTACTGCCTGTTACAAAGACTTTTTTATTCGCGTTCATCGTGTTACAATCGGCTGAGATCACTGAGAGCGATGATGACAAGTCATCCATTGTCTCTATTGTTCGCTATTTTTCGCCGTTTGCAACCGTACAATGAAAATTACCAACCTTTTTTTCCGCCGAGCCGTTGGTTTTGCCGGAACGATTTTTTTCCGGTCGCTCATCGGTACGGTGGATTTCAAATGGGCTTTTTATGACCCGGAAATTGACCCGTACATCGGCAAAAAACATTTTATCCTAATGTTTTGGCACGAACATATTCTCTGTCCGCTTGTTTTTCGGCGGCACAGTCCTGTAACAATGCTTACAAGTCAGCACGGCGATGCCGAAATGGTGAGTCAGGCGGCGCAGTTTTTGGGAATGAAATACGTTCGCGGCAGCAGTTACTCCGGCGGTTCGGCAGCGATCAAAGAAATGCTGACATTGCGGGAACACGATATTTTAGCATTCACACCGGACGGTCCCCGCGGACCGGCGCGGAAAATGGCACCGGGAGCCGTGTATCTGGCTTCAAAATTGCAGATGCCGATTGTCCTTCTGGGCATCGGTTATGACCGTCCGTATCGGCTGCGGTCGTGGGATAAATTTGTGATACCGAGACCGTTTTCGCGGGGCAGAATTATATCCTCGCCGTTTATTGCGGTACCGCAGCGTTTATCGAAGCCGGAGTTGGAACATTACCGGCACTATTGCGAAACACTATTGACGGACTTAACAGACCGGGCGGAGCATTGGGCGGCAAGCGGCGGTCATATTGCCGGTGAATCTGCCGTATGTATGGGACCGAAGTCATCCCTAATGTATTACGGCTATTCACAATATGCGGAAATTAATTGACCGTTCACGGTTGACGAACGCGGGATAGTCATCCCGCTGGTTTTATGATAGAATGACCTTGAATCTGAACCGTGAAACTTTAACCGCTTGCCGTCTGCCGTCCCCCGATGTCGTTGGAATGCCGGACTATTCGCGTAATGAAATCGAAAAACGACGATAGTATTTTTCACCGGCGAACGGTTACTCAAATTATTTATGTCATCCTTTGAAGGTGCAATTCGCTTATTGGAGTCCCGCATTAATCTGGAAAAACTCCAATCGTTTGAAGCGGACGATATGGTTGGCCGCCTTGATATGCTCCGGCAACTTTTGTCTCTCTTCGGCAGTCCAGAAACGAAGTACCGCACCGTTCACGTTGCCGGCACAAAGGGCAAGGGTTCGGTTTGCGCCTTTCTGGAATCCATTTTTATTGCCGAAGGCAAATACGTCGGCACTTTCACCTCGCCGCATCTTTATTCTGTTACGGAACGCTTGAAAATCAACGGCAAAGCGTGCAGCAACGAAGATTTTGCCCGATTGATGTTTTCTGTCTGCGGCAAAATCGATCCGCCGATACTGGAAACGTTGACGTACTTTGAGTTGCTGACGCTTCTGGCGTTCGTGTATTTTGCCGAACAAAACGTCGATGTTGCCGTCTTTGAAGTCGGTCTCGGCGGCAGATTGGACTCAACGAATGTTTGCCGCTCCGATGCCGTCGTGATTTCGAGTGTCAGTTATGACCACCTGATACAGTTAGGACCGACCCTGACATCCATTGCGGCGGAAAAATGCGGCATTATTAAGCCCCGCGTACCGATTGTTTCCGCCGTGTTACACCCCGAAGCCCAAAGCGTTGTCCGAGCCGAAGCCAAAGCGGACAATGCCCCTGTGTATTTTCTCGGCGAATCGTTTTTCGTCAAAGAGAGCCGGGATGTGCAATCGTCCCGTTTTTCTTTCCGTTTCCAAGCGATGCTGCCGCAGTTTCCGGTTGATTACGAAATCGACAGCATCGAATTGTCGATGCCCGGCTCGCATCAAGTCCGTAATGCGTCCCTCGCTTTGGCTGCCCGGCTGCTTCTGAATCAGCACTTTGGAAATCCCGACATTCAAAATATCCGCAGCGGACTTCAGCAAACCGCTCTGCCGCTGCGTGTTGAAATAGTGCATCCTTCTAGTGCGGATAAGCCGGTCGTTGTTTTTGACGGGGCGCACAACCGGTCTTCCGTTCGGGCTTTTGTCCGAACCGTTACCGAGCATTTTATGAATAAGCGGCTGCTTTTGGTATTCGGCGTTTCACTCGGAAAAGATGTCGAAGGAATGATTGCCGAATTGAGCGGCTTCTTTTATTACATTTATCTAACACAGTATTCCAACAGTCGCAGGGCTTTTCCCGCAGAAGGGTTGAAGCGGATTTTTTCACTCGACCCCGGCAAGTTGCCGCCGGACGAGGAGGAATACGGCAGTATGAATTTTATGGAACCTTCGGTGAGTTTGAATCCGGCGATATTCGATGCGGTGCAGATGAGTCCGGCAAACTTTGACCGGACACCGGCTCATTTGGAGTCCGTCGAAAACTGCGTTGAAGCCTTACAGCGGTGTTTGCAGAAGGCAGCACCTAATGACGTTGTTTGTGTTACCGGTTCGCTCTATCTGGCAGCGGAATTAAGGCAATATGTTAATGGATAAGATAACGGGTTATGACTAACGAGCCGCAGCATTTGGTTGCAGGCGAAAAAACGGTTGTATTCAAATATGTTCAACGAGAACGGCAGTATTTTTAATTATGAGGCAGCAAAACCGGCAGCGGGGGAATCTGAGAAAGTGAAAAATTCGCCTCCGAGGGTTACCCGTGCCTTAGCGATTGTCGCATCCATTGTCATCGTTCTTGCCGGTGTCAAAGCGGCAAGCGGACTGCTCGGTCCGATTATGCTTGCGCTCTTTCTGGCAATCATTCTGTTAATTCCGCTGCGTTTTTTGGAACGGAATCGCTGTCCCGCCTTTTTGTCGTACCTCATCGTTATCGGCGGGACGATTACTCTTTTTATTTTATTGACGTATTTTGTCGGGAAATCGCTCAACGATTTTATCGGCAAGATACCGGCATACAAAGACCGCTTTACTGAAAAATATACGCAAATCGAAAAGCAGTTTGAACGCTTCGGTTTCGTTATCGGCAAGTTGACCGAAAACCTGAACGCGGAAAATCCGAACGCCGCGACCGAAACCCTGCCGGAGACAAATTCGCCGGAAACCGTTCCGGGTGTAACGATACCGGTCATAATGCCGGAACAGGACAATACTGCTGCCCTTGCACACGAAAAACAGGAGAAGACGCAAGAAACTGTCAACGAAACAAATAAACAGGAAGAAAATGCAATAAAAAATATAGCCGTCCAAGAGATAAACAAACCGGACGCAAGCAACACGGACGAAGAGAAACAGATTGCAGATAAACCGGATGACGATAAACCGGATGACGATAAACCGGTTACGGAAGAGCCGGAGGAAGAAACGTCTGAAAATGCTGCGGCACCTTTTTTCCCGCTCACGCCGTCCATCGACAAAAATCTGCCGACCGCCAAACCGGAGGATGTCGAAAAATGGGTGCGCAATGTTCACGATACCAGTCCTTCGCTCATCGCACTTGATCCGCAAAATGTAATGTATTGGATTGCCAGCATCTTTTTGCAGTTGCGGCATCTGGTCGAAGGCGGTTTTCTCGTACTCATTTTTACGATATTTATGCTCTTCGAGGCTTCGCAGTTTTCGGCAAAAGTCGATAAAGCCATCGGCAAAGAAGGGGCGATAAACAATCAGCATTTACATCAGATAGCCCGCGACATCCGGCGTTATCTTGTTTTGAAAACAATCGTCAATTTTGCTTCCGGCGGGGCGGCAATGTTTGTTTATTGGTTTTTTGGTGTGCCGGCTTGGTTCTTCTGGGGAATCATTGCGTTCTTCCTGTATTACATTCCGAACATCGGCGGCACGCTGGCGGCGGTGATACCGGGTATTTTGATTTTCGTTAATTATGATTTACCCGGTGTGTTTTTGTACGGAATGTGCCTTGTCGTGATTGAATGTACGATTGCTTACGGCTTTGAACCGCGTTTTCTCGGACACGGTCTCGGTCTTTCGACGGTCGTGATTTTGCTGACGTTGGTATTTTGGGGCTGGATACTTGGACCTATCGGTTTATTTCTTGCTGCTCCGTTGACGGTGATGCTTAAAATTATTCTTCAGGCGTTTCCCGAAACGAAGTGGATTGCGATTATGCTTGACGACCGCCGGGCGGTTTCGCAACAGACTTGACGACCGCCCGCATACAAAATGCAATGTTTCTATGAACGGTGTTGAAATGCCGATAGAAGAGACGCAGCAGCCTCAATGCCGCCTTTGAGAAAAGTGTGATTCTGATTTTTGAATGGGCGGTGAGATTCCGTAATCTGCCGTAAAAAAGATTGACAGAACGTTGACAAGAAAGCATAATACGGTTTGCAATTTTTATCCCTTTGGCAATGTGCAAACACGTATTCTTCGTCTTTTTTGCCTGTACCGCTTTGGCAGCGGCAGCGGAGTTTTCCGGTAAAACAAGCAACTGGCACGGCTTCGACTCCTACGAATTTGAAGTCGGCGGACGACCGTGCCGAACCGTCGTCCCCAAACACGCCGCCGAAGGAAATCCTTGGGCTTGGCGAGCCGTCTTCTGGGGGGGAGAACCGCAAACAGAAATCGCACTCCTCAAACACGGCTTTCATCTGGCATTCATCCAATGCAGCGATTTACTCGCCTCTCCAAAAAATATCGAAGAACGGAACGCCTTTTACAAAGAATTAACGGAAAAATACGGCTTGGCAAAAAAGCCCGTCCTCATCGGAATGAGCCGCGGAGGACTCTGCGCTCTCCGCTGGGCGATTGCCAATCCCGACAACGTTGCGTGCCTCTACCTTGACGCACCGGTCTGCGATTTTAAGAGTTGGCCCGGCGGTAAAGGAAAAGGGAAATACAGTCCCGATGATTGGAAAAACGTGCTGCAAACATATAATCTGACTGAAGAAGAAGCGTTGACCTTCAAGAGCAATCCGGTTGATGCCTTCGCACCGCTTGCCGAACGGAAAGTGCCGATTATCAGTGTTTGCGGTGATATTGACGAAGTCGTGCCGTTTGACGAAAATACGAAAATCCTTGCCGAACGTTATAAAAACGCAGCAGCACCATTTGAGGTCATTTTGAAACCGAATAACAAACACCATCCGCATAGTCTCAAAGACCCGAAACCGATTGTTGACTTTATTCTGCGCTCTGTTCCCGGTAATATTCCGATGCCGGGAATACAGGTTGTGCAGAGTGCCGCTTTGCCGGCAAGTACGAGTATCTGGAACCCGGCAAAGAAAAGCGGAAATATCGGCGAACCGCGTCCGATTGATACAGCGCAAACGGATACAGTGCGGTACTGGCTGTTTTTACCGGCAGATTACGAAAAGCAGGCGGCATCCGGCGGTGCGCCGCTGCTTTTATTTTTACACGGTGCCGGTGAACGGGGCAGCAACATTAACAAGGTCAAAGATTGGGGACCGCCGATGCTGCTTGATACGCCGGAGTTCAGGGAGCATTTTCCGTGTGTAACGGTTTCGCCGCAGTGTAAAAACGGTTATACCTGGTCGCCTGCTCAACTGATGCTGCTGCTTGATGAGATAGAAAAGTGTTACAAGATTGACAAGAGCCGGATTTACGTAACAGGATTGAGTATGGGCGGCTTCGGTACGTGGATGTGCTTGAATGAATCGCCGCAGCGGTTTGCGGCGGCGGTACCGGTTTGCAGCGGAGCGAAGACGCGTTGGGCGAAAAACTTTACGGACATTCCGGTTTGGAATTTTCACGGAGACAAAGACCCGGTCGTTCCGATAGCAAAGTCGGAAGAGATAGTCAAAGCGGTCCAAGCGGCTGGGGGCAAAAAAATAATCTTCACGACATACGCCGGCGGCGTTCACAATGTTTGGTCGCAAACATACAGCAGCCAACTGTTGTACGATTGGCTCTTCGCACACCGGCGCGATTGAAACGCTAATTTTCTTCGAGGAGGATTTTCTTTTTCGGCAGCGGTTTACGTTCCGGCTTTACGGGTTCGGGAGGGGGCTGCGGCTGTCAAAGCGACAGCACATATTCGACCAAAGCGTCAATATCTTCTTCGGAAAGATTCGCCGAGAGACCGTGTTTGCCCTTTGTAAAAACCTCTTTCAGATTCACATAACGTCCATCGTGCAGATACGGGGCGGTACGCCAAACCTCAACGAGTGCCGGAGTGTCAAAACGTCCCCGCCGCTCATAAGACGGTACTTTGGTGTTCACATCATACATTTTCCTGTCGGTAAAATAGACTCCTGAATGGCAGCGAAGACAACCAACTGCCGGTCTTTCAAAAACGGCTTTACCGTGTTCTGCTTTAGCACTCAATTTCCCTTCGATCAAAAACGGACTTGGCACCGGTTTCAAATTTTGAACATAGACATCAATTCCATCGCACGGCTCATCCTGCGGTGCAGTGAACATAATAAATTGAAAACCGGTGCGGGTACACTGCCGGACAGTGAACCGGTCGCCGAGCCACATTGTCGGCGGTGTATAATAACTATACACCATACTCTTCGTGTTTTTCGGATTACCTGTCCCATCGTGAAGCAAGTCCCAATTTATGCCGGTCATTCTTGCATCGGGATGGCAACTCGAACACGTCTGCCATTGTTGATAGCAGAGCGATGCATCATTCCACGCTATCTCTCCAAGCCGGTCTTGGGAAAGCATAAATTGAGAACCCGTCGGAATAATCACCGGTTCCGTATTTTCGTTAGGATTGTATTTGACAATCAGGTCGTTGAAATAAAGTCCGGTATAGACCGATTGACCGGTAACGAGTAATTCCCGCGCGCCCTTGCCTTTGAATGGAATCCGTCTTTTCAAATTGCCGGTAAATGATAAATCGTTTGAAACATCTCCCGCTTCCGCAAGTTTGGTATGCAGTGCATCCGCATCGAGAATGAGCAACTCATTCGTCCCTGATACGGCAATATAAATCTGTTTTCCGTCGGCAGATACAGCGATTCCCCACGGATTTGCCGCTCCCCGTTCCGTATCGTCCAACAGAACGGTATTCACATAACCGCCGCCTTTTTCGTCCAGCCTGAATGTGTCAATGATACTCATCGCATTGACGTTCATCTGTCCGTCGTCCAGTTTGTCTGTACCGTTCCAATAACGGGAAATGAGATGTGTCAGATAGGCGTACCGTCCGTCCGGCGAAAGGCAGATACCAAGCAACTGACAACTTCCCTTCGGCAGACGAATATTTTGGGTTCCGCTGCTTGCAATGCCGATAACGCTCACTTCGGCGGCAACGCTTATTTCGGTTTCCAGATGTTCGGGATAACAATTCGGCTCGTTAGGCAGAAAATTGAGGACAAGCAGTTTCTTTCCGTCTTTGGTAACAACAGCAGCACGGGGTTCACGAATCACCTTGATACGCCGGACAAGTTTCATATCGGGCAGAGCATATTCCGCAACATCGCCGCTGAAACGGTTACAAACAAAAATCTTTTGACCGTCCGGAGTGAGGACAGGCGAAACCGGAGTATGACCGGCAGCGGCAGACGCTAAAATGCTGCCCGATTCCGCATCCATTGCCGAAATTTTGCCTTGATGTCCGCCCGATGTTACATAAATCGTTTTCCCGTCGGAACTCAAAACAATTCCTTCCGGTGCATTGCCGGCGGGAAAAATTTTTGTAACCTTATTGTTTCCGGTATCGACAACAGCAATTTCACCGGAATCATACAGTACAACATAGACTTTCGTTCCATCGGGATTGGCGGTCATTTGCATAGGACCTTTGTACTTAAATACAGCAGGCTGATTTTGAAGCATTTTTCCGCTTACTGTCCGGTCTATTTGCCCTTCGTCTTTCGTATGAAAAAGCGTCAGTTCATCCGCACTCACAAAACCGTCGCGGTTGATATCGGCAATCTCAAAATTTTTTCGGGGTGTTTCCTCTGCTTCCGGCGGAGGCGAGGATACGGAGACGAGAAATCCGCTGAATTCCTTCGGTGAAATAAAAGTGTCTTTGTTTGTATCCGTTTGTGCAAAGGCTTCTTTTTGCGATTGTCCGGTGTGCGGTTTCTGACCTGTATAGCGAATTAGAAATTGCTGAAATTCTTTCTGACTGACCGTACCGTCTTGATTCCAATCCGCCGATGAAAAATCATCTGTAAAGCATAGAACAGGCAGCAATGTCATTATTGCTGCAATCGTCATCGGTAAATATTTGTCCATTGCCGTAAGTTTGTGTAGTCAATTAACTGTTCAGAACGTCCGGCATCTTACGATGCCGGCTCTGAAAAAAGACAATAACATTGAGGCGACCGCAAGAGCAGAGTTATTGTTAGGATGTTTTTCTATTCTTTCTTACCGCAGCATCCGCCGCTTTTTTCCATTGAGGCGGTTTCGGTTCCGCTTCCGGTTTTTTCGGCTTCTTTCATTTTCATCTTGCCGCAGCATCCGCCTTCTTTGGTCATCGGCTTTTCCGTTGCGGATTTAACCGGAACGTAAGAATAGCCCAAAGCGGACTCCATATAATTACCGCTTGAGGTCGATGCCGTTTCTTTTTCGCTGCCGGAACATTCTCCGGCGGAAGCGGTATCCGGCACCTTGACTATTTTCATCCGGTTGAGCCGGACGAGATACTCTTCGAATTCCCGATGGTCGAGTTTGCCGTTTTTGTCCGTATCGGCAGCGGCAAAACGGGGATCGACCGCTTCTTTCGGTGTCAAGGAAAAGCCGCCGGCAAAGAGGCAGACAGCCCCCAAGGCAGCAATGCCGAACACGGCAGATAAAACAATTTTCATCTTCATCGTCAATTCCTTTCATAAAGGAGGGTTAGTGATGTGCCGCTCCACCATAGATGCGGCACGAGACAGTTTTATTTTACAAATTCTTCACCCGCATCAAGGACAAAGGTAAAACTGTTTTTTCCGACTGTGATTTCAAGCGTTTCTTTGGATTTCCCTTCTCCATACTTTGCAGGTATCAGAGAACAAAACGGCATTGATTTAGGATCATTGTCATTAAAGTCCGGATTTTGGATAATACGAACGAACGCAACGGTATATTTTCCTATGGGGACACCTTTGAATCCGTAACTTGTACTCATCACCGCTGTTCCTGTTTTATCCGTTGAACCGCTTGCTCCCCATTTTGAACCATCTTCGGGTGTCAAGGAAGCCACAACTCCTTCGATGATTTGACCGCCGAATGTTACCTCAACGGAACACGGATGCAGTGCCGGCATCCCATCGGGACGTTCCAACTTGGGACGGTGGTTGTTACAGGAAATGCAGTATATTGCTGCAAGTGATATAATTATCGTACAATTTATGCGTGTCATCGGTGAAATCTCCTTTTTAACCGCAATGCCAACGGCGTGCGGGGAGTATTACGGTTCGGTTGCGGGGTTCGGTAAGTCGGATCCGCTGTCGTTCATAGAACCTAATCGGTGCCATACCTGCCGGTCTATTTGGTTCGGATAAAAAGTAACGGAACCATCGCAATGGGAAGCATTCACGCCGCCGGTATGGAAACTGCGGGCGGCGAAAAACCCCATTCCGATATAACAAGCCCAGTCGGAATACGGCGGATTCGGCGTGGAAAAGGTACAAAAACCAGTCGCTACGGGACTTCCGACCAGCCACGTGAAGCCTCTAAATCCATACCAGTTTGTTGCCTTATATGAACCTGATGTGTAAAAAGTCGGAAGGTCAAAACTATCCGTTGCATAGATACCTTTGATTCCCGGCTGTTGGGACGATGCCCAGTCCGTCGTATTTCCTTCTCGTGTTTCCGCAGCCGACTGATAACTATTCGGCTTATACAGAGCAACCCGGAGCCAAGGTTGAGACGGATCAGACGGCGTATTGTTATTGAATGTAAGATCTCCAACAACCGCCTCACTCCAAAACAACGTGTTACTTAAGCCGTCGATGATAGCACTAAAATCTCTTTTTTCGCGGGCTTGTGTAACAACTCCATCGGTTTCTGCCGTCTGGTCGTAGTTGTACCCCATACCGGAACCGTAGCAAGACACATAATTTCCCACAGCCGGACCTGTGGCATCATATCGAATGTTGCCAGGAGTCGTATCGTGTTTCGGAAGATTGGAACACCAGTCTGACGAGGGGGAATCGGAAGGACACCGAAAACCGTATATGACCTGGTCGTGGACGTGTTTGTTTCCATCGGTTACATACGTTCCGCTGTCCATATAAATCTTGTAGTTGCCGAAGTATTCCCAGACTTTGTAATTCTCGCTGATGCTAGCACCATACTTTTCGAACTGCTCTTGTGCCAAGAGAGCATGCAGGTTCCCCAATTCAATCCACGGCAGAATTGCCGCCTGCACCGAAAAACCGATACACGATTTTGCGCCGGTTCGTCGCGGGTTACACGACCAGCGGGGGATGGACTCTTTAGCATCTTGGAAGTTGTGAACTCCCAGCGTGAGTTGTTTGAGATTGTTGGAACACTGCATTCTTCGTGCGGCTCCGCGGGCGGCTTGAACGGCAGGGAGAAGCAGCCCTATCAATATGCCGATGATGGCAATGACGACCAATAACTCAACAAGGGTAAAAGCGGAAATCTTTCTGGGGATTGTCATAGTAGTAAATGGGGTTAAAGGGGGTGAATGGTTGAAGTGTGAATGGTTACGATTTCTTACTTGCTCATAGAACCTTGACGCTGCCAAATTCGGCGGTTAATCGAATTGGAGACAAATGATGCGGAACCATCGGCATACGCAACATTAACTCCGCCGGAGTGGAAACTTCGGGCGGCAAAAAAGCCGATGCCCATATCATCGCACCAATCCGGGTAGTTCGGGTTCGGTGCCGAAAATGCGGTAAATCCCGTGGTGTAACTGTCGCCGATAATCCACGCAAAACCGCGCAGTCCATACCATTTATCAACATTTGCCGTGATGAATGTCGGAAGGTCCAATTTTTCGTCACCATAGACACCTTCGATTCCCGGTATTCCAGCCTCCCAATCGGCATCGCTCCGGTAAGTGAGATGCTTTTGTTCCTTCACGGCCGTTCGTATCCACGGGGCTGCCGCATCCGGCGGTGTTGTTTCGTTAAACCGTGAACCGTCTCCGATGATTGCCTCACTGAAATAAACCGTGTTCGCTGTTCCGCTGGTAATCATCTCGAATGTTCGCGGCGTTTGTTTGGAAACAATCCCGTCATTGAGTAGCGTATGATCATAGTTGTATGCCGTCCCTGAACCGTTGCACGCCATATAATTGCCGGATGCTGCCGGTGTGTCCCGACCGGCAGCGCAACTGCCCCCCTTTTTTGACAATTCGTTTGTCAGTTCCGTCGCGGGAGAATCGGTCGTACACCGAAAAACGGGGATGACGGTTCGGGCGGCATCTCTCGTTTGGTCTTCGATGTATCCGAGCCAGACCCAGACTTTGGTATTTTTTTCGTAAAACGATTCGGAAAACGTGTCAAACAGGGCGGCGTAGCCGAGTTGCGGCAGGATGGCAGCCTGTACGGAGTAGCCGATATTAGAGGTGTGATACCCTTTCATTGAGAATCTGCGGGCAACACCGGTATAACACGGAAATTCCTTTTTCGCATCGTAATATTGCAAGGATGCGGTTGTGATTTGTTTCAGATTGTCGGTACATCGGCTTCGCCGCGACGTTTCCCGTGCCGTTTGAACGGCAGGCAGCAGCAGACCAATCAGAATTCCGATGACGGCAATGACCGCCGATAATTCTACAAGGGTGAAACCGGCAGCATCTTTGCGTGTTATCATTTGATTGTCTCTTCGGGTTGGGGGGAAATATCTTTGTTATTCTCTCCGTTATTCACAGTATCAAACACTGTGCCAATGGGAAAATTACGATGAGTTATGCTGTAACTAATTGATATACAAGAGATTAAAGAATAAGCGGGGTATGATTTCACAACCTACATTTAGGTGGAAATTACATCGCAAAAACGGGCTTTCCGACATTAATGTAGATTTTCGCAGAGAACCGCCGATGTAAAGACCCGTTTATGTCTAAATACACCGGTTCTCACAAAGGAAGTACCCAATGAGAAACTGGAACGTGTTGCGCTAAAAAATATATCAGGGAACTTCTAAAAACATCGTTTCCTAAAAAACGCCGTCATTGAAAAATAAGAATTTTCAACAAATTTTTGAGCGAAAAATTGAGTTTTTAGAAGTTACGATCAGATTGTTGGTGCCGAATGGGCGGTTAAGCACGAGCATTCTAATCACCCACCGCGGCTTCGTTTTCTATTTTATTTTCCTCTTCCATCCTGCCAGCCTCGCGGCTTCGTTTGATGATTTCCCGCAGAAGTGTTTCAACGGAATCCGTAACACAGTATTCGGCAATGATGCCGGTAAAATAACCGGCAAGCGTGTAAAACAAAAAAACTTTACAAGTCGTTGCCAGAATCACTTCCGGTTCTTTCCCCTGCACCAGTCCGAGGATGATGGTCATACACATTACGCCGATACCAACAACGGCAGCAAAGACAAGGCTTAACTTTTGTCCGTAATGGACCGGCGGCGGAACATATTTTTTCTGCCGCCGGGCAATTTCGTCTTGTTCCCGCCGAAGCCAGATTTCGAGAAGGCGGGGATCTATGTTCAGCGGAATCTCCAACGCTTCTAACTGCGTTTGCAAACCGCTTGCAGAGAGTTCGGCAGATTCGGACATGGTTACACAAAAAAACAACAGGGACCGTCAAAACGGGGAAACACCTCTCCCCTGTTTATCATCGGAATGTGGACAGGTCTGAATTTAACGATTATGCCGATTTTTTTTCCGGCAACATTGTTACGGACACACTTTTAGTGCAGATACCGATAAACGAGTTCGAGAATGACGGCAACGAGAACGAAGGCGAACATCAACCAGCCGCCGAAACTAGCAGCGTGCTTGAAAATTGCCTGCACATTTTCGTGCCGGGTGGCTGCATAGCACAGCGAAAAAGCAATAATGACCGGAATAGCAGCGAGTATCATACAGAGTATTGTAACCGCTGTCCGCACAAAAACAAGATGGGGTACAGAGGGGATTTGACCACGAAAGTTTGGAGAACGTTGACATAAGATTTGTGTCCTGACTAACTTTGCCGCGAGTAGACGAATGATTTTTTGTTTTTTTTCAATGCTTGCGTGCATCCGCGGCTTAAATATTGAGACGTTAGGGAACAGGTTCCGTTAATCGTCATCACGAGAAGGAGGCGAGGGCTTAAGGCAAATCCTTCGGATTCACCGCCACACCGCTCGCAGAAACCGGAAAAGTCGCCGGCAAAATCATTCTTGCACGTTCTTTATGAAGATGATATCAACTTTTGGTGTTACGGATGATTCGTTACCAAGCAGAACAAACGAAAATCTTGGTTAAACATACCGACTTTGTACTATTGAATTCTGGATTGAAATTGTTTGACGATTGACGCATTGGGCTGGAAACAGATTCAGATTGCGAACTCAAAGCGGATAGAATTGAACCCGCAAAACACCTGCGGGAATGGTATACCCGAACTTTGCGATACTCGTCTCGAATTTTGTCCGCAAGAAATCGGCAAATCATTTGCGGCAGGGACTTGACATTGACACGCAAAAAGGGACAATAAGCCGGCAGAGAAAATTGTCAATCTTCACTCACCCCTTATGAATACCAACGTCATCTACTCCGTTTTCAAACGCAATTTCTTCGGATACCTCGCTAATCCGACCGGCTACGTTTTCATCTGCGTTTTCGTTCTGTTAAGTTCCGTCGCCGCCTTTTTGACCGATGAATTTTTTAACGCTAACCTTGCCAACCTCGACCAACTCAACGTTTGGTTTCCCCTGATTATGCTCGTTTTTGTTCCCGCCATCACGATGGGAATTTGGGCAGACGAACGCCGTCAGGGAACCGATGAAATTCTCCTGACGATTCCGGCAAGCGACTTTGACATCGTTATTGGTAAATTCAAAGCCGCCGTCAGCATTTATGCCGTCTCCCTGCTCTTTTCGCTTATCTGCAATTTTCTGATACTCAAATATCTCGGCACGCCGGACATCGGATTGTTCCTTTGTACCTATCTCGGCTATTTTTTCATCGGTGTTGCGATGATTGCCGTCGGGATGAGTGCCTCGTTTTTGACCGGCAACCTGACGGTCGCCTACATTCTCGGTGCCGTCTTTAATACGCCGCTCATTGCCTTACAATGGTTCGGCTTTTCCGATACAAAAATTCCGCTGCAAAGTTTCAGCATCCCGTCCCAATTTGAGCCCTTTGGACGCGGTATCTTCTGCGTTTCCGGTATCGTGTATTTTCTCGCCGTTACCGGCATTATGCTCTATTTAAGTATGGTTTTTATCAGCAGACGGCACTGGACGGCGCGGCATCAATTTTCCGGTACCGTGCATTTCACACTGCGGGCGGTTTCACTGCTCGTCATCGTTTTAAGTCTCGTCTTTCTGTTCCGGCAGCACGATTTACGCGCCGATTTAACCGAAGAAAAGTTAAGCACCTTATCGCCGGAAGCAAAAAAACTGTTACAGGAATTGAAGCCGCAATACCCCGTTGTTATCGAGGCGTTTTTGAGTGCCGATGTACCGGAATCCCATACGCCAACCAAACACGACATTGTTTCCATTCTTGACGAAATTCAGTCGATTTGCGGTAAAAATGTGTCCGTGCGTCCGCATTACAATATGAAACCGAACACCGAAGAAGCGTTAATCGCCAATCAGCGTTTTGATATTAAACCGCAGGACGTTTCGTTCGCTGCCCGAGGCAAACGGGAATTCAAAAGCATCTTTCTCGGTGTTGCGCTGCGGAGCGGCTTGCACTCGCTGAATCTGCCGTTCATTGACCGGGGACTGTCCGTCGAATACGAATTGGTACACGCTTTGTGCAGTGTTACAGCACCGCAAAAGAAACGTATCGGCATTTTGAAGACCGATGCGCCTCTCTACGGACGCTTTGATATGCAGACGTTCTCAATGTCGCCGCCGTGGCAAATTGTTGAGGAATTACAAAAACAATATGATGTTGTTGAGGTGGATCCGTCGCAGCCGATTGGAGAGAAATACGATGCACTCGTTGCAGTTCAGCCTTCGGCGATGGGGGATGCGGAATTGACGAACTTTGTCAAAGCGGTAAAGAGCGGTCAGCCGACCGTGATTTTTGAAGACCCGCTGCCGGTGTATGTTCGGGGCGTGCCGGGAACTGCCGAACCGCGTCAACAGGGCGGCAATCCGATGATGATGCGGGGGGGACAGCAGCCGAAGGGAAACATCGAGCCGCTCTGGGATGTTCTCGGCGTATTTCTGGAACCGTCGCAAGCCGTTTGGCAAGACTATTCGCCGATACGGAAATTGCAGCAGATTCCCAAAGGATTCGTTTTTCTTGACCGGAGTCTCGCCGCAGAAAAGAAACTGCCGTTTAGTACCGATGATTCGGTAACGGCGGCGTTACAATATATGATGATGCCTTTTCCCGGTCGGATTGTTAAGAATCCGTCGGCAAAAGACGCTGGGGGGATAACGGCTCTCCCGCTGTTAACAACGTTCCACCAGCCGGCAGGCATCGTTTTGACGCAGGCGGTAATGCAGGGGCTGCGGGACGGGTCTTGGGAGCGGCAGTGCATTCAGGAAAATACGCCGGAAAATCTGGCAATGCGGATTACCGGCGAGTTACTCCCGCCGCCGGCAGGCGAGTTGAAAGAAGGAGAAACGCCGAAAAAGCCGGAACCGGTCAAAATCAGCGTGCTGCTTGTTGCGGACATTGATTTGCTCTCGGATATGCTCTTTAACTTGCGGAAAATCGGCAACGAACCGGGGTCGGGCATTAACCTGAACTTCGATAACGTAACCTTTGTTCTCAATGCGATAGACAGCATTGCGGGAGATGACCGTTTCCTTACCGTTCGTAACAGGAGACCGAAACACCGGACGCTTTCCAAGTTTGATGAAATGACGGACGGTATCCGCAAAAAAACGAACGATGACCGCAAGCGGCTCCAAGACGAGTTTGAAACGAAGGTTGCTGCCGAAGAAAAGGAATTGGAAAACCAGATGAAGAAACTGGAATCGGAGTATAAATCTGGTATGGTTAATGAAGATGAAGTTGTCCGCAAGGTTTTGACGGCAAAGACGGCGGCAGAGAAGCGTTTGGAAACGGCAAAAGAGAAGTCCCAGCGGGAATTGAACATTCAATTAGAGAAGGCGGATGTGGAATTGAATGAATACATCCGTAAGGTTCAGGGATATTATAAATTTTGGGCAGTAACACTGCCGCCGATACCGCCGCTGCTGATAGCCTTCGGAGTATTCTTTGTCAGACGGGTCAGGGAGCGGGAAGGAATCCCCGCCAGCCGCCGGCGGAAATAGGGAATTGTCAATGCGGGGAGGGCTGCCCCCGCTCTTGCGCACGGATTATGACGCAATACATAATCCGAAAAAACATTTGGGTATTCGCGGCAAAGTTAGTTACGGAACAAGTATAATGCCCTGTTTTCGTTTGTACACTCTCGGCTGCAAAGTGAACCGTTATGAAACCGAATGCATCCGAACCGGCTTAATCAAGTACGGTTATAGCGAAGCCGAAGACGAACAAGCCGCCGACATCGTTGTTGTCAATACGTGTGCCGTTACCGCCGAAAGCGATGCAAAGAGCCGGAAAATCGTACGTAAACTCATCAAAGAAAATGCCGGCGCAGAAGTTATCGTTACCGGATGCAGTGTAACACATCAGCCCGATGCCTTCCTCAATATCGGCGGTGTTACAAAAATCATTCCCGATAAAAAACATTTGCCGGACTTTATCAGGCAACTTGCGCAGGCACAAGGAATCAATGCAGACACAATCACAGAGAACATAACAGGTATTGAACGTTTCGGCGAACGGCACAGGGCATTCGTTAAAGTACAGGACGGTTGTATTCTCGGCTGTTCGTATTGTATTATCCCGAAAGTCCGCCCGATACTTTACAGCAGACCGATGGACGAGGTTCTCGGCGAAATCAGAACCTTATCGAATAACGGCTATCGGGAAATGGTTCTCACGGGGATTCATCTCGGACACTACGGGCGTGAGAAGGGGAAGGCGGCAGCGGATTGTCTCGCTGCGTTAGTGAAACAGGTTGCGGTGTTGGACGCACCGCTGCGTCTGCGTTTGTCGAGTTTGGAAGCCGTCGAGGTTTCCGACGAATTGATTGACGTGATGCGTGCTTATCCTGACCGGATATGTCCGCATCTGCATTTGTCGATGCAAAGCGGCAGCGACGCTGTTTTACGCCGGATGAAACGGCGCTGGGCAGGCAGCCGGTTCGTTGAGCGGTGCGTTGAAATTGCAGGACACTTTGACCGCTTGGCATTGTCAACGGACGTTATCGTTGGTTTTCCGGGTGAAACGGACACGGATTTTGAAGCAACTTGCGAAGCAGTCAGGCAACTGCGGTTCAGTAAAGTCCATATTTTTCGTTACAGTCCCCGCGAAGGTACAGAGGCGGCAGCGTTCACGGACATTGTTCCCGCGCCGGTTCAAAAAGAGCGGGCGGCACAACTCGGTGGAATTGCCGAACGGCTGCGTCAGGAATATGCCGCTTCGTTGGTCGGAATGCACGAAACCGTTTTGATGGAAACGCCGTTGAGCGGCACGTCGAGCCGGTATATCAATGTCCGTTTGAGTCAGCGGCAAAGAACGGGCGGACTTGTTGCTGTTACGATAACCGGCGCGCATCGTGAATTTTGCCGAGCCGAAACGGTAAATCTTCAACAATGTCCAGACCGTTCGACAGGAACACCCGAACGCGGACAATCCAGTGAATTTTCACGATAATTCCGGGATAGGAAAGCGGCGTGTTCGGCAGGACGGCAGCGAATCTGCCGGGTCGGCGCGGGTCAATCCAATCGCCCTTTTCGATGTCGTAACGCCAAAAACGGTGTACACCGAAATCTTCGCTGCCCTTGCCTGTCGTGTACCAGAGAACAGAACATTCGAGCGATTGAATATCATCGCCGCCGATATTATCGACGTAATAACTGCCGGCAAGCGTTTCACCGGGCATATAAAGCCTGCTTCCGCGTCCGTCTAATACAATCCGTATCAGCGAAGATTCTATCCGTTCCATTGTTCTAATTCACTGCGGACGGCTGCCGGTATCGGGTTTGATTTTTTCGTTGTAAAATTGTAACACACCAGAACGAGATGTCCTTTACTGCAAAGTATCCCGTCCTGATAAGATTCCTGCTCAACGTGAAAAGAACTTTTACCGATGTGCGGAACCCAAGTGTTGACGGTCAGCACCTTGCCGATGAGCGTTTCCGCAATATAATCGACCTGCATACTCGCCATCACAAGGAACAATCCCTGATGATGCCGAACGACTTCAAAGTCCGGCGCAAACAGTTGGTAAACCGGTCTCCGCCCGATTTCAAACCAGCGGACGGTTGCCTGATAATTACTGTGTCCGAGTGCATCACTGTCGCTGAATTGCGGCTGTATTTCCGTTTCAAGTTTCATTGATAACAATACGGTTACGATAATGTACGGTAATGTAACGATAAAATACCGCAGCGTTACCGCCGATTGCCGTTTTTCTTCGGTTCATACGGATGATTACGTTTGTTGAGAACCTTTGCTGTAACAATTTTATCCAATTCAGGTATCTTTGCGTCTTTATCCGCGGGGTCAACGCGCTGAATGTCCGCCAACACCTCCATTCCTTCTGCAACCCGTCCGAAAACGGTGTGCTTTCCGTCAAGGAAAGATGTCGGAACGAACGTTAAAAAGAATTGCGAACCGTTTGTGTTCTGTCCTGCATTCGCCATACTAATCGACCCGCGGAAGTGCTTCCGCATTTTAGGGTACTTCGGTCCGCATTCGTCATCAATGTTATAGCCGGGACCGCCGTTGCCGCTGCCTGTCGGATCTCCGCCCTGCGCCATAAAGAGCGGCAATACCCGATGAAACGGCGTACCGTTGTAGAAACCTCTTTCCGCAAGGCTGATAAAATTCGCAACGGTATTCGGTGCCTCGTTTTCAAAAAGTTCCAAAACGATTTTTCCCTTCGTTGTCTCAAACTCTACCCTCGGCAATTTTTGATTAGGGTCTTTTTCTCCCGCCTCCTTTTCCGATTTGCGGATTTCCCGCTCTTTTGCCCAGTCTATTTGGAAATTCGGCAGCATCTGCATCATCATTTGCAGCGTTCCGGCATTGTCCCGCGCATTCTTTCCGCCGCGCTGCTCCATCGATTTGAACACTTTTTCAAGATTTCCCGATTCTTCGGCTTTTTTTAACCACGCTTCGGCTTCGGGTAAATCCATCGTCAGCAACGCTGCTAATCCGGCATAAGTGTAGAGTCCTGCCGCTTCTTTATCGGTACCTCCTTTGACGAGTTCTTTGAAAATGCGGACAGATTCCTCGTAATTTTCACGCTGAAAGTCCCAGTCCACTGTCGAATAGAGCAGATTGCTGACAAACGGATTCCGGTTGGGTGCTTCTTTGTGTGCTTCCATCGCCAATTCGAGCAGTTGCTTATGCAAACCGAGACCTTCCTGATAGAGTTTCGGATATTCTGCGTCAATAGTTTCTTGCCGGTCTGGTTTGGCATCCTGATATTCGATTTTCAGAGCGGTCAACTTCTTGCCGAGTTCGCGAAACTTGACAAACTCCTGTATGAAAGTCTTATTTTTCGGACCGAGTGCCTCCGCTTCAGCATCGCTTTGGACGTAGTTGTTCGCTGGCTTCCGGCTGTCATCCGCCCTCTCAACAGGATTGCCGGCCGGGGCATTGGCCTCCGTATTCGTTACCGGCTGTGTTGCCGGTTTTGGCGGATGCTCATCCGCCGTAAGGAATGAACCGACGAGAAAGGATACCGCAAGGAATGTTACAATGAATCGCATATAGTTTTATAGTTGTTAGGGGATATTGAAATTCAGCCGCTTTTCCGCAGCGGCTCTGATTTTACTACCGCACGAGTTGCCGGAAGTCTTTTACGTTTTCGCAGGTAACCGCCGCCTGCAAGAACGAATCGAGTGCCGTCAGGTCGCTCAAAGACCGAATACTCTTTTCAGTGTTTTGGGGACGGAGGGAATCGGGTGCGCGAAACCGTTATCACCGCATTGGCTTTTTCGCGGATTGTTCCCCGCTCTTCGCCGAGTAATTTCCATTTTGCGGCAACGCCTGCTTCCTCCATCGCCTCATCAAATGTCTTTCTGCGCATATCTTGTATCTCCTGAAATATAAAAAATTTGCTTGAAGGATCTGGAAGGATAACGTGCCGATAAACTCTCATCTGCGGTACAGCGTGACGCTTTTCCCCCGCGGTAATCATCTTGTCCATTCGGGAAACTGTTAAATCGCCCCGCAAAGAGCCGAGCCAAAGGTTTTCGTCTTCCGGTAATTCGTTAGTGACAATCATTTGAGCAGGACAAGTATCACCCTCAATCCCATCAATTCCTTGTTCCTTACTGACCATTTTATACCATTGAGACAAATTTTGCAGCAACTTTTTCGGTTTTTTCAAAACTGCAATGCTCACCGATATGTCTGTAACGGCAACTTTTTGTTCGGCGGCATAGAGCCGGCTGTAACACTGTGCCTCAAAAAAGCCGGATGCCAAACAATACGTTTCATTGGGGGGGGGATATTATCTGTTTACGGAGACGAATGCTGAAGCGGCATCACAAGCGGTTTAATTATCCGTTTTATTCCACATTCTGCACCATTTCGCGAATCTTTTCGATGACGTTTTTTATTTCAACGACCTGTGTCGTGATGCGGGCATCGTTCGCCTTTGCCCCCATCGTGTTTGTCTCCCGAAGCAATTCCTGCGTCAGAAAATCAAGTTTGCGACCGGCACTGTCCTTGCCGTTGAGAAATGCCGCAAATTGTTCCAAATGCGATTTGAAACGGACAATTTCTTCGGAAATATCACAGCGGTCAGCAAACAGGGCAACTTCACGAATCAAGTCGGCATCGTTGAGCGTCAAATTTTGTTCTGCCGTAAGAAAATCCATCCGCTCTTTAAGCCTTTGACGGTAAAGCGGGGCAAGCAGCGGGGCGGTCTCTTCAATACTGCCGGCAAGTTCCCGCAACGTGTCGAGGTTGGACGATAAATCTCTCGCCATTGCTTCACCCTCTGTCCGCCGCATTGTTTGCAGGGCTTTCAATGCCTGATGTACCGCTTGTTCAACGAGCCGCCAAAGAGCATCGGCAACCTTGCTGCCGGAATCATCAACAGTCATATCTGCCGTTTCAGTCACACCGGGCAGATGCAGCAATCTTTCCAGCGGAGGAGCGTATCCCGTTTGTCCCAGACTTTTTGCAATGCTGATAATTTGCTCAAAATAATTTTGAACAACAGCAGCAGAAATCCGGTAATCGGCAGCACTGTGTTCTCTGCGGATACGGATAACCGCTGTAAGAGTACCGCGTTCGACAACGTTACGGAGAAGGGACTCTACTCTCGATTCGAAAACAGAATAACCGTCGGTGAACCGCAGAGACAACTTGAAATAGCGGTTATTAACGCTCTTCAATTCAACGGAAACAGAAGTGCCGCCGTCCTGCAACGCTGCGGCACCGAAACCGGTCATACTGTATAACATCAGGGGTCCAGAGACGCGAACGCAAGTCCGCAGTCTTTATTTAATGAACCGTTATCTTGGCGTAACGGCTCTGAAAAATTTGACTATTTCTTGCTGCGCCGTCTTGCCAAACCAAGTCCCGCCAAGGCTAAACCGAGAATCAACATCGTTGCCGGTTCGGGCGTTTGCGTTCTAATCCCGGAATGTTCTGCGTCAAAGACCAAGCCGAATCTCATATAATTGACATTGATGACGTTCGTGAAATCGAATGTAAACGACAGGTCAAGGTCTCCCTCTCCAATACCCGTACCGCCAAGCACAGAATTCGGGTTAAGAACTATTTCAAACCAGCCGCCCTGCGGTGTCAATGCAAAGTCAACCGCTTTGCCGCCCACAGCGATAGACGTAACCGCCGTCTGGGAAAGGACGTGAAGGGATGCAATGTGTGCGCTGGCGGTCAGAGGGGTCTCCCACACCTTTTCCACATTGAACGTGGTGCTGAATGTGTAGGTTGTGTTGAAATCAGGGGTACTCGGCTTGCCTCCCGCCTCATAGAAACCGAAAGTTCCGTACGGATTGTCCGCAGTAACAAGACCTTCATCGGTGTCGTTCTTAAAGGAAACCGATTGGGCTTGTCCGTTGCCGATGGCGAGCGTCCACTTGTCCGAATTTTCGGCGGTGGTGTCATACAAGCCGGAAACCGCCCAGCCGGAACCCGTGAGAACAAGTTCGCCTTTAGCGGGGTCAGAAAAAACGGCAAATGCGGTCAGGACAGCAAAAACAGACAGGGGGAAAATTAACTTTTTCATAGTATTCACCTTTAACCGGGGTTGGAGTTAAAACCAAATGAGAATGTCCAAAGCGAATCGACCTCAATGTAGCGGTAGATAGAAAACGCCGTGCCAAATATACTGAAAATGCTGATTTTTATAACCCGTTGATAAAAAACACGTTATATCCATTCACAATGAATATAAAATAACAAAAATTGTATGTCGTGCATTAAAACGATACAAACGATATATTATTCTGCCTTTTTTGTATTATTTTACAACAGGAGGTAATGGACGGCAATCGGCTCTGCGGACTACAAGGATTTTTCAACCGGCAGTACCAGACCGGCTGGTTTGCTACTGCCGGTTGTTCATCGTTGAATGTAATCGGATTCGGTGCGAAACCGATGACGACAAACGCCAGCGTTGCCCAGCCGAGTACACGGCGAAACCAATTTAGCCGCATTGCATCGTTTGAGGTCGGCGGATGAGTGATGCCGACCGCCGCAAGCAGCAGAATGATGAGCGACCAATGCCAAAGACGGTAATAAATCAGCAAAACAACGGCAAGATAGAAACCGGTTTTCATTAGTATCGGTGAGTATTTGCCGAGCAGACTGTGAAAAACGTGTCCGCCGTCCAGTTGTCCTACCGGCATCAGATTGAGCGAGGTGAGCAGCAATCCCGCCCAAGCCGCCGTTGCAAACGGATGCGACTGTAATATCATATCCGGCGGAATCTCTCCGTAAATCCACAGTGCCGTCCATTGCATCAGCAGCGGGTCGCCGAGCAGAAGTTCTCCTTCAGGCATCGGCACGATGTAAGACTGCTGGATACCCCAATACAGAAAAATCAGCGTTGGAACAAGACCGGCAAGAGGACCGCTGATACCAATGTCGAACAAGGCTTTAGAATTCGGCACGCGGTCGTCCATCACAATGACTGCGCCCAATGTACCGAGCAGTCCGAAAGGCACGGGAATAAAGTACGGCAAACTGCTGCGGACTTTGTAGCGGCGGGACTGTAAGAAATGTCCGAATTCGTGGCACGTGAGTATGATCATCAGAGGCAGCGAAAAGAGCAGCGACTGCCAAAGCAGTTCTCGAAAAACGTTCCAATGTACCGGTGTGTCCGCTCCAAGAACAGCCAAACACGATGAAAGCAGCATCTGGTACAAGAGACCGCCGTCAAAGCCGAAGCGGCAGAATGTTGTGGTAACAAACGTTGCCAGAAAGAGCAGGAGCGGTGTTTTCCAGTTGTCTATCATTTAAGTGTGCCGGTTATTTGTCGGTTCGGTTCTTTATGCGGCAATACAGTCCGCGTCTTTGCGGGGAGAAAACACAAGCGTACTCCAAACCCGCCGCTCTCCACTCAATCTATTGTCCGTTTTCCTTTGTCTCTTGTCAATTTATGGTATAATAGGCGTATGTTTTCTCTTGAAATCACCGGTTTATCCTGTCCTGTCAAAATGCCGAAGGCGGTGATGTTTGATTTTGACGGTACTACCAGCGTTCTGCGCGAAGGCTGGCACGAAATCCTGACAAACTATTTTGTAACTCTGTTACAAGCAACGCCGAAAGGAAAAACGCAAAATGCTGCCGAATTAACGCAACTTGTTCACCGGTCGATAGAGCCGAACATCGGCAAACTGCCGCTGTTTCAATTTTACACGCTTATAGAATTACTGAAACAATACGGTCTGAAACAACACGGCGGGCAGATTGCCGATGCCGAATTTTATCTTGCGGATTACTACCGCTCTTTGCTTGCGGTTGTCGAAGAGCGGCACGGGCAACTTCGCAGCGGACGGAACCCTGACGAACTGATGCTGCCCGGCACCGTTGCGGTGTTGGATATGTTCCGCCGCCGCAATGTTAAACGGTATCTGGTCAGCGGGACGGAACAGGAGTTTATCCGCAAGGACTGTGAATTGCTGCAAATTACAGAGTATTTTGACGGCGGTATTTTCGGCGGCACCAAGGACATAGAGTCATCGTCAAAGAAAGCCGTCATTACCCGAATCATCAGCGAAAACGGTATTAAAGGCAGCGAACTCATTAGTTTCGGCGACGGACAAACGGAAACGCGGGAGGTGAAAGCCGTCGGCGGTTTTGCCGTCGGCGTTGCCTCGAACGAAGATACTCTCGATGGAATCAATCAATGGAAACGCCGGCAACTTATTGAAGCCGGTGCCGATTGGATTATTCCGCATTTCGGCGATGCTGCCGACCATTTGACTGAAATCGAACATTGTATTTTTCATTAAACTTGTTCCACAACCTGCTGGCGTTTACTGTATCTCAAGATGAAAAAGGGAAATGATAATCGCGAAGGCGCAAAGAAAACGAAGAAGAGGAAAAAAAGAACATAAAAAAACTCTGCGGTCTTCGCTCCTTCGCGATTAAAAAACGGTTCTGGAACAAATCTATTAAACACTATGCCGAAAGTACCGAAAGAAAAAGCATTGCCGAAATCCGCATTGACGAAGACAGATTCGTCAAGAACAGTATTGTCGATGAACCGCGAGTTGAGTTGGTTGAGTTTCAACGAGCGGGTTTTGCTCGAAGCCGATGACCCGTCGGTGCCGCTCCTCGAACGTCTGACATTTCTCGGCATCTTTTCCAATAATCTCGATGAGTTTTACCGTGTCCGCGTTGCCGTCTTGAAACGGCTTGCCAATTTGCAGAAAACACTCCCGGACACAGCCGAACTGAATTACGACCCTGTCAAAATCCTCAAAGAAATACACCATCGCACCGCATTGCAGCGGTACAAGAGCGAAGAAATTTACGAAGACATCTGTAAAGAACTTGCCGAAGAAAATATCTTCATTATTGATGAAACGGATTTAAGCGAAGAACAGAGTGTCTTTGTCAAACAGTATTTCAAAGAGACTGTCCGGCAATTTTTGTTTCCGATAATGCTTGACCGCTTTAAGAATTTTTCCAATCTTCACGACAACTCGATTTACCTTGCCGTTGATTTAATGCACAAAGACAATCCGGCGGCAGAAAATTTAGCGTTGATTGAAATTCCGGCGGATAGTTTATCCCGCTTTGTTGTGCTGCCCGTTGGTGCGGACAAACGCTGCAATGTTCTTTATCTCGATGACGTTATCCGGCACTGTCTTGCCGATATTTTTTCCGTCTATGGCTTCGTCCGCTTCAACGCTTACGGCATCAAGTTCACACGGGATGCCGAGTTCGACATCAGCAGCGATGTTTCAAAAAGTTTTCTGCAATCCGTCAGCGACGGCTTGAAACAGCGCAAGTTCGGTGCGACCGTCCGCTTTATCTACGATGAGGAAATGCCGAAAAAGGTTTTGGTGAGTCTTCGTAAAAAATTTGGTATTAAAAAACGCGACTCGCTGGAAAAAGGCGGACGATATTTGAATGTCCGCGATGTAATGCAGTTTCCCCGCAATCTCGGTGCGAAAAAAATGCAGTATGAAGCGGTACCGCAACTGCCGGTTGCCTGTTTCCCGCCGGGAATGTCGATACTTGATGTGATTCGGGAAAAAGATGTGATGCTGCATTATCCGTATCAGCCGTTCCAATATATCATTGAGTTGCTGCGTGAAGCGTCGATTGACCCTGCCGTTCGGGCGATTAAGATGACGATTTACCGGGCGGCAAAACATTCGGCAGTCGTCAATGCGTTAATCAATGCTGCCCGCAACGGTAAGGAAGTGATTGTCTTTGTCGAGTTTCAGGCACGTTTCGATGAAGCGGCAAACATTTCCTGGGCGGCAAGAATGCAGGACGAAGGAATCCGTGTTCTGCCGAGTATTCCGGGAATGAAAGTGCATTGCAAAATAATCCTTATCCGCCGCAGAGAACAAAATCAAAACGTGTATTATGCGGCTGTCGGGACTGGAAATCCGAACGAAAACACGACCCGGATTTACTGCGATGAACATTTGTTGACGGCAAACCAAGACATCACGGCGGAAGTCAATAAGGTCTTTCATATTCTTGATGACCAAAAGTATCAGCGTCCCGACTTCAAAGAAATTATCGTTTCGCCTTTCGGTACACGTAAGTTTTTTCTCAAAAAAATCGACAGGGAAATTAAAAATGCCGAAAAAGGAAAACCGGCGTGGATGATTATCAAACTCAATAATCTCGTTGATAAAAAACTTGTTAACCGGCTTTACGATGCCGGCAGAGCCGGTGTCCAAATTGACTTGATTATCCGCGGTATCTGTACGCTGGTTCCGGGAATACCGAAACAGAGCGAAAACATCAGAGCCGTCCGTATTGTTGACCGGTTCCTCGAACACAGCCGGATTTTCGTGTTTGCCGGCGGCAGTTGCCGCGAGATGCCTTCTGCTGCCGGCAACAAGGCGGATTATTACATCGGTTCAGCAGATTGGATGGAACGCAATCTTGACCGCCGGTTCGAGGTGATGGTACCGATACATAGTAAGAATATTCAACAGGAACTTTGGGATATACTGCAAATACAGTTATCAGATAACGTGAAGGCGAGGCTGATCAGTTACGGAAAATCAAACGAACGGATACCTGTTACAAAAAATGTGAAAAAAATACAATCGCAAACAGAAATCTATCAGTATTTGAAAGGCAAATAACAAGCGGCGAGCGGGCTAACGAGTACGGGGCGCAAGTCCCGCCGGTTTTATGATAGGCTGAAGTCAACATTGACCCTGAAACTTTAACCGCCTGCTGCCGTCCCCAAATGGCGTTGGAGTTGCCGAAATTCCCGGAACGAAAAGACAAGACGGAAGGTGCTAGAAATGCGCTGCGGAGAAGCGGAGAATTTGTCAACAGGGACATTCCGGACAGATATGACTTTTCCATAACGAAATCAAAAAACTACGATAGTATTTTTACCAGCGAACAGTTACCGAAATTGATTAACCCCTGAAAATGATGCAACTGTCAATCGTCATTCCCGTTTTTAATGAAGCCGAAAGTTTGCGGCAACTGCACAGCGAAATTGCTGATGTTGCGGCGGAAAATCACTACGGACTCGAAATCATTTTTATCGATGACGGTTCCGGCGATGACAGTTGGCGTGTCATCACGCAGATTGCCGAAAGCGATGAGCGGGTCAAAGCCGTCCGGTTCCGCCGCAATTTCGGCAAAGCCGCCGCACTGCAAGCCGGTTTCAATGCGGCAAGCGGCGAATTCATTTTGACGATGGATGCCGATTTACAGGACAATCCCCGTGAAATACCGGATTTTCTGCGGTTAATGGAGACCGGTCTTGATGTTGTCAGCGGTTGGAAAAAAGAGCGGCACGACCCGATACACAAGGTTTTTCCGTCCCGCTGTTTCAATGCGATGGTCAGTTGGTTGACCGGCGTGAAACTGCACGACCATAATTGCGGTATGAAATGTTACCGCCGGGAAATTTTCGAGAGCGTGAAACTGTACGGCGAGATGCACCGCTTTATTCCCGTTTTGGCAGCAGCGAAGGGTTTCAAGACTGGCGAAAAAACGGTCGAACACAGGGCGCGGCAGTTCGGTCATTCCAAATACGGATTCAGCCGGTTCGTGAAAGGCTTTTTGGATTTACTGACGGTTTGGTTTTTGACACGATACAGTCAGCGTCCGCTGCACTTGTTCGGAACGGCAGGACTAATCTGGACAATATTGTTCGTACCGGTAATAACGTCCTCGAATTTATGTGCTTCCGCCGGTCATTTGGGCTGGTCTGAATTTTTTTCATACATAATGACGTTCACATTATGTTTTATGATTACGCTCATTTGTGTTTTTTTCGGTTTATCGGCGGAATTGTCGGTCTATCACCGCAACCGTGATGATGCGTATTATGCCGTCAGAGAAACGCTTCGGCTTGATAAACAGCGGCAAGCAGTCAATAATGAACAGTGACAGCCGGTATTGCAGGCGTTGAGCGGGTGTGGCGGAATTGGCAGACGCGCCGGACTTAGGATCCGGTGCCGCAAGGCTTGGAGGTTCAAGTCCTCTCGCCCGCAAAGTTGCGAATAATCAAAAACCGCTGTCGCAAGACAGCGCAACACACCGAATAAAAGCCGAATTTGCTTGCAAGTGCCGCCGCCTTATGGTATAATGGGGCGAAGCCGTATTATTTTTTCTAAACAACAATGTTTGCATTAGTTATTCCGTCGTGGGTGAAGGGGTTGCAATATATCGACATCGGTGCCTTGGGGGCGTTTGTTCTTTTCGGTGCTGCCGTCTTTTGTGTCCGCCGGTTTTTGCCGAAGGTCGGTGCCGTCGCTTGGATTACTGCCAAAGAGTCGCTCTTTCAGCCGCTCTTCATTATTCTGGCTCTCGTTGGAATCACCGTCATTTTTACGTTCCTGATTCTGCCCTACAATACACTCGGCGAAGACCTTAAAATCTTTATCACACAGGGTTTAACGGTCATTAAACTCTTCGCCGCATTCCTTGCCGTTTGGTCGGCAAGCACCACCATTGCCGATGAGCTCGACGGGAAAACCGCCCTGATGGCTTTGTCAAAACCTTTGAGCCGAACAAAATTTATCGTCGGTAAATATTTCGGCGTGATGATTGCTGTTACGTTATTGTTCCTCATTCTGGGGACATTTTTCCTCAACAGCGTTTCCTATAAATGCGTTTATGATGCCCGCGAGTCTTCCAAAGATGTTCCGACAGCGGTTGAATGCTTCTTTGCCGTGTATGATATTCTGCCCGGTATGATTCTCGCTTATCTGGAAACAATCATTTTGGCGGCAATCGCTATTGCTCTGTCAACACGGATGCCTCTATTGCCGAACCTGACATTGATGCTTATCATCTATCTGCTCGGCAATATCGTGCCGGTCATTGTGCAGTCCTCGGCGGGGCAGATTCCGATGGTTGTCTTTGTTGCCGATATTATCAGTGCTGTTCTGCCTTGCCTTGACCATTTTAGTATGGAAACAGCGGTGGCAATGGAACGTACAATACCTTGGAAATACGTCGGCTTCGCTGCTGGTTATGCGGGACTTTACTGTCTTGCAACGCTTTTCGTTTCCCTTTTGCTTTTTGAAAAGCGGGATTTAGCGTAGGATGTGTCGCAGGGCTGCCGCAACCGCAAACAAAATGTCATCCTCTCCGCAAGAAATCACTCAAATTGTTACCGAATCCGGCATTAGCAAGGCGGCAAAGTCCTTCGGGAGTTTGTTCGTTCTCGGTATTCTCGCCGGTGCATACATCGCTTTCGCTTCGGAAGGCTCAACAATGGCAGCATTTAATCTGCTGGCTGTTCCCAATACCTATGGTCTCGGACGCTGTCTTGCCGGTGCGATTTTTCCGGGCGGTTTAATGCTCGTCATCATTGCCGGCGGCGAACTTTTCACCGGAAACACAATGATGCTCCTGCCGCTTGCCAAGCGAAAAATTACCCTTGCCGCACTGCTGCGGAACTGGAGCATCGTTTATACAGGCAACTTCATCGGTTCTGTTTTCGTTGCGTATCTGATTTACTGCTCCGGTCAACTTCACGCCGGAAACGATATTTTGAAATCGGTAACCATTCAAATAGCAGCCGCAAAATGCCATTATTCGTTCTCCGAAGCCTTTTGTCTCGGAATACTATGTAATTGGCTCGTTTGTCTTGCCGTCTGGATGGCAGCGGGGGCAAAAGATACAACCGGCAAAATTTTTGCGGTATTTTTTCCGATTTGGCTCTTCATTACGTCCGGTTTTGAACATTCCGTTGCCAATATGTACTACATACCGGCGGGACTTTTTGCGTTAAATACACCATTCACGACGAATTTTCCTTCAGAGGCTGTTATGCTGTACAAGGATGCCTTTGTTATTGCGTTAAATCATTCTCACATTATCCAGACGGAGATGCTGCCGTCGTTGACGTGGATGAATTTTTTCATAGCGAATTTAATTCCGGTAACGCTCGGCAACATTGTCGGCGGCGGAATTTTTACTGCACTCGCCTACGGATATTGTTACCGTAAAGCGTAGTGTTTTGCGCAAAGGATACCGGAAGACAAGGCGAACTGAATGTTATAACCGCCGCTGCCGCCGTCCACATCCAAAACCTCTCCGCAAAAATACAAGCCGGAAACAAGCCGCGATTCCATCGTTTGCCGCTTGACCTCGTTAATGTCAACTCCGCCTGCCGTTGCTGCCGACTCGTTCCAGTTGCCGGTCATTTTTACCGCAAAAGGAAAACGCAGCAGTGCCGATTCTAATTGTTGCCGCATAGACCGGTTCGTTTCCGCTGCCGGCTGCATCGGCGGTATATCGAGAACACGCAACAGTTGTTGTAAAAACGTTTCGGAAAATCCCAATGTCTGCAAAACGTTTTTCAGTGTTTTCCTGCCGGTGTACAAGTCCGGCGGTAACCGGTCGGAAATCAGTTGCACTTGGAGAACATCGCCGGATTCAATAAAACGGCTGATATTGAGAATACAGGGACCGGAAAGCCCCGTGTGCGTCAACAAAACGCTGCCGGTATTTTTTGCCAGCGGTTTTCCGTTACGCAAAACTTCTACCGGCACGTCCGCCAACACCGTTCCAGCCGAATCGGCAAAAGGATAATCACGGACGGTTACGGCGGTTAATGCCGGTTTGGGCGGAATAATCCGGTGTCCGAACATTTCGGCAAGCCGATAGCCGTTTCCGTCTGAACCCGTTACAGGATAAGACTTTCCGCCAGTTGCAATGACAAGAATATCCGATGAGAAAATGCCGCTGTTTGTTTCAAGGGTAAATATGCAGTCTTTTTGAGTGCTGCCTGTTTTTTCGCCGCGCCGCACAAACGTATTTGTTACTAATTTACCGCCGGCTTCTTTCAATTTCTGTAACAGAGCATTGAGAATGTCTTTCGCTTTCAATGATTTCGGAAAGACTTTACCGTCATCCCGAATCCAAAGCGGCACACCGGATTGTTCAAAAAACTGCATTGCCGACTGATTATCAAAATTGCACAGTGCCGGTTTGATAAACCGCGATTGTTTCATACTGCCGTAATGCTGCAAAAACTCATCAACACTGCCGGTATGCGTAACATTGCATTGTCCCTGACCGGAGAGCAGCAGTTTGCTGCCGGCAGAATCATTCCGTTCTATAACGGTAACGTTTTTGCCGGTTTGAGCAAACGCCGTTCCCGCCGCTAATCCGGCAGGTCCTGCCCCGATGACGATGACTGATTGGGTAGGAACCGGCTTTTCCGTCATAGTTAATAGACTTTGATTTTATTTGGGACGGCGAAGCAAGCGAAATATCGAAACAATGCGAAAAAAATCTAATGAGCCACTTTTTCGCCAAAGTGTTTATCCAACCGCTGCGGGGAAACTTTGAGAACCGTTCCCAAACGCTGAGCGAAGAGCGAAACGCGGTATTCCTCTATCATCCAGCGGAAAGTTTCCAATTCAGGGTCATCAATTCCGGCATCGCTGTGCAGTTCCTTACATTTTACGTACTTTTGCCGATACCGCTGCAACTCTGCCGTCCCCTGCCGGTCTGCCTGTTCTCCGCCGCTGCGCAACTTTTCAAAACGCAGCGGAACCGCCTTGAAATACCGCGGATATTCCTTTAACCAGTTCCAGGACGTTGTTGCAAAAAAGCCCGCCGGTGTTAACTGCTCTATATTTTGCACTGCATCCGTAAAAGCCTCCTGAAATATCCCGCCGGATGTTTTCTTAAATTGTTCCAAAATTCGCCTCGCTTCGTGATACGCTTCAAACAAGGATGTCAGCATTTTTGTAACTTCCTGAACTGCCGACGGAATGTTTGTACGGCAGGCACGTGCCGCAATCAGCAGACCGGTATCTTCATCAAAACGGAATTCCGGCAGCGGCTGCGCGTAAATCCGCAATTTATCAACGTTCGGCAGCCATTGAATCTGCTGCCGAATTGCGCTGCGGTGTTTCACGTGAAACTCTTGGGCTTCGCTTTTTTCAAGAGTCTGTTTTTGTACCGGCAGACTGAATGCGGCAAACTGTTTTCGCAACAGAGAAAAGTCTCTGCCTTCGCCGACAGTCTCGCCGGTCTCGTCAATGACACGGATATTCATCTGCAATTCCGGCGGTATCTGTGCGGCGTTAAATTGACTGCGGCTGACAATCCTGCCCGCTATTTTTGTTATTTCTTTACAGAGCCGCTCCTCCAAATCGCCCTCGCCGAAGGAAAGCGTCTTCATCAATGTCCTGACCGTATCCGGTATCGGCACGATACAACGCCGTATATCTTTGGGCAGCGATTTAAGCAGAGCCGTTATTTTTTGTTCCAGCATACCCGGCACGAGCCAGCCGAGTGTTGCCGCCTCCAAATGCGGCAGTTCCTTTTGATCGACAACGACCGTCAAACCGTCCGCTGATTCGCCCGGAGCATAACGGTACTCAATGTCAAAGGATTGCAGTTTATCAGGATACGGTGATGCGTCTGCCGTTTGTGTACATAAATCATCAAGGGTCATCATCCAACTCTGCGTTGAATGTTGTTGCGCAAACTTTTCAAGCGACCGCTTATCGAAAACCTCCGCCGGTATCCGCTCCTGATAAAATTGATACCGGAACGTTTCCGGTTTGAGTAAATCGTGATACCGCACCTTATCGAGCAGCCTGAGTGCTTCTTGCAGAACTTTCTGATTATGAACAAAAAACGGCAAATCGGTATCAAGTTCCCCGCCGGCAAGAGCGGACTGAATGAAAATGTCCCGCGCTGTTTTCGGGTCAATCGGACCGTAATTGATACGCCGCTTGGGAACAATCACGATGCCGAAGAGCGACACTTTTTCGTAAGCGTGAACATAACCCGTTTGACTGTCCCAGTGCGGTTCCAGATAGAGATGCTTAATCAGATGTTTTGCTGCCGGCTCTATCCAGCGTTCGTCTATTTGCGCAGCCGTCCGCAGATATTTTCGGGACGTTTCCACCCGTTCGGCAGCAAGTATCCAATGGGGCTGCGAACGGTCGGGCTTTCGTCCGTCCGCCGCTCCGCTCTCTTTTTTCTCTCTGTCCTGTATTCTTTTCTTACGCAATCCGCTGCCGGGCCACAGGACAAACTTGCCCCCGCCGCAAACGTTGTATTCCGAAGTATTCTCCTTATCCCGCTGTGCAATGCCGGACAAGTTGCCCGCCAAAATTGAGCGGTGGACGGCACTGTAACATTCTTCCGGCGTGATAGTCTTGTCCCGTTTTTGAAGACTTTTCTGTAAGATTTTTGTTTCGTGAATGGTTCTCTGTAATTGCAGATGTATGTCGTGCCACTCTTTCATCCGGTTGAATGACAGAAAATTTTGCTGACACGCTTTCCGCAAACCGTTTCGGCTTGTGGTCTCTTTCAGGTGCAGATAAAAATTCCAGAGTTTGATGTACGATAAAAAGTCGCTGCGTTCATCAAGAAACCGGTTGTGTGCCGCATCGGCTTTTCCCTGAAACGCCTGCGGTCTTTCGCGCGGGTCTTGGACTTCAAGAGCCGAGGCGATTATCAGCATTTCATTTAATACGCCGTTTTCCTCTGCCGCAAAAATCATTCTGCCGATGCGCGGGTCAAGAGGCAACTTGCCCAAATTCCAGCCGAGAGCCGTGAGATGCCGATTTTCGTCTATCGCCCCGATTTCAAAAAGCGTTTTGAAACCATCGGATACCGCCGAGGCTTTCGGCGGGTCAAGAAAGGGAAACGTTTCAACGCTGCCGAGTTTGAGAGTCAGCGTTTGCAAAATAACGGACGCTAAATTTGTCCGCTGAATCTCCGGTGTGGTGTAGCGTTCCCGATGCCGGTAATCAAGTTCGCTGTACAAGCGGATACAAACACCGGGACCGACCCTGCCGCAGCGTCCGGCACGCTGGTCGGCGGAGGCCTGCGAAACGGCTTCGATAGGCAGCCGCTGCGTTCGGCTTCGCGGAGAGTAGCGGCTCATCCGTGCCGTTCCGGTGTCAATCACATAGCGGATGTCCGGTACGGTCAGCGAAGACTCGGCAACGTTCGTTGCCAGAATAATCCGGCGGCGTTTCGAGGGCTGAAAAACTTTTTGCTGATGATGAACCGGCAGCCTTGCATAGAGCGGTAAAATATCTATCTCGCCGTGCAAGTGTCCTCCATACAAATGCCCTCCGTACAAATGATTGCTGCGCAGAGCCTTTGCCGTTTCGAGAATGTCACGCTCCGTAGGAAGAAAAATCAACATACTGCCGTGTCCGTGCTGCATTAGTTCTTTTACTGCCGCAAGTAAAGCGTTCATCTCCGCATCCGTTTCACGGGAAACGTCATCATCGCCGTCATCTTCCGCACTGCGGAAGCGGATATCAACGGGATAGGTTCTGCCGGAAACTTCAAGTACCGGCACAGGTTTGCCCTGATTGATATTTGTAAGAGTAAAGTGTCCGCAAAAACGTTGAGCGTCAATCGTTGCCGACGTAATAATCACTTTGAGGTCGGGACGCTGCGGCAAGATACGTTTGAGCATACCGAGCAGAAAGTCGATGTTTAGCGACCGCTCGTGTGCTTCATCAATGATAAGCGTATCGTATTGCCGAAAGTTCCGGTCGTTTTGCGACTCGGCAAGAAGAATACCGTCTGTCATCAATTTGATGAGCGTGGAAGACGAAAGTTTTTCATCAAAACGTACCTTGTAACCAACACCTTGTCCCAGCGGCGTGTTTAACTCTTCGGCAATTCGGGCGGCAATAGAGCGTGCGGCAATGCGGCGGGGCTGGGTATGACCGATAAAGCCGCTGATGCCCCGTCCGATTTCGAGACATATTTTCGGCAGTTGGGTCGATTTGCCGGAGCCGGTTTCTCCGCACACTACGGCGACTTGATTGTCCCTGATAAGGTTGGCGATTTCCTCCCGCCGCCCGACAACGGGCAGGTCATCGTTATATTGCAGATTAAGCGTCTTGAGCAGACGGAGACGTTGTGCGGAGTCCATCACAGAATTATACCCCATCGACCGGCAACGTAATCGGGGGGCTATACTCTCTGTCCCTCGTTCACTTTATACTCACAGAGAGCGTATCATTGAAAACACCAATGCACACATTAAAGTGTTCCGCCATAACAAAAACATTCCGACCGGCACCGCAGAAAAAAGCATCTATTGCGAATGAACCTCATCTGGGCTATACTCAATGGCGGGCTTAATTTGACCGCTTAGAGAATAGGTCTAATCTCATCGGCACCAATGCAGAACATCACTATCCCTTTTGATGAATCGTTTGAAAAGCCGACGGCATTCACCGACCTGCCGGACAGTGCCGATGACAGTGTATTCGGCGATGTTTCGCAGCACCTCTCTTCGCCGAGTTATGAACTTGCTTTCCGCGATGCAAACTACATAATGAGCGATTGCGCCCGCGGTGTCCGTCTTCAAATGGAAATGGATAAACCGGAGTGGTTTTTTCGGCACTGCGGTATCCGTTCGACTGTTATCGTTTTCGGTTCGGCACGTTTCGTTTCCCGTAATAAAGCCGAACGTCTTTTGAGCGAAGCAAGAGATGATTTATCAGCCCATCCGCGCGACCCGCATTATGCCGATGCCGTGACAAAAGCCGAATTGCTCTTAAAAACCAGTGTCTATTACGAAACAGCAAGACGCTTTGCCTACATTGTCTCCAAAGAGGCAAACATACCTGCACCGGTATTGCCGGCAGCGGATAGGTTTGATTCATCGAGCCGACCGGGACCGTATGATTACGTGATATGTACCGGCGGCGGTCCTGGTGTGATGGAGGCAGCCAATCGCGGGGCAAGCGAAGCCGGTGCGATGTCGATAGGATTGAATATTACTTTGCCTTATGAGCAAAAACCGAATCCTTATACAACGCCGCATTTATGTTTTCAGTTTCATTATTTTAATGTACGGAAACTGCATTTTATGCTTCGGGCAAAGGCGGTGGTGGCTTGTGCCGGCGGTTTTGGAACGTTTGATGAATTGTTTGAGGCGTTAACGCTTCGGCAAACGGAGCGGATGCAAAAGATACCGATAGTGCTTTTGGGAACGGAATTTTGGCATACCTGTGTCAACTTTGATTATCTTGTTGACACAGGGGTTATCAATCGGGGCGATTTAGAACTTTTTCATATCACGGATGACCCGCAAAAGGCGTGGGATGTGATTCAGGCTTTTTATCGGGCAGATTAAATCGGGCAGCGGGATGCGGGAAATTTTTTACCCGGAATGGTGCTGATGCTGAAAATTGGATAGAGGATTGGTGACGCACAGCAGCAGCCCTGCTAGGGCTGCAAGTCCAGCCGAATTGATACTCAATTTTGGTTACGGAACAAATCCAAAGCGAAAACCGTATGAAATTCTGCATACACCGGTTATAGCGAACAAAAGAGTTAAAATAGAAAAACAGGAAAACATCGGGAAAATGTCTAGCCGGGACGATTACTAACAGGGACAATCAGTAATCTATCCAAGTCCGCTGCCCCAAGTCTTCGATGCCTGAACTCAATTCTTCTGCGGTGAACAGTTTTATCGAAGCCGTCAAAAACGGTGCGGCAGAGGCTGCGTCATCGTTTGCACGGACTTTCGATCTAAACATTACTATCGAACCGCAGGACGGCGGAGCGTTTCAGGTTGACAAGTTTGTTGAGACGTTAAGAGGTCAAAAGGGATTGGCACTGTTGCTGACGGTCGGCAGTCAGGGCATTGCGGTGCTTATTCCTTCGTCTTCCGGTTTGGTTCCGTCCTGGTGCGATGCCCCCGATGCAACCGGACGCAGTAAACTTTCGACATTTGCCCAAGAGTGGGGGATGAATCTGGTGCCGGAAGATTTCTTTCCTGAAGATTTCAAAGCCGGTGTTGTCCGCGACCTTTCGGCAAATCTGCTTCGGGCAATGCCGGAATTGGATGCCGGTTTTCTCGCATTAAACATTAAAAAGCCGGACAATACCGGTGCCGCGGTTTATCTTGTTTGGGCATTGTCCGCAGCGGAAGAACTGCTCAAAGAACCGAACTTGGAAACAGCCGATGTACTGCCTCCGCCGCCTTTTGTTGCGCCGGATTTCGGCGGCGGGGCAGACCCGTTTGCCGACCATTCTCTCGGTCAACCAAACTTCGGCGCGATACCGCACCGCAAGCGGATTGAAGACCTGCCCGGTTACAGCCGGAGTATGATGAAGGTAAAAATACCGGTTGCGGCAGTGTTAGCAAGGGCAAGAAAACCGATTAAATTGGTACTGGAACTCGGTGTCGGTTCCGTGATTCAGTTTGACAAATCCTGTGATGAATTATTGGAAGTCGAAGTCGGTCAGACAGTTACGATAGCGGCGGGAGAGGCAGTGAAGGTTGGGGAAAAATTCGGTGTCCGAATTAATACTCTGTCGTTGCCGGAAGAACGTTTCCGCCGTGTTGAGGTGCGGCGCGAGGGGGAATATCGGGCAAAAACCGACATCACTCAAATTATCGGCAAATCGCCGATTCGCTCGTTCAACCGCTGATAAGCGGTATCAGGAAATAGGACGGCATTTTTGTCTCCAATAAGCCGCGCCCGATGGTTGCCGTTACCCATTTTATCCGAACGTCCCCCCGGCAGGCAGACACAACACGGTTTCCAGCCCCGCCGCACATTATTACCGCGAAGGACCGCCGGCTGCATCATAACGACTTCCTTAACGATGACTCCGTGTTCTGATTATGCAAAAAAGAGGAGCCGCAATCGAAAAAACTGCGGCTCTGAACAGGCGTTAATAAGGGCAGCGTTCCTAGTCGCTGAACAGCGGGGTGGACAAGTACCGCTCGCCGGTGTCCGGCAAAATGACGACGATAACTTTTCCGGCGGCTTCAGGACGTTTGGCAATTTGCGTCGCCGCCCAAAGTGCCGCACCGGACGAAATACCGATGAGGACCCCTTCCGTTCGGGCAAACTCTTTGCCGACCGCAAAAGCGTCCTCGTTTTCGACAGGGATAATCTCGTCGTAAATCTTCGTGTCCAAAACCTTCGGAACGAAACCGGCACCGATACCCTGAATCTTATGCGGTCCTGCTGTTCCCTTCGAGAGAACCGGCGAACCGGCAGGTTCGACCGCCACTATTTTCAGATTCGGATTCTTCTCTTTCAGAAAACCGCCCGCACCGGAAATCGTACCGCCTGTACCGATGCCGGAAACGAAGTAGTCAATCTTGCCGCCGGTATCCTTCCAAATTTCGGGACCCGTTGCGGCACGGTGAATAGCCGGATTCGCCGGATTATCGAATTGAGCCGGTGAAAAACTGCCCGGTGTCGATTGAAGAAGTTCCTCGGCTTTGGCGATAGCCCCTTTCATCCCTTTCGCTCCTTCGGTCAATACCAGTTCGGCACCGTAAGCCTTCAAAAGATTCCGCCGTTCGACGGACATCGTTTCCGGCATCGTCAGGATGAGTTTGTAGCCCCGCGAGGCGGCAACAGCCGCCAAACCGATACCGGTGTTCCCGCTTGTCGGTTCGATAAGCACGGCACCGGGCTTGAGGATGCCTCGCTTTTCAGCATCATCCAACATCGCAACAGCGATGCGGTCTTTGACGCTGCCGGCTGGATTGAAGTATTCCAGTTTGGCAACGATTGTGCCTTTCAAAGCGTGACTCTTATTGTAGTTCGACACTTCGAGCAGCGGTGTGTTACCGACAAGGTCGGTGATGTGCTTTGCAATAGCCATTCATTTCTCCTTAAGGTTAGATTACAGATAAAACATACGGACTTACTATGTATTAGTGTACCACAGAACCCGATTCTTGTCAAGAGGGGTTTTGGTAAAATCGAAAAAAATAAAATAAATCGAAGTATTGTCATCTTTACAAATTATTGTCTATCATTCCCGTGACCGGCGGGAGGTTTTTCATATTTTAGGCGTGAATGTATTAGCGTGCAAGAGGTACGGTACGGCACACATTATCAAAACGGCATTCTTGCTGCCCTCTGACTACCGCCGCTCTCATTACTCTGACCGCACAAAATCAGGCGTTCCTGATTCGTTCCTCTGGTTCCGGCATCACCTCGGATGAACCTGAAAAGTAACGGATGAAATTTTTTACGCTGACCTGTTGGAACAGTGTTTGTCAAGCACCGGCAAAAAGCAGACCGCAAATCCGCGCCGCAACCGCAAGACGGCGGTTTTTTACCCCCCTCCCCTTGCACGATAATAGTTTATCTGTTACAATCCCCGAAATATATGGCACAGTGCCGTATTGTAACCTTAAAGGAGAACTACAATGTTCATAACTGTTTCACCGCAGCAAAGTGCTGCAAAATTGACCTCACGTAAGTGTAAGAGAGAGAACAATCCCGTAGGATAGGCTTCACTCTCGTCGAACTTCTTGTCGTCATTGCCATCATCGGCATATTGATTGCCCTCTTGTTACCCGCAGTGCAAGCCGCACGCGAAGCAG
>JAITOZ010000262.1 GCA_031289675.1 Planctomycetaceae bacterium
TCCGATGTCAAAGAAAACACCTTGATACCGCCGATTATCCGCAAGAAAATCAGGGCTGACAGCATCATTTACACTGACCATTTCAGGTCGTACAATGCCCTTGATGTCTCCGAATTCAAGCATTGGCGAATCAATCATTCAAAAGAATTCGCCCGCGGAAAATCGCACGTCAACGGCATCGAATCCTTTTGGAGTTATGCAAAACATCGCTCGCAAAATTCAATGGTTGCAAATCAGATAAGTTTGTGATACACTTAAAAGAAACTGAATTCCGCTTCAATCATAGAAACGGAAACCTCGGCAATATTATCAAAAAACTTGTGAAAAAATAACTCCTAAACTTGTCAAGCCCCAAACAATATATGAACAGACGTAATTTTATCACTTCAAGCCTTGCGGCATCATTTGCTGCGACGCTCAATATCCCTCTTGCCCGTGCTGCAAAAGGCGAAGGCGTCAACATCCGGGATTATTTTGAATGGGAAGACGAAGCGGTTATCCGGTTAACCGAATCCGTCTTTGAAAAATGTATCCTCGGCAAAATTTATCCCCCGAAGGGTGAACTGAAACATCGTTGGCTTGCGCCCGGCGGCGGATACCAAGGACAGTGGATCTGGGATACTATGTTCGTTACCGATTTGTTGAGCATTCTCGACGGACAAAAAGAAATCCTTCACGAAGTGTTTACCAACTACCGCGATTTTCAGGAACGGTGGAACGCAGCCATGCCTTCCAATATGCACGATATGATTGCGTGCATGTTTATGGCGAACGACAATACCGGAAAATGGAAAGAATATCCCGCATATTCTCAGATTCCTATTCTGGCATGGGGACTTGAACAGGTCTATAAACGTAATGGAGACATAACATTAGTCAGAGAAAATCTGGAATCACTTGAAAATTTTCACGAATGGTATTGGCGCGAACGCGATGTGACGGGTGTTGGACTTGTCGGCGTAGGCGCTTATTCCGGTGTTGTCCAGCACGCCCGTTTTGAAACGTTTGATTTGGACGGCACGCTTGATAATCTGACCTTGACTCAGCATCCGACACGCAAGGATGCGCAAGCCACAGATGCTTACGGCGACGTGCTGGTTGTCGGCAACACCTCCTACCTTGTGCTTGCGGAACAATCGCTGGCTCGCTTAGCGCGGAAAGCCGGCGACAAGGCAATGGCTAAACGGCGTGAATCGCGAGCAAAGACATGTATCGAATCTATACGTAAAAACATGTGGGACGAAAAGGACGGTGTATTCAAAGCGATCAAACGCGATACGATGGAGAAAATCGACGACCTGAGCATTGGTTGCTGGATGCCGCTCCTGGCAGGGATTCCGACGAAAAAGCAAGCGGCGCGCATGGCGGAAGTATTCGCTACGCCTGCATGGTTAACGCCGGTGCCGATTCCCACGATTCCAAGCAACGACCCACGTTACAACCCGAAAGGTTTTTGGCGCGGCGATATTTGGACAGTTACCAATTATCAGATTGCAAAAGGATTTAAGGCTTACGGCTTTGATGAACTTGCGGCGAACATAGCCGATATAACGATTGAAAACTCTCTCAAAAACGGTGTCAGCGAACATCACAATTCACAGACCGGCAAGCCGTTAGGAGTTGGTTATCTGGGAATGAGCTGTACCGTCGTCACATTGATGTTGGAAGGTATCAGTAAAAAATATAAATTGAAATTAAAACGATAACAAAGCATTTCCAAAAAACTGTGCCCACGAATTTCAACCGCTGATTCCAAACCCCCAACAGGGTTGCCTAAACCAAACCCAACGGCCACGACATTATTTGAAATGCTCCACAGCCCGTTTGCAAAAATCAGCAGTTAAAAGAATTTGCTGAAGACAAAAATCACATTAACGGCATTGAAAACTTTTGGAATCAAGCAAAGAGACATCCGCGAAGGTGCAACGGAATTCCCAAGAACAAGTTTCATTTGTTTCTCAAAGAAGGTGAGTTCCGCTTCAATTACGGATCGCCGAAAAAACTATTGACCGCTCTGAAAAAATGGCTTAAAATAACCTCAAAATTGCCTTCCTCTTAGGCAATTATCTATGCCAGCCCCTTAAAGAATTAAAAGAAACGGGATAGTCAAACGTATTTTTGCGAAATGCGGGGGCTGAAATAATTACGGTGTGCAATAATACAGTGTAAGATAGTATAATGAGAAATGCGTCAAAACTGTAACCACAATGATTTATCTCGACAATAATGCAACGACCGCAGCGGCTCCCGAAGTTGTTGAAGCCATACAGCCGTTTTTCACCAAAGAATACTTCAATCCGAGTTCGATGTACGCTGCCGCTCAACCGGCAAGGGATGCTCTCGAATCGGCTCGGAAACAAATTGCCGCTGCTCTTGGCGCAAGTCTGCCCTCGGAACTGCTCTTTACGTCTTGTGCGACCGAAAGTTGCAACGCTGCGATTTTCGGTACTATCCGCGCCAATCCGAACCGCCGGCATATCATCACGACCGCCGTTGAACATCCTGCCGTGTTGGCAGTATGCAAGGAACTGGAACATCAGGGTTTCGATATTTCGTACATCGGCGTTGACCGGCAGGGGAATATCAATCTCGGCGAATTTGTACGAAATCTCCGCAAAGACACGCTGCTCACTGCCGTGATGCACGCCAATAACGAAACCGGTGCGGTGTTTCCGATTGAGCGGCTTTCCCGCGTCGTAAAAGAAACCGACCCCAACATCATCTTTTTTTGCGATGCCACGCAATCAATGACGAAGTTGCCTCTCACTATGAGCGGGACATTCCGCAATGTCGATATACTGGCATTTTCGGGGCATAAGTTTCACGCTCCGAAAGGTATCGGCGGTTTATTTATCCGCAGCGGAACACGGTGCCGGACATTTTTAATCGGCGGACATCAGGAGTCCGGCAGGCGGGGCGGCACGGAAAACGTACCGTACATCGTCGGAATGGCAAAGGCAATCGAATTAGCGGCGGCAACGCACCATAACGACGTTAAACGGATGGAATTGCTGCGTAATAAATTGGAGAACGCTCTTTTGGAACAGATTCCGAATGTTGAAATTAACGGGCGGGAAACACTGCGGATGCCCAACACACTGAATGTCTCTGTACATTATATTGAGGGCGAAGGTATCTTGTATCAGTTAAGCGGACTCGGTATTTGTGCATCAAGCGGCAGTGCTTGTACCTCCGGTTCGCTGGAACCGTCGCACGTATTATCGGCAATGGGAGTTCCTTTTACGGCAAAGCACGGCAGTATCCGTTTTAGTTTAAGCCGATATACGGCAGAGACGGAAATTGATACCGTGATTGAGGAATTTCCGAAAATCGTTGCCCGGCTCCGCCGCTTGTCGCCGTACTGGGACCAGAAAAACAACAAGCCGCGTATAGCATCACCGGCGGTCAATCAGTAACGGCGGCAGGTTTTTGTTCAATGAGTCTTACGAGCCGATATTTCTGTCTGACCGTTAATTGCAGCACCGACAGACCGGAATATGGCGACGGAAACGTTTGCACCGAAATCATTTCATTCGGCACGTTGTAAATCGGCAACTCTGCCGCAGCCGGTACTGGTGCCGAAGAAGCCGCATACAAGTTCATTGCCGAAAGACACGCATTGTGAATGTGCATCATTTCCTCTATCTGATATGAATTTCGTCTTACTGCCGCCGTTGTTTGCAGTATTGCCGCAACACCGGCAACGAGAACAATCATCGCCAGAAGAACTTCTAAAAGTGTAAATGACCGCCGGTACATATTCACGGCACATACTCACAATCATCAATGACAGCGGCAGTATAACCGATTTTGGGGCGGTTGACAACGGACGGCAGAGAACGGATAATATACAATCCACTGGAGAAGGATTTGTTTATACCATACGATGACTAGCGAGACAGACCGTCCTGAAAACCCGACATTAACCGAAACAGTACCGCCGAAACCGAAACGTCTTATTGGTTCACAGCGCGACCCCGGCGGTTATATTCCGAAACCGGCAATTCCTGTTGTACGTGGTGCGCCGCCGGCAGAAAAGCCGCATACGGAAACCTATCCGCCGGAGAATAAAACGCTTCCGCCGGCAAACACCGATACTGCTCCCGATACGGATACCGATGACCTGTATTCGGGCAAACTGTCAAAAGACGGCGGGAAAATTTTGAAGGCAATACCGGCGCAGCCGATACGAAGCGTTGATGTGCCGAAATACCGTAACGGTAAGTTGTCGGCAGACCTCGAAGCCGAATTCAATGCGGTCTTCGGCGATAACAGCGAAGGAATCGACCTGCTTATCAAGCAGACCGAAGCAGCGGGGAATGCGGTTCTCGAACCGGACGCAAAGGTCAATGCAGCGGTTCTGTCGATTCAGCAAGACAACGTTTTTCTCAACGTTGGAACAAAGGAGCAGGGTGTTGTTTCGCTGAAACTGTTTCCGCCGGATAAAGAACCGAAGGTCGGCGATGAACTTGAAGTAACGGTTGTCCGTTTTTTGCGTGATGAAGGTCTTTATGAGGCGACCGTACCGCTTGCGGCGTTCGATGTCCGGGATTGGTCGCAGGTGCAGGAAGGGATGGTCGTCGAAGCCTTAATCACGAAGACGAACACCGGCGGCTTGGAATGTCAGGTCAACAGTCTGCGGGGATTCATTCCGATAAGCCAAATTGATTTATTTCGCGTGGAAAATACCGAAGCCTATGTCGGTCAAAAATTGACGTGCGTAGTCGAAGAAGTTAATTTTGAGCGGCGCAATTTGGTCCTGAGCCGCAAGTCGCTGCTCATAAAAGAGCGTGAAGAACAGCGGACAAAACTGCTTTCCGAATTAGAAACCGGTCAAATTCGTGAAGGCTTGGTGCGTAAAATTATTGATGCCGGCGCATTTGTTGACCTCGGCGGCGTTGACGGCTTTATTCCGATAGGGGCAATGGCTTGGGGACGTGTCCGGCATCCCAGCGACCTGTTAAGCGAAGGAACGCGGGTTAAGGTGCGTATTGCAAAAATTGATGAGGTCAGCAACCGCATTACACTGATTTACCGCGATGAATCGAGCAATCCGTGGCTCAACATATTGGAACGTTTTCAGGAAAAAACATTGGCACGCGGCAAAGTCAGCCGAATAACGGAATTCGGGGCGTTTGTCGAACTGATGCCCGGTGTCGAAGGTTTGGTGCATATCAGCGAAATCTCGAACAAACGCATTAACAACGTCAAGGACGCACTTACCGAAGGCGACTGGGTTGACGTGTTGATTGTCTCTATCGAAACTGACCGCCGGCGCATTGCGCTGTCGATTAAACAAGCGGCAGAAGAAAGCGAACCGCCGTCTTCCGGTGCAGAAACACAAGAAGAGGCTGCGGAACAGGAGATGCTGAAAATCAAGAACGCCCATAAAGGTCCGCTCAAAGGCGGAACCGGCGGCTCTTCGGGCGGGGCATTCGGACTTAAATGGTAACGTAATAATGATCATGGCAGAAAAAACGATATTCAAACGCATTATTGACAAAGACATTCCGGCGAAGATTGTCTATGAGGACGACCTTTGTTTGGCATTTGACGATGCCCATCCGCAGGCACCGGTTCACGTTTTGTTAATACCGAAAAAGGAGATTGCATCGCTGAATCAGTTGACGGAAGAGGACACACCGCTGCTGGGACATCTGTATTCTATTGTCCGCAAGTTGGTGAAAGAACTCGGTCTTGATAACGGTTATCGGCTTGTTGTGAATTGCGGTGATGACGGCGGTCAGACAGTTTATCATCTGCACTTTCACATTTTCGGCGGCCGCCCGATGTCTTGGCCTCCGGGATAACCCATACTGTTGTCTTTTTGAGATTGTTTCGCAAAATTAGCGGCGAACGGCGGGTTTTCGCTCCTGTATTTACCCGCTATTCACTACTCCTCACTACGCCCTCTAATGTGTCAATGGCAAGCATTAGGATACCGTTATTTTCCGCTTGGTTTGGCGATGCGGCAAACCTTCGGCTGTAATGTTTGGAAAGTCAGTGTTGATGCCGGTTTTTCGTGTCCGAATATTGACGGAACGCGCGGAACCGGCGGCTGTATCTTTTGCAGTGCGGCGAGTTTTGCACCGAGCCGGCGGTTTGAAGAGAAACGTTCTATTACCGAACAACTCAATGAGGGAATCAAGCGGGTCAAGCGGCATTACCAACATCGGGCAGAAAAATTTATTGCGTATTTTCAGCCGTCAACAAACACTTACGGCGAACCGGAGTATCTCCATGCGCTGTATCGGGAGGCATTGTCACATCCCGATGTTGCCGGTATCGCCGTGGGGACGCGCCCGGACGCACTGCCCGAATCCGTCCTCGATGTATTAGAGCGGATTGCTGCAACGTACTATCTGCAACTCGAAATCGGTTTGCAGTCGATTCATCAGAAGTCGCTGGACTTTTTAGAGCGGAGACATTCGTATCAGGATTTTCTTGATGCTTATGAACGTACAAAACGGCGGGGCATCCGTACCGGTATTCATTTGATACTCGGTATTGCGGGCGAAGACCATAATGACATCCTCGCAACGGCTGGCGAAGTCGCCCGGCTGAAACCGGACTGCATCAAAATGCACAACCTTTATGTTGTTCGGGAGACACGATTGGCAGAACTTTGGTCGGCGGGGACAATCACGCTGCCGACGCTGCCGGAGTATGCCGCTTTGGCTGTTGATTTTTTAGAGCGGATACCGCCGGACATTGTGATTGAGCGGATTGCAGGCGAAACGGATTCTGCGTATCTGCTTGCCCCGTCCTGGACGGCTGTCAAACACAGGGCGCGTAATGCCGTTGACCAAGAGTTCCGCCGCCGCAGCACACAGCAAGGCATCTTCGCCGGTTTGTAATGCACACGGGAACCTCTCGAATACCCCTCCTATTAGTTTGCGATGAAAAATAGGGGATTTTCGCGGTATTGTCCGCAGAGTTTGTTCCGATGGATGCCGCCCGTTTTTTTCGGTGCGCCCATTCTGTACGGATGAACCTTGATGTAAATGCTGTCCAACGGCGGAAGCGGCGGTAAATGGTGAACCGCTTGCCGAAATGCACCGTAAAAGAGGCAAAAAATCAGTCTCTGCCAACAAGAACGGCACATTAAGCCGCACGCTGCCGGGGGTCCATTTTATCATCTGTTGACTATCGGTAATGTTTCGTTCATACTGCCGGTGCGGTAGCCGAGTAAATCGACAGCCGTATAAGCAAAGCCGAGTTTCTTAAACTCGGCATATATTTTGTCTCGGAGCGGCTTCGCTAATAATTTCTGCAAACCGGTTTCGTCCGTTTCGATCCTTGCCAAATTTTGGTGAAATCTGACCCGAACCTGCCGTATGCCGTTGTCGAGCAGAAACTGTTCGGCAGCGTCAATCATTTTCAAACGTTCCGGCGTGATACGTTCGCCGTAAGGAAATCTTGACGACAAGCAGGCGAAACTCGGCTTGTCGAACGTCGGCAGTCCCGCCGCTTTTGATAATTCACGTATTTCGTTTTTTGTCAAACCGGCACTGCACAACGGACTTAAGATACCAAGTTCCTTGATTGCCTGTCTGCCGGGTCGGTAATCGCTGCTGTCGTCAACGTTAGAACCTTCGAGAATATGCGGTATCTGCCGCTCTTGAGCAATGTTCCGTATTTTCGTAAAGAGTTCCGTTTTACAAAGGTAGCACCGGTTCGGAGGATTTTGAGCGAATCCGTCAATGTCCAGTTCTTCGGAATCGGCAATAATATGTTCGATGCCGCTGCGGCGGGTAAAGTCAACGGCTTCATTGAGTTCGCGCAGCGGAAAAGTCTGCGACCGGGCGGTGATTGCCAGAACATTTTTTCCGAGAACATCGTGCGCTGTTTTGAGAAGGAACGTGGAGTCAACTCCGCTGGAAAATGCAACAGCAACATTGCCGAGCCGGCGAATGTCGTTTTGTAAGCGGACAAGTTTTGTTTCGGTCGGCATTATCGGCATTATTAGTCGTTATCGGCAAAGCAAACCGGACAAACGTCATCGCAGTCTGATTATGAGACCGATTATAAATAATTCTGCTGTAAATTGCCAACACGGGATTTTTGAGGTACAATAGACTCATTGGCATAACGGCGGTACCGCCGGTGATTTTTTATTATAACAGTTGTTGTTATGGCTGATACGTCTGCAAATAAAGGTGTTGACCGGATGTTGGTGCGCCTCGAACACCTCGATAAACTGCTCAACCTCGCCGGAGAAGTCATCATCACCAGTTCGACTCTGCACGAACTCCAGCGTGATATGTCCGATGCCGTAACGCATCGCCGTCCAATGACCGAAGGCGATTTGCAGATTATCAAGTCGGCTGACGAAACTTCATCACGAATTTCACAAGACCTCCACGACCTCGTGATGGCTATCCGTATGGTCGAAATCGGCGAAACATTCAAACTCTTCCGCCGTCCCGTCAGAGACCTCGCAAGGAATCTCAAAAAAGACATCGAACTGAAATTTGAAGGCGATAAAGTCCTCGTTGATAAAGCCCTCGCCGAACGGCTTGTCGAACCCGTTCTGCATATGCTGCGAAATGCGGCAGACCACGGACTCGAAACGCCGATTGAACGGCTGCACGACGGAAAAAATGAAACCGGTATCATTCTGCTCAAAGCCATCGAACACGAACACGAAACCGAAATCGTTGTTTCCGATGACGGACGCGGAATTGATGAACAAAAAGTTTACGAACGTGCCAAAAAGTTAGGCTTAATTGCTAACAGCGACAGACCGCCGCTCGTACAAGTACTTTGTACGTCCGGCTTTTCAATGAAAGAGAAGGCAACGGACACATCGGGACGCGGTGTCGGACTCGATTTAGTCAACACGATGGTCGGCGAATTTAACGGAACAATCGAACTCGAAAGCGTTCCGAAACAGGGAACAACGATTCGCCTGCACATTCCGAAACTCAAGGCGGTCAACATTATTGATGCGCTGATTGTCCGCTGTAACAATACGCTGTATGCGCTGTCGATTGACCAGGTTGTTAGTCTGCAAGGATTCAAGCCCGGCGACATTCAAGCGTCAATGGACAGGGAGCGTTTTATCCGGCATCTCGGTGAGCCGCTGGCTCTGTTCGATTTATCGGAGTTGCTCGGCAGCGAAGCGTCGCAACTGGATAATTCCGAAGTCGTGCCGGTCGTCATTATCGAAGGCAAGAAAAGCAAAATTGCGTGCATTGTTACGGAATTTCTTGCCCCGTCGAAGTTAGTGAACGTGCCGCTTGCCAAAGATATGTTCAACCGCGATATGATGGGCATTGCCGGTACGTGCATCATCAGCGGCGGACGAGTCGGAATGACCGTGGACATCAATATGGCGGTTGCCAAAGCCGTCGGTGAAGTATTGGACGAAGAGGAAGGACACGAAGATGCGGCGGCGTTTTCCGGCAATGAAAATGCGCAGGACGCTCAAGAGCCGGAAATGATGATGTCCGGCACCGGTTCTTCGCTGCCGGATTCGACGGCAACGAAACATACGCAGGACGAATTGATAGCGAAGTCGAGGTTGTCGGCTGTCCGCGACCGGATTGCCAACCGTATCGAGGAGTCCAGTCAAAAAGACCTGAAAGATACGGACATTTCCGACTTGCTGCAAGAGTTGTCGCACGGCTTGATGGAGTTGCAGGATGTACTGTTGACGCTGGAAAACGAGAAGAATCCTGAATTGATGAAGGAAGCCTTCCGCCGGCTGCACGCGGCAAAGGGCAACTTTACGATGCTTGGTGTAACAGTGTCGGCGGATTTGGCGCATCAACTGGAAACGCTGCTCGATTATGTCCGCAAGGATAAACTCGACCTGACGCAGGAGTTGATGGACATAATGCTTGACGGTGTTGCAGAACTGAATGCGGCAACGAAGATGCTGCCGGCGGGTACACCGGCGGACAATACGGCACTGCTGGAACGCATTGAAACGGTGATGCAGGAGATGAACAAGGACAAGCCGATAACTGACCCCGATGCTCTGCTGGGGACAACGTTTACGCTTGTTCCGACGGTGGAACTGCAACTGCTGGGCGTGTTAAAACAAGGCGGACAGGCATACGAAACGTTTATCCGTTTCAAGCCCGGCAGACAGGCGGCATTTTTGGTAGCGTATTTAACGTTACGAAAATTATGTTATCACGGAACGGTTTTGGCGACGCTGCCGAGCATAGCGGACATTGAGAGCGGCAACTGCGGTAATGCGGTGAAAGTGCTTTGGGCTTCACCGCTCAAGCCGGACGAATTAAAGGCGGCAATAGACCGCTGGGCAGAACTCTTTAATATCGCCGAGCATCAAAGCGTTCCGACAACGGTGTTCCGCTACGATGCCAATGCAGAGATTTAGTGCAGGGAATTGCAAGACGGCAAAAATAGGTTTCAGAAACTTCAGAGACGCTAACGCCGACTTGCCTGTTTCAACGGCATTTTTTGCTTTGTCCCGATTGTCCTTGACAGCATTTTCTAAATTAGACAACGAGGGTAAATCGCCGGCACGTTATACCTTTTTACTTTAAATTTCGGTATATTTCGGTATTCGATAATGGAAAATCCTTGAAATCAAAGAAAAAGCAATCCATAAAAACCGAAAGTTAAAGTGTAACGAGTATAACAATGCAGCAGTCGCCGCCTCTTTGCGTTAATATCTCTGCACTCGCCGTTATGCCGCCTTCAACAATTCGCCGTTTTCGGCAACATCAACGAACTGCACCGATGCCTGTTTCGACACGCCGCTTTCCTGCATCGTGATACCGTATATTGATGAGGCGTACGCCATCGACTTCTTGGAATGAGTAATCATCAGGAACTGCGTTTCCTTGCTGAACTCCTTAATCACATTGTTGTAACGGTCAACGTTTCCTTCATCTAGAGCGGCATCACATTCATCAAGGATACACACCGGATTCGGTTTGTAACGGAAAAATGCCAGCAGCAGCGCAAAACACGTCAGCGTTTTTTCGCCGCCGGAAAGCAGCATCACGTTTTTCAATTCCTTGCCGGGCGGTTTCGCAATAATATCAATACCGCTTTCTAATTGATTATCAGGATTGTCAAGCACCAAGTCCGCAGAACCGCCGCCGAAAAGTTGACGGAACATATTTTGAAAATGCTGCCGAACGCCTTCAAAGGTTTCTGAAAAAATCCGCTGACTGTCTGTATTAAGCGTCTCAATTTGCTTCTCTATTAACTTCTTTGCCGAAGTAATGTCGTTGTAATGTGCCGAATATGTCTTATATTGTATCTCCAAAGCGTCAAGCGTTTCCATCGCTTCAAGATTGACATTTCCGAGACGCTCTATGTGTTCCCGGAGCCGCATCATTTCTTCTTTTAACGCTGCCGTATCGGCAGCGGCTGTATCCGCATCGGTCTCTTCGGCAGCGGCTTCCTCTGAATTATCGTTACAAATTGTTAAATGACAATCTGTTAACCCGGCTCCGTATTCGTCCCGAATTTTATCGGCAGCCGTTTTTTGTTCCTGCAAATACCGTTCGAGTTGCAGTTGCAGTGTATTGATTTTTATCCGCTCCGCTTCCCATTCATTGTGCAAACGTTTAAACTCCGTTTGCTTCTTTGACCGCTTTGCCGCTGCCTGTTTCCGTGCGGCAGAATACTCCGCCGACTGCTGCCGCAGTTGCTCCTTTTGCAAATAGAGCGATGCCGATGACGCTTCCGTGTGTAACACCGACAAAAGAACAGCATCGAGACGTGATTGCAGCGTTTTACATTGCAGACGCTGCTCCGTAAGCATTTTTTGACGTTCCTTCAACCGGTCTTCATAATGCCGGAGACTTTCCCGAAGCGAATCCAAACGCTCTTCGCTTTTCGCCAGATTTATTTTCGTGTTCACCGTCTTACGCTGATGTTCCTCGTAATCAGACAAGGCTGCCTCCAATGCGTGTTTCGTTTCCGCTTGTTCCGTTTCCAAAGCGGTTAATTCATCTGCAAGTTGCGCCCGTAATGTTTTTGTTTGATGCAATTCTTCCGACGTTTCGGCAATTTGCAAATCAATTTTTTCTATTTCTGCCGAGCGGTTGTTGTACTGTTCAGCACCTTGTTTGCTTTTTTCCTTTAATGTTACAAATTGATGCTTTTCTGCTTCATATTCTGTTACTGCTTTTTGATGTTCCCGCATTTCGTCTTCAACGTCAATTTCATCGCTGTTCACTCTGTCTTGGGCAACACTGACAGCAATTTCCCGTTCGACAACCTCTTTATCAAGTGCCGCCATTTGTTCGCTCAGGTTGCGCAATTCACTGCGCCGGGTGATTAAACCGGCTGCGGTGTTGAGCGGACCGACAATCAGCGCACCGTCCGGAGTCAGCATTTCCCCGTTGACCGTAAGGAAACTTGTCCGGTCATCGCTTTCCTTATAGAGTTGTCTCGCAGCGGCAATGCTGTTGACAATCCAAATCCGTCCCAAGAGGCGGCGTGCCAAGTGTTGAAATTTTGGTTCCGTTTGGACAAACTGGTCGGCACGTCCCAGCACGCCGGCTCTGCCTGCAAACGGATTGGTTGTCATCCACGGGGCTTCCTGTTCACTGGGGTCAAGCCAAATAAAACCGACACGACCGGCAAAATCACCGGCATTCTTTTCAATGTAACGAAACAACTCTGCTTTCGGACTCACGACAATATGCTGCGATACCGAACCGAGGGCTAATTCAATGAGCGATGCCGATTCAAACTCAACGCGGAGTAAATCCGCAACAAGACCGAAGGCGTGGCGAAACGGACTTTCGGCATCGCGGGATTTTTGTAACACTTCACGCACACCCGGACTTAATCCTTCGTTTTTCCGTATCAGTTCTTCGAGAAGCGAAATACGCTCTTTCATTCCGCTCTGTCTCTGTTTTAATTCGGAAAGTTGTCCGGTCAGTTCCGCATATTCCCTGACTCTGCTGCTCTTGCGCTCTTTTGCCTCTTCGAGTTGTTTCTTTTTCTGCTGCGCTGCGGCTTCCAATGCAGCAACGGCATTTTTCCTTTCTCCGAGTTGATTTTCGTAACCGATATTTTTTTCCGCCTGTTCGGCTAATTTTGCGGTATCCCGCGTTTTCGTCTTTTGCAGCGTTTCAAGCCGTGTTTTCAAGCCGTTGACCGTTCCGGCAAGTTCTGCATTTTGCTCTTTCCGTCCGGCAATATCACGGTCTATTGTTTCACATTCCTGCTGCTTCGCCTTGCATAACTCTTCCAAAACGGTATCTTCTTTGAGCGATGTCTGATACTCTGCCGCAACGTCCGTACTGATTTGTTCTGCCTTTTGAATATCATCAGCCGTCTTGAGCCGCATTTCCTCAATGCCGGTACTGCGGACACGCAATTCCAGAAGTTGTTGACCGTTTGCGGCAATACCGGCTTCAATTTCTTCCGCCTGCGAAAAAAGCAGTTTTATCGTCGATTGTTCTCCGGCAATCCGCTGTCTGACTGCCGCCCATTCGCCTTCATACAGACGGATTTTCTCATCAAGACTTTCCATTTCGCTGCTGCATTGCGTCAACGCTTTTTCGTTTTCCTCTGCCGCAGCACTTTTTTGTCCGGCATTTTTCGTCAATTCCGTAATTTGATTTTGCAGCACCGCACATTGTACGCCGCAATGCCGATATTCTGCCCTTGCCGATTGAATACGGATTGTTTTGAGCCGGTCGGAGTATTGCCGGTAGAGTTGCGCTTTCCCTGCCTGACTTCGGGCTGACTTTAATTGATGTTCGATTTCGTTGACCTTGTCGTTGAGACGCACGAGGTTATGGTCAATGCGTTCATAACGGCGTTGGATTTCCAGTTTTCGGGCATTGAACCGGCTGATACCGGCGGCTTCATCGAAAAGGATGCGCCGCTGTACTGCTGAACTTTGCAGCAGCGATTCCACCCGCCCTTGTTCGATAATGCTGTATGCCTGTGTACTGAGACCGGTGCCGGCGAGCAGTTCTTTGATGTCTTTCAATCGGGAAGCCTGCCGGTTAATAAGATATTCGCCTTCACCGCTTCGATAAACGCGGCGGGTGATATGCACTTGCGGCGTATCGAGATTGAATGTGTGATTCGAGTTATCGAAACTTAATGTCACTTCGGCACTGCCGAGCGGTGTTCTGCCGGCACTGCCGTTAAAAATCACATCGGTCGCTTCGCTGCTGCGCAATTTTTTCATTGATTGTTCGCCGAGAACCCATTTGATTGCGTCAACGATATTGGATTTACCGGAACCGTTGGGACCAACGATGGCGCAAATTCCTTCGCCGAACTCTAATTTTGTCCGGTCGGCGAAACTCTTGAACCCTGATAATTCGATGGCTGTGAGCATAGAAATCCAACGGAAGGATAAGGATTGAGCAGAAAACGGTCAAGAGGAAATGACCGGTTACGTTCCGGCGGACGGTATTGCATACGGGAGCGTAAAACTTTATCGGGTATTTTTTTTGACAATAATTTTTTGACAATAATTTTTTGACAATAATTTTTTGACAATAATTTTTTGACAATAATTTTTTGAACATAAGGTTTTCCTTTGTCCGAAACCCTTATTTTTCTCCGGTACCCTTAATAGCACAGGTTCCCATTCATTGCTTCCCCTTATTTGTAAATTAAGGGAATAAGGGTAAGAGTTTGGAGACGCATTACTATTAAGGGGGCGGAAAATGAAAATAAGGGTTATGCAAGTTTTCGCTTCCTGATTTCCCCGCATTACTCGTCACTCGTCATCCGAAACCCTTATTTTCTCCGGTACCCTTAATAGCACAGGTTCCCATTCATTGCTTCCCCTTATTTGTAAATTAAGGGAATAAGGGTAAGAGTTTGGAGACGCATTACTATTAAGGGGTCGGAAACAACCCAACCAATACCACGTTCCAACACCGAATTGAGCGTTGCTGCCAACGTTTTCATCTGCCTCCCCGCTCAACATACAAAAACTACCATATTTAACAGCGAAACCGTGATATATGATAGTTTGCCCGTGAAATAATCTAGTTTCGTTTGCAAATGCTTTCTGAAAATAAACGCCATCTATAAAAAAATAATTTTTTTAATAACAATTACACTCCTTAAAAACAAGAGCAAAACCTCTTTTTTCTTTACAAATACCGGAACGGCGGTCTCTTTGGCACGGTTCTTGCAATAGTTACAGGATAGGAATAGTTACAGGAATAGTTGTTATAGGAATAGTTACAGGAATAGTTACAGGAATAGTTGTTATGGGAATAGTTACAGGAATAGTTATGGGAATAGCTATAGGAACAACCATAGGAACGGTTATAGGGATAGTTACAGGAATATATGAATAGTTATGGGAACAGAGAGGCAGAGCAAAGGGTGCTGCTGCCGTTAATACTCCATCCTGAAACTGCATAAGGGACTGGCATAAAGATAACTTCCGCAGGCAGGGGGTTGTCAAAAAGATAGATAACTATACAATAACTCCTACTAATTACATAGGTAAAATAGATAAACAAGTCTATTTAAGAGCGGAATACAAAACTAACTAACCGGTCGCTAGACGACCGCTAACAAAGAAAGGATAGGATATGTTTACAACAAGTTTGAAACAGCAAAGTGCTGCAAAATTGACCTCACGTAAGAGAGAGAGAGAGAGAGAGACGGGATCCCGTCGAATCGGCTTCACTCTCGTTGAACTTCTCGTCGTTATTGCCATCATCGGCATTCTAGTTTCGCTGCTCCTTCCGGCAGTGCAGGCTGCACGCGAGGCAGCAAGGCGAATGCAATGTACCAACAACCTCAAACAGTTCGGCATCGCCATACATAACTATCACGACACACACAACTCCTTGCCGGCAGCAACCTGGCACCTCGGATCCCTTGACCGGGCTTACTCGTACTACCGTGATGACCACAATGAATCCGGTACGGCAGCCGCAAACGAATGGCGGGCAGATATGACCACGATGTGGGGAGCAAACGTTTTCCTGCTGCCGTTTATAGAACAAATTGCCCGATACGAAGCCGTTGTCGAAGTCGCTTCGAAACACGGACCTCAAAATACTATTGACCCAACACTGAATACTGCCAACAAGATGCACACAAATCGAATTGCTAAACCTTATTGGGGCTGCTATGACGATGGTTCCTCGGAAGGCGAACGGCACAATATGTCCTATTTTCCAGATCGGAATCAGGCCAACAGAGCATTAATGACTCCAGACCGTATCGCCCTGCTGCAAAGTGCGACCGGCGGCGTTATTGCGGCACTGCTTTGTCCTTCCGACCCGGAGGGGAATCGTCCGGGCAGAAACAACACCGCACGAACCAACATCTTCACCTGCCGCGGCGATGGAGTGGACGCTATCTGTTACTCAACAGACGAGACACTGAATGCACCCTACAAGACATCAAAAAGAGGTTTTTTTACACCGCACGAAAAAAAGGATTTTTCCCGCATTACTGACGGATTGAGTAACACGGTTGCCGCATCTGAAAGCATCACAACGCAGATACTCACCGGTCCGGCATCGGAAGCACCAAAGGTTTTATCAGTTGCCGGCAATGTTTATGCTGCAACGTCCGGTATTACTCCCCGTGCAGCATTTTTGGCTGCCTCGAATGACGGAAAGCACCTCAATCCGGCCTACCGCAATATATGGCGGGGACAGTGGTATTCCGACGGACGCGCCACCTGCACAGGGTTCCAAACGGTTATTAAACCGAACGGTCCGAATGTTTCGCCGGGACCGGACGATACCAAGTTAGCACCGCAGATATTTGCTGCTCAAAGTTATCATACCGGCGGCGTGAATGTTCTCTTCGGAGACGGTGCTGTCCAGTTCGTTTCCGAGAACATCGACAACGCTAATTTAAGCACTCCCAGCGGCGCGGCGGTATCCAAAGACGGACCGATATCCGGTCCCAGCCCTTACGGTGTCTGGGGAGCATTGGGATCGATTGACGGCGATGAAGCAGTTGCATTGCCGTAGTTCGGGAATGGAGAATTGATAATTGAGAATGGAGAATTAGAGGAAAACGGAAAACGGGTTCGGTATAGAATCGTATTCTAATTATCAATTATCAATTCATTACTAACCTTTAACCATAATACTTATGAAACATTTAATCACCATTACACTGCTTATTGTTACACTAATGCTTTCCGGCTGCGGTCAGAAGCTGCCGCCGGGGATGCCGAAGTTGTACGAAACGGGATTGACGATTACGCAGGACGGTTCCCCGCTGACCAAAGCCAATGTTACGGTCATCAGCGGAGATTATTCCAAACTTCCGTATTCCGGCGGCGGTCAAACGGATGCCGGCGGGCAACTCCGTTTGACGACCGAAGGACGCTACCGCGGACTTCCAGCCGGTCAATATATTGTCACGGTGTCCAAAGTCGAAGGTCCCGACATTGCACTGCCGGCGAAAGTGGTAACCGATGCAGAAATTGCCGAATTTGACAAACTAACAGCGGAAATCAGACAGAAGTCCTTCGAGGTCGTCGGCGAAGAATTTGCCGATACCGAAACATCGCCGCTGCGTTTAGAGGTGCCGAAACGGAAAACCTCTGTAACGCTGGATGTCAGCCCCAAGGTACAGCGGAAGTTAGCCGTTGATACAACCGAACGATAAACTTCGGCACCGCGTTTGTGCTGCCGAAAAACCTTTAACCCTTTTCCCTTTTGAAACAATGAAAAAAACTTGTCCTTCCCGCCGCGGATTTTTACAGCAGTCATTGACAACTGCCGGTGTCCTTTCTGCCGGTTTGTCTGTTCCGTCTCTGTCCGTGAGCCGGGCAGCGAACGTTTCCGGTTCCGATGTGATCAAAATCGCATTGATTGGAACCGGCGGACGCGGACTCGGCAGTGTTATCGACCGCTTCGCTGTCGGCGACAACGTGAAACTCGTTGCCGTTGCTGATGTTGCCGAAAGCATTGCCCGCAAAGCCGTTGCGCAACTCCAAAAAAACGACAATGTCAAAAGCAAAGTCGATGTCCCGCCGGAACGAATCTTCGGCGGATTCGACAGTTACAAAAATGCCGTTGCCGAAGCCGATGTTATTCATATCGCTTCACCGCCGGCATTTCACCCCGTCCATTATCTTTACGCCGTTGAACAGGGTAAGCACGTTTTCATTGAAAAGCCCTTCGGTGTTGATGCCGAAGGATACCGGCGGAGTTTGAAGGCAAACAAAATTGCCGAAGAGAAAGGATTGACCGTTTGTGCCGGTTTTCAACGCCGGCACGAACAAAAGTACCTCGATTGGATTAGCAAAATTCAGGACGGGTTCGTCGGCGATGTTCTCGAAACCCGCGTCTATTGGAATACGGCGGCGGCAAAAGTCCGCGGTGTCCGCAACGAAGGCGAGTCGGAAATTAGTTTTCAGGTGCGGGATTGGTATTTCTTTAACTGGCTCAGCGGCGACCATCTGGTCGAACAGCATTGCCATAACATTGATGTCGGCAACTGGATTCACGGCAAAGGCGACCCGTCAGCGCATCCGGTGATTGCCAGAGGATTAGGCGGACGGCAATTCCGTAAAATCCCTAATGTTCCCTATAACGAATGCGGCAATTTGTTCGACCATCATTATGTCGAATACGAATATGCCGACGGCACGGTAATGCACAGCCAAAGCCGCCAGATTCCCCGCTGCTGGAATCTTGTTTCCGAAAAGGTTCTCGGTTCCGCAGGACGCGGACAAATCGGCTGGCTGGAACCGAAAGGGGCAGAACGCTGGCACCTGCCGAAGTACAAAAACGATAACGGTTATGTACAGGAACACGTTCATCAGACAGAGGCAATCCGCAGCGGCACGAAACTTCACGACGGCTGGTTTGCGGCAACTTCCACAATGATTGGTATAATGGGCGTGCTGGCAACATACAGCGGCAAAGAAATCAAGTGGGACGATGCGGTTGCCAAAGGTAAGACGTTTTTCCCGTACGATAAAGAACTGACGTTTGACACGCCGTCTCCGGTAATGCCTGATGCAGACGGAAACTACGAACACACCGTTGCCGTACCGGGACTTTTTGAACCCTTTGACAAATAACATTTTCAGGAGTTCTCTATGTCATTCCGCAGTGCAGCAGTACCGCCGTCATCCCGCAGATGAACACTGCCGGAACAGCGGTGTTCATCTGCAACTTGAAACGGGCGGAGTATTTTACTTTGCCGCAGAGCCGGCTGTTCCAGTAGTCCGGCAATGAACCGTTATATGTTACGGAAAAAGGATACACATTGCTTGACTTCATCAAGATTGTCCTCCCAGTGATATTCATATTCGATAATCACCGAGACAGCGGTTTTCTCTTCGGACAACAGATGCAGAATGTCTTTCACTTTTCCCTGTCCTGTTCCCCACGGAACATCGTGCAGGTTTGCCTTGCCGTCCTTGTTGTCGGGAATGTTCAGGTCTTTCAGGTGTATCTCGAAAATCCGCCCTTTCAAATCCTTGACGGTCTGGAGCGGGTCAAGTCCGCTGCGGATAAAATGTCCGGTATCGGGACAGAAACCAATAAACGGCGTGCAGTTGTCTAAACGTTTCAGCGTTTCCCTGTAATCCCAATACTTGTTCGGCTTGGCGTGATTGTGCAGCGAAAAGCGAACCTTGTACTTCTCCGCCCGCTGTGAGACCTCAACGAGGTTTTCAAACGGCGGTTCGCCCTGCAAACGCTGCAAAGCGAATTCGGCGGCAAAATCGAACTCCTGCGTTGTTCCCTGACAGCCGCCTAACGAAACGGCTTTGACACCGGTTTCCTGTAACACATCTTTAATGCGTTTGCGTTCTTCGGCGTTCATTGCCGAAGCCCGCTTTTTTTCACCGCCGATGGTGATACCGCCGGCGATTTCGATTTCATTCACGCCTGCCTGTTTTGTCTTGCGGATTCCTTCATCGAGGTCAAAAAGCCGGAACGTCCACGTTTGCAGCGCAAGCGTTAGATTCGAGGACGGTGCCGCTGCTGCGTAACACGGCAGCAAAAGTGAACCGGCAGCGATACCGCCGGACGTTAATAAAAATTCTCTGCGATTGGTCATTTTTTCATTCGGGTTAAGGATTATCAAACGGATTTTTCTAACCGGACATCGCAAATCTGGACAGCGCGGCGGAGCGACTCCATTCCGTTAAGCGGCGTGAACTCGTGAGCAAGGTAGCCGGTAAAACCGGTTTCGAGAATCGCTTTTACCACGGCGGGATAATAAATCTCCTGCGTGCCGTCAATATCCTTGCGTCCCGGATTACCGGCGGTGTGATAGTGGGCGATAAAATCTTTGTACTGACGGATATTATTGATGAGGTCGCCTTCGCTGCGCTGAAGATGATAAATATCATAGAGCAGTTTGACCCGCTCGGAGCCGATGCGTTTGCATAATTCCGCACCCCAAGCGGTATGGTCTGCCTGATAATCCTTATGGTCTTTACCCAGCAGTTCCATACACAGCGTTACATTATGTTTTTCGGCAAGGGCAGCGATTTGTTTCAGTCCCTTTGCGCAGTTATTTAATCCTTCTTCGTCTGTCAAAGCGTTTCGGTTGCCGGAAAAGAAAATCAGGTTCGGAACTTTCTTTTCGGCAGCAACAGGAATCCAGCGGCTATAAACTTCGATGAGCAGCGGGTGATTTTCCGGGTTATTCCAGCCCTTGGCAATACCGCCGTGTCCCGGCACGCGTCCCATTGTAACGGTCAGACCGGCAGCGTTGATGATGTCCCATTCCGGCGGGTCGAGCAAATCAATGCCGTGCAAACCGATTCGTTTCGCAACGGCAACCGCTTTTTCGATGCCCAGACGATTGACGATGAATCGGGCAGACGCTTGTTTCAGCGGTCCCTTCGGAACGTATTCTTCCAACGTTTCCAGCGGGTCGGACTGCGGTTTATCGTCCTTCTTTTGCTGCGCATAAAGCGGAACACCAAACGCAGCGGCGGCAAGTAAAGCGGTGCTGCGTAAAAAATCTCTGCGGATAAAACGTGCGGTCATTATTTGATGATGAGGTTAAAGGGTTAATCCAGATATTCAATTTCCCGCTGCACCGGCTTGGTACCGCGGGCAAGCATTTCGTTATATGCTTCCAGCCAGAAGTTTTTGATTTCCGGTTTCGCATCGGGATTATTCAGGAATTCTGCCTGAATAAAAGCATCGGCGATTTCGCAGGCAAGTTCCTGTGTAACAATATCTTCGCCGAGACAGAGACAGTTTGCCCCGTTGACGATTCTTGCCAATCGGGCTGTCTTCACGGATTCACTGGCGATTGCCAGCACGCCGGAAAATTTGTCGATGCCGATTGCCGCTCCCGTTCCGCTGCCGCAAATGTTGATTGCTAATTCGCCTTCCCCTTGAACCAGTGAGTAGGCAACGCGTTCTCCTATGGACGGGTACTTGGCGAATTTTTCAGTGCTGTAACAGCCGGTATCGACAATCTGATGTCCCTGTTGGGTCAAATGTTTTTTGAGTGTTTCTTTCAAAGCAAACCCTTTGACGGGCGAACCGATGATGATTTTCATTTTGATTTTCCTTTATTTTGAACGGATTCTTTACAAGCGGAAATGATGTGTTCCGTATTGAATCCGTGTTTGTTGAGCAGGTATTCTTCCGAAGCGATTTCACCGAACTTATCGGGAACTCCCAGCCGTTTTAGATAGACGGGATAGTGTTCCGCCAAGGTCTCGCAAACGGCACCGCCCAAACCGCCGATAATGTTTTGATTTTCAACGGTAACAACCGTCCCCGTTTTTTTTGCCGAGGCAACAACATCTTCAACGGGAAACGGTTTGATACACGGACAGTGGAGCCAATCAGCGGCAATACCGTCTTTCTGTAACGATAACACGGCGGGACGGGCAAGGTGCGTGGTATAGCCCGTAGTGATGAGCGTTACAGCATTTCCTTCGGCTAACCGTTTTGCTTTTCCTTCCTCGAAAACATAATCGGCATCAAAGACGGCGGGGTGTTTCATCCGCAGCAGTTGCAGATACATTCCGCCGTAATGAGCCGCCATAAAATGCAGGACGGCACGCAGTTCAAAGGCATCGCAGGGGCTGAAAATACGTATGTTCGGCATTGCCCGCATTATGGCTAGGTCTTGAAAACACATATGAGTTCCGCCGTTGGGTCCCTGCGTAATGCCGGGACCTGTACCGACAATTTTAACATTGGTGTCTGCATACGCAACGCTTATCGTGATTTGGTCATAGATACGGCGGGAGGCAAAGGAGCAGAACGTAGCGCAAAACGGAATCTTTCCTTCAACGGCTAAACCGGCGGCAAGACCGAGCATATTCGCTTCGGCAACACCGGCATTAATAAAGTTGGCGGGATGTTCTTGCAGCACGAGCGGATTCGTTCCCGATGCTTTACTTAAATCGGCTTCTAAACAATACACGTTTTTGTTACGGGAAATCAGTTCGTTTAGAACGTGTCCATAGACAAAACGTAATTCGAGTTCATGAAAATTTTCCGGTAAGGACATTGTTAATGAGGCAGGGTAAACAGTGTAAGGATTAGTAAGGCAGCGGAAATGCTCCGCCTGTCAGCGAAGCAAGGTATTGATGATGCGTTTCTCTGTCGGGAATCTTGATGTTATGACTGCCCGGCTGATTTTCGATGAGCGGACAATCCTTTGCTTTAATCGTATGAGCGATAATCATTGTCGGCTTGCCGTTGTCGAGTGCTTTGGCAAGCGACAGCGTTTTTTCCAGTTCGTCCCAATGGTGTCCGTGTACGTCAAAGACGTTCCAGCCGAACGTTTTCCATTTTTCGCCCAGCGGTTCGAGGTCAAGCACGTCTGCGGTGAATCCGTCAATCTGCAGTTTATTGTAATCGGTAATGGCAATCAGATTGTCGAGTTTGTGATGCGGAGCGAACAGTGCCGCCTCCCAGTTCTGTCCTTCGTTGCTTTCACCGTCTCCGATAATACAGAAAATATGATGTTTTTTTCCGTCCCGTTTGGCAGCAAGTGCCATTCCGCTAGCGGCAGAAAGCCCCTGACCGAGTGAACCGGTGGTCATATCAATTCCCGGCACGGTGCGGGCATCGGCGTGAGACGGCAGATTTGTGCCGTCTGCATTGAGCGTTCCGAGTTCCTGTTTCGGAAAAAAATTCTTATACGCTAACACAACATATAATACCGGTGCGGCGTGTCCTTTGGAAAGCACAAGGCGGTCGCGGTCTTCCCAGTGCGGATTTTTCGGGTCAATGCTCATCGCCCGCCAATACAGCGTGATGAGAATTTCAACGAGCGACAACGCGCCGCCGAGATGTCCCGAACCGGAACGGCAAATCATATCCGTAATAACGTAACGTAATTCCGCCGCTAATGCGTCCAATGACGTATCCGGCAGTGTGCTGGATGATGAACTCATAATACTCCTATAACAATTCTGAATAAAGTTGCTGTAAATCGGATTCGGTAATGGTTTTCGGATTGTTATTCAGCAAGGGGTGAACGCTTTTCTGGACCAGAACCGGTAAATCGTCCGGCGTAATACCTGCTTCTTTCAAGGAACAGGGCAATCCGCCGAGCCGTTTGAAACGGGTGATTGTTTCGTTTAATTTTGTAACGGAATCGAAACCGCAGGAACGGATAAAATGTTCCATTCGTCCGTTCATAAAAGGGGCATTGAGCCGAATTGCCGCTTCCATTGTCAGCGCACACGCCGCACCGTGCGGTAAATGAAAATGCTGTGACAGCGGAAACGAACAAGCGTGAATGACGGCATTTTTCGGCTGGTGAAACGCAAGTCCGGCAAGCAAGGCAGCATAAGAGAGTTGCTCTCTGCCGCGAATATCAAGCGGATTTTTCAGGACGGTTTCGAGATGCTGAAAAATAATACGGGCGGATTCTTCGGCAAGAATATCGCAAATCGGCTGATGATTTTTCGACCAAAATCCTTCAACGGCGTGACTCAACGCATCCAAAGCAGTTGCGGCGGTTACGGCAAGCGGAACGGATAACGTTAAATCGGGGTCAACAACGGCTGTCTTCGGGTAAAACAGCGGCGATGCCAGCGGCAATTTAATGTTCTTCTCTTCGTCATCGAGAACGGCAATCGGCGTAACTTCGGAACCTGTTCCCGCCGTGGTCGGAACCGCAATCATCGGCAAACATTCTCCCGCAACCGGTTTGCCTTCGGAATGAAACGGACGAATGGAACTGTCCGGCTGTTTTGCCAGAAATGCTGCGGCTTTGGTGCAGTCCAAGACACTGCCGCCGCCGAGAGCAACAACAGCGTCGGCTTGGGATTTCCGCAAAGCGTTTGCCAGCGCATCAACATTCGCAACCGCAGGATTCGGTTGAATATCCGTAAAAACAAGCACGGGGGCAAGTTGTTCGATGACATTACGGACACTTTCGATTTTCAACGCCGATTTACTGACGGCGACTGCAATACGGGACGGCTGCAAACGGCTGACTGCCGCCGGCAAACGGCTCACCGCTCCGCAACCGAAACGGATTTGAACGGGAATATGAAATGTCCAATGATTCGTGAATGTCATTGCAGTAATTCCTGTCCTTTCGTTTCTTGGGCAAAAAACAGTACAGCGATGCCGAACAGATAGAGAACGCTTAAATAGGCAGCCGCCGTCAGCAGCGGAACACCTTGCGTTTGAATCCAGCCCGTCAGGAACAAAACAGGAACTGCCAAAAGCCGACCAGCGTTAAAACAAAATCCGGTGCCGGTGCCGCGTAAACGTGTCGGATACAGTTCGGGAAAATATACGGCATAACCGGCGTGCATTCCTGCCGTGAGAAAACCGAACACGGGCAGCAAAAACAGCAGCGGCGTTGTCGTATGAACGCATTGAAAAACAAGTACGGCAATCAGAAAACTGCCGATGTGATAAACGAGGAAGGTATTTTTCCGACCGATTTTTTGGGAAAGCGGACCGAAATACACCTGACCGATACCCAGCCCGACCGTTACGAGAAACATACCGAGCATTTCCCAGCGTTTGAGAATACTTTGTTTTTCCTGCGGCGTGATTTCTATCACGTTATCGGCTTCGAGTTGCGTTTGAGCGGTGCGGTACAAAGCATCTTTTCCGTAGATATGGACACCCCAGAATGTTGCCATTCCGATTGCCGCTAACAGCACGCCGACCGTAGTAGAACGCAAAAACGGTTTGGAAAACAATTCACGGACAACGCCGGTTTGTTGAGCGGAGTCCTCGGCGGCACGTTTTTTCGCTTCTTTCCAATTTTCCGGTTCCTGCAAAAACATTCGGACGAAGATGATTAACACCGCCGGTACTAAACCGAAGGCAAAACCGAGCCGCCACGGCAGCGATTCCGGTTCGGCAAATGATTGCGTCCAGCGGAACAGCGGACTGTATGCCCATTGAGCCGCGGCGGGATTGGCTATCAAAAGTGTTCCAACCGCAACGGCAAGCAAAGTGCCTAAAACACCGGAGGCGTGAAAAATACTACCGGCGTGAGCGCGGGCTTTGCCCGGAAACACTTCGGCAACAAACGCTGAAGCAATCGCCCATTCGCCGCCGACTCCTAACGCTACGAAAAACCGCAGAACAGCAAGGTGATACCACTGCTGCGAAAATGCGGACATCCAGGTAAAGAACGAATAAAAGAGAATGGTGAACGCCATCGTTCTTTTTCGTCCGAATTTATCGCTTAACATTCCGAAGATAATCCCGCCCAGCGCACCGCCGACCAGAAACATTCCCAGAGCGATATTATTATAGAGCGGGATATTCTTTTGACTGTCTGCCGAAACAAGCGAAGGCATCGCCTCCCGCATACTGGCAACGAAAATCTGCCCTTCAAACGTATCAAAAAGCCAGCCCGTCAATGCGATGAGCAGGACGAACCATTGATAACGTGTGATTCCTGAATACCAGCGTTCTTGTAACATTTTAACTTAATAACGTAACTATTTTTCCCGTTTCAGCGGATTTCTGGGCGGCATTGGAAAGGACAACGGCATCACGCGCCTCTGTGCCGGTACAATGAATTGCCGCTTTGCCCTGAATTGCGGCGTTCATCACGGCAATTTGTTTCTGCAATTCAAAAATTTCGCCGGTCGGCTCTTCAAACCGGACCTCTTCAACGTGAATACCGTCCCCGCTCCGGCTTGCAATGCGTAAAAAAAACGAAGGGGTTAATGTCCGGTCTAACACACCGCTCCAATTCGCCCAAAGGGAACCCTTCGTGCCGGCAACTTTAACCGTCTGATGATGTTCAAAAGCGGAAAGCGTTTGTGCAATGACGGCGTGTGCCCCGTTGGAAAACAGAACCGTTGCACTTAAATTGTCGTACAAAATGCTGTCCGGCTGGTTCGCCGATGCCGCCGCATAAACCGACACCGGTTTGCCAAACGGCTGCAAATACCAAGTTGCCAAATCGAAAAAATGGATTGCCTCTTCAAGTATCCAGTTTCCTACCCGCTGTTGATGATAACGCCAGCCGTCTGCGCCTTGCCGATACGGATTACGGGATAATTCAATGAGAACGTATTTCGGTTCACCGGCAAAACCGGCATCGAGCAGCGATTTAATTTTTCCCCAAAGCGGCGAGAGACGGAATTGATGCCCCGCAACTAACAAGCGGTTATTCCGTTCAGCCGCCTGAATCAGTTCCTCACATTCCGCAGCCGTTACGGCAAAGGGTTTTTCAATGAGCAGATGTTTTCCTGCGTTCAGTACGTCCAAGCCGACAGAACAGTGTAAATCATTCGGCGTGCAGACAACGGCAGCGTCAATATCCGTTCGGTTTAATAATTCACGATAATTTTCCGTAACGAAAATATCGGGAAAGTCCGCCTGAATTTCCGTTACGGTATCTTTGTTTATGTCCGCAGCGGCAGCGGGTACGCCGTCCGGTGTTTTGCAGACGGCATCCGCATAACAGCGTCCCCACGCTCCGAAACCGATGATACCGTATCGAATCATTGCGGCACTCCTAATTGCAGCGCAACTTTAATCAACTGCGGCTGATATACGGCGGCAAACTGTTTCAGTTGTGAAGCCCAACGTCCTTGAACGACCGCTATATGATGCGGCATTCCCGCTGTGCAGGCATCAAGGAAAAATTGTTTTACTCCACCGCCGACCCGAACACGTGCGTAAAAACCGTCAATGTACCGCTGCGGTTTTTCGCTTATCCCCTCAATGATTGCCAAACGGTATTCATTATCAAACCGCCACAGACGGAATAACGTTACAGGAATTCCTTCTTTTAGCCGGGCATTGACGACCAGCGGTTTGCCGGTGTTGAAGTGAACATCTAACGACAGCGAATTCGGTTCACAAATCGAAAACGGAGTTGCCCCGCCGTGCCAAAGCGTGATGGAAACGTCATCGTGTTCCAGCCAATCGGTGTTAAATGCCGGTGTTTCTGCGCCGAGTGTTTGTGCAAGCAGGCAGCCGATGGCACCGCCCGCATCGCCTTCTTCACAGATATTAAATCCTTCATCGGCTAATCGGGCAAGAGCGGCATAAGCCCAAACGCCTAACTCATTCGGCAATTCTCCCCAGCAGCGGAGTGCAGCGGCATCAAACGCTTCCTCGGCAAACACCTGCCGGAGCGCAAGATAATAACGGGACGACCAATTCAACGCTTCTTCGCTGATACGAACGCCGTACCGAACCGGTATATTCAGTGCTTCTGCTTTCTTGCGGTCTTCGGCAACCAAACTATCCGGCAGCGAGCGGACAATGTTAATGAACTCGTGCAGTCCGATATGTTTCAAGCGGGAACCGAGCAAACGCTGCAGCAGCGAAGCGTCAACCGCCATATTCAGAAAACCGGGAGCGTGTCCGCCGATGAGACCGATGCGTGCTTGCCGGATTTTTTTCACCGTTTGAGCAATGCAGATTGCCTCGTTCAGTTCACGAACCGTTTCTTTTTCATTCGGCAGCCCATAAACGATTAACGCCGGTCGATGTACCTGTGCTAAACCGGAAGCCCAATTATGTACGCCGACCAACCCGCAAGCGGAGACCTTCGGATTATCGGGATTTTCCGGCGTTGCCCAAAGAATAACGGGGGCGTTCCATTCGGAAGCAAATAACGTCCAAAGGTTGCCGTCCCCCATTGTCGGCTGAGAAATAATCACCGCATCAATCTCGTTTTGCCGGGCGTTATTCAATGCCGTTTTCAAGGCGTGTTCGTCAGCAATCGGACTGTAAAAGAGTGTGTCCGGCAGAGTCTTTTGTAATTGAGTGCGGATATTTTGTTCGACGAACGCTCCCCAAGCGGGGTCAAAACCGGGACGTTTTCGGCTGATGAAAAAAACGGCAACAGACATTCGGCAGCAAACAGTAAGGAGGGCAGCAAACGGCCGGGTATAAAACGGTAAACAGAGATGAGTATAACATCAACGGCACAAGATAATTGCTGACGAACGGCAAAAATCCGATTTTTGAACAATAAGGTCAGGATACTGAACAAAAAGATAGGTTTTGCAAAGAGGCAGGGGAAGCATATAACAGACCGATGCTGTTTGGCAAGACAGAGTTATTTCTGACTCGACCGATATTCGCTCGGTGTGGTACCGGCTTCTCTTGTAAAGGCGCGGCTAAAGTATTCCGGTGTCTGATACCCTATCATTTTCGCAATTTCTGTAATGGAAACATCGGTACTTCGGAGCAGGTCTTTTGCCCAATCCATTCGGACACGCAGGATTTCCTGCAACGGCGTTGTGTGAAGATATTCCATAAAAAGAACATTTAAGGTGCCTCTGGAAACGCCGACCTCCTTGGCAACATCGCTGACCCGCAGATTTTGGGCAACTTCGTTGCGGATAAACCAAAGTGCTTTCGCTAACAGAGGATGCCGGATAGCGATATTATCCGTTGACTGCCGCAACGCAACGCATAACGGTTCGACATACTCCGTTTGCTGCGGCAGCGGCAGGTCGTTCATCAAAGCGTCCAGAATTTCGGCGGCTCTATAACCAATCAGACGGGCATTCGGGTCAATACTCGACAGCGGCGGCAGCGTTGCGCTGCATAAACTTTCATCGTTATCGACACCAAGTATTGCCGCTTCCTCCGGCACGCCGATTCCGTGAAACCGGCAAAGATTGACAAGATAAAAAGCGTGATGGTCATTGGCGCAAAGAATCCCTATCGGCTTGGGAAGTGTCCGAATCCATTGCAGAACGGAGTCATCAAGTTTCGTCCACCATAGTGTCGGCAGCGTCCGGTTCGTTTGTTTTTCGGCTTCAGGACAGAGAAAACAACCCGCCTCGTACCGGCGGGACGCATCGGCAAAACAGTTGTAACGAAATTGAGACCAGAAGGTATGTCCAATAGAAAAGTAACCGAAATTCCGGTAGCCGCGGGAGAAAAAATGTTCCGCTGCCATCTGGGCGCATTTTTCGTTATTGAGCCGGATATGTATCGGCAGCGTCTCGTCATCGGCGGTTAAATTGATTTTTTTACCGCGGAATGTCTGAAAAAAGCGGCGGATATTTTCGTGATTACATCGGGCAATCAAACCGTCTCCGTCCCACGAAGCAAGCCAATGTGTATCTTGACAAGCGGCATCGTGGTCGCAAAGAAAAAAACTCCACCGGCGGTGTTCAACGGCAAATCGGGTAATGCCCTCAATGAGATGCCTCCCGAACCCGCGCGATGTTTCAACGATAATCAGAACCCTTTTTTTCATTGATTCGGCATCATTCCAAACATATCATTCAAAAAGACATTTTTATTGAACAAAAACGATATTGCAAAAAACAATCTGCGGCGCAACAATATACAAGTGATGATGAACAGACATTGTAGCAGTTTCACCGTCAACATCAACGCTTTACAAACGAATATGACTTCGATAACGATTCTCTCTCCGCACGAACAACGTTTATTAGATAAGAACACCGGAAAAGACAGTCCGTTCCGTGAACAGCACCGGCGGGCGTTTCGGATTCTCGAAAGTTTTGAAGGCACCCGTCCGCAAATTGATGTGGAACGCGCTCAATACTTTACCGAATCAATGAAACAGACGGAAGGCGAACCGCTGGTTTTACGCTGGGCAAAAGCGTTGTATCACATCGCCGGACACATCACGGTTTCTATTGATGACTATCAGTTAATCGCCGGACGTATCGGACCGCAGGGACGCTACGGTATTCTGTATCCTGAACTGGACGGCGATTTTCTTGATGCTGCTGTGAAGGATTTACCGAACAGAACCGAATCGCCGTTCACCATCACTGCCGAAGATGCTTGGACGGTCGTAGAGGAAATCGCTCCCTATTGGAAAGGCAAAACCTATCACGAGGCATTGAACGCCGCGCTGCCGCCGGAAATACACCGTCTTACTTACGATGACCCGCAGGGTTTGCGTTCCCGATTCATCGTCAACGAAACGTCCTCGTTCCGCTCGTCAATTCAATGGGTTCACGATTACGAAAAAGTTCTCAAACGCGGCTTCAACGGCATCAAAGCCGAAGCACAGACAAAACGGGATGCGCTTGACCCGAACAGTCCGCTTGACCAATGCGAAAAGAAACCGTTTCTCGATGCCGTGATGATCGTTTCCGATGCCGTCATTCTTTGGGCGAACCGGCACGCTGCCGCAGCACGGGAACTTGCCGAAACAGAAACCGATGCACAGCGAAAAAAAGAGATTCTCCTTATTGCCGCTCACTGTGAGCGGGTTCCTGCCGAACCGGCACGGAATTTTCACGAAGCCGTGCAGTCGCAATGGTTCGTTCAGATGTTTTCCCGATTGGAGCAAAAAACCGGTACGATTATCTCTAACGGACGAATGGACCAATACCTTTATCCGTTTTATAAGAGAGACAAAGAACAGGGGCTGCTTACCGATGAGCAGACATTAGAATTGCTTGAATGTCTTTGGGTTGGACTGGCGCAATTCATCGACTTGTATATTTCACCGGCAGGCGGCGCATTCAATGAGGGCTACGCCCACTGGGAAGCGGTAACTATCGGCGGTCAGACACCGGACGGATACGATGCAGCCAATGAACTCACCTATTTGTTTCTGCAATCCAAACGGGAGTTTCCGTTACATTATCCCGACCTGGCAGCGCGGATACATACCTTGTCGCCGGAACGCTATCTTTGGGAAGTTGCCGAAACGATTAAAGACGGTTCGGGTTTTCCGAAACTGGTTAACGATGAAGAAGTCGTGCCGCTCTATGTCTCCAAGGGCGCAACGTTTGAAGAAGCATACGATTACGCTGTTTCCGGCTGCACGGAAGCCCGAATGCCGAACCGTGATACATACACCAGCGGCGGGGCTTATGTCAATTTTGCGTCAGCACTCGAAATGGTGTTTTACAACGGGCAGGTGAAAAAATATCCCGGTCAGTTATTGAGCATCGAAACCGGCGATGCTGCCGCTTTCACCAGTTGGGAACAACTCTGGAACGCTTACAAAACGCAGCACCTTTGGTTTTTGCGGACGGCATTTATTCAGCAGTACCTGATTATCAAACTTCGGGCAGAACATTTCGCACAACCGATGGGGTCGGCACTTCATAATCTTTGTATGAAATACTGCCTCGATTTGCATACACCGCAGATTCCCGAAGGAATTAACCTCGGTTATTTTGAATACATCGGTTACGGAACGGTCGTTGATTCACTCGCCGCGGTGAAATATCTTGTGTTCGATAAAAAACGGCTGACGATGCCGGAAATCCTCGATGCGATGGCGGTCAACTTTGAAGGCAAAGAAGACATTCGGGCGTTGCTCCGTTCGGCACCGTCTTACGGTAATCACGATTCCTACGCCGATGAAATTGCCAAAGAAATTGATTTGCTGTCGCTGGATTACAGTAAAAAATACTCGGCGGAATTAGGAATTCATAACGATTTGCGTTATGTCCCGTTCACGTCGCACGTTCCTTTCGGCAAAGTCGTTTCGGCAACCCCCAACGGACGCTTAGCGTGGACCCCGCTTTCCGACGGAACCTCGGCATCGCACGGACAAGACGTGAACGGTCCCACGGCGGTACTGCTGTCCAATTATGTAACGAAAAATTACCGTTACAAAAACAGAGCGGCTCGTATGTTAAATATCAAATTCACACCGCAGTCATTAAAGGGTGCGGAGGGGACACAGAAATTGGTTTCATTTATCCGAACCTTCTGCGACTTAAAACTCTGGCACGTTCAGTTTAACGTGGTCAACGAAGAAACGCTTCGCTCTGCACAAAAGAACCCCGATTTATATCGGGGACTGATTGTCCGTATCGCCGGTTACAGTGCTTACTTCACCGATTTATCGGCGGATTTACAAAACGACCTGATAGCCCGGACTGCCCATAATGAACTGCATTGAATCGGACGGACAGCAGAGCGGAACCGTTTTTAATATCCAGCGTTTTTCCGTTCACGATGGTCCCGGTATTCGGACGGCGGTCTTTTTCAAGGGCTGCCCGATGCGCTGCCGATGGTGCTGCAACCCGGAATCGCAGCACTTTGAACCGGAAGTCGGATATAATGAACAACGCTGTTTGGGAACTGCCCGCTGCGGACACTGCCTGCATAATGTACCCGACGGAATTATTTCTTGCAGCGAAAATGAAAAAATCACGGTGAACCGCTCGGCTGATGCAGAATGTTTTCGTCAAGCCGCTGCCGAATGTCCTGCGGAAAGTCTGTTCATTTACGGCAAACGAAAAACCGTTGCGGAAATTCTGGACGATGCGGAAAAAGATGCCGTTTTTTATATCCGTTCCGGCGGCGGTATCACTCTTTCCGGCGGTGAACCGTTTGCCCAAGGCGGCTTTTCAGCAGCATTACTGCGGGAGGCAAAACGCCGCCGGTTTCATACTGCGGCGGAAACGGCGGGCTTCGTGCCTTGGGAAACATTGCAAACCAACTGCCGGTTTTTGGATTATCTTTTTTACGATATAAAAACGCTCAATCCGGCGAAACATCTTGAACAGACGGGTGTTCCGCTTGAACCGATTCTCGACAACTTCAAGGCGGTCTTATCGGAATATCCTGCGCTGCCGGTTTGCGTCCGTACGCCGGTGATTCCCGATTTTAATGACACTTCGGAAGAACTTGCCGAAATCGAACACTTTGTTGCGGGTTTTCCGAACATCCGATATGAACGGCTGCCGTTTCACCGCTTCGGCACGGCAAAATACCGCTTTCTAAACCGAATTTTGCCGTATTGTGTTGCCATATCCTCTTGACAGTGCGAAAAGGATTAGGGGACACTTAACGACTCTTAATTTTAGGGACTGGCATAGATAATTGCTTAGAACAGGAGTGTATAATATGCTGTAGGGTATGAAAATCAAGGGTTGTCGTCTCGGTTTGAGCCGGTCGCAAAAGTTGCTCGAGTTTTTTGTTGCCGGCGAAACCGCTGTCTTGCCGCAGAATGCTCCATCCTGTCTCCAGAATGCTCCATTCTGTCTCCAGTTTGACTCATCCTGTCTCCAGTTTAAGGTTGCCGCTGCAATCGTTCTGATAGTTTGTCCGCCTACGGGTAAAACCAGAATTCTTTGTAGAATTATTTCGTTTTACCCGATTGCCTATCCGACTTTCCACGAGATAGTCCACCAAGTTTTGGACGAGAAAGGGGTGGCAGAAGCGGCTGACTTTAACCAAGGATGTTCCAGTTTTGGCATAAACCCGGACGGTATTTTTATGTTTGCCCCTAACAAATCCGGTGCTAACGGAATTGATCCA
>JAITOZ010000275.1 GCA_031289675.1 Planctomycetaceae bacterium
GGATAGGATTCACCCTCGTCGAACTCCTCGTCGTCATCGCCATCATCGGCATTCTTGTCGCCCTCTTGCTTCCGGCTGTGCAAGCCGCACGGGAAGCCGCTAGAAGGATGCAATGCTCAAACAATTTGAAGCAACTCGCCCTCGCTAATCACACTTTTCACGATGCCCATAACTGTTTCACCGCAAACGGTGCCGTCTGGGATATTATGTGTAGAAATAATGCGGCGCGAAACGACTACTCTTGGGACAGCGGCTGTCAATGGATTTCCGGCTGGTGCTTTCTGCTGCCCTTCGTAGAACAAACTGCCTCGCACGAACTCTGGATGGAAGAGTTTCACAACTCGCAGAACTTTATTTATGCAACGGACTACACGGACGGTATCCGGTACAGCAGCGGCTTGAGCGGTCCGAACATATGGAATCAACTGCCCGCAACAGACTGGGCTAGAACCGTACCGGCAGGCAGTTCTCCTGCTGACCGATATTTTTTCGGACGTGTTGACGAAAACGATACCTCCGCTAATCCGCGGGCTGCCGATGCGCATTTTCTTGCGTGTCCGTCCGACAGTAACGGCAATCAGTTGGTAACACAAACCATTGCCAGCGGAGCACAGACCGGCGGACAGCAGGTCGGCGAAGTCCGCCGGCATCGTACAGGTAACTATATGTTCAGCAGCGGTGACTTCTGTAACAGTGTAGAACTTCAGTACAATACGCTTGCGGCGGGACGATTCAAAGGCTGCTGGACACGCGGCTTTTTCAACGGGCAGCACCTCAATTCGACAATGAGCGAAATTGCCGACGGAGTGAGCAACGTCATTATGCTTTCCGAACGCATTGCCGGTAAGGACGGCGGCGACAGTGACGGCAATGCTGCTGCTTTGGCAACAGCGGGCAACGCCGGTGTTGTTACCTTATCTCCGGGAGCCAATCACAAAGGCTACATTTATCAGGCTGCAGCCGTTGTCGGTTCCAGCAATGTGGACAATATGTGTTGGGCAAAGATAAAAGGAGTCGATACATCAGTTGTCTATCTGACTCCGGGACAGGCGAATTATGACAATCCTCAAGCATTCCGTCCTGATCTGGCATTCACGTTACCGGCAATCGGCGGTCAGGCACTTTCGGTTGGCGGGACCCGCTGGTACAACGCTGTCACGAATTTTACGTGGTTTAATACGGTTCTGCCGCCGAATGCACCATCGGTGACAGGAATGAGCGGTCAAATGCGGCACGCGGCGTTGCTGCCTCCGACGAGCAATCATACCGGCGGTGTCAATGCGGCGTTCGGGGACGGGTCTGTCCATTTCATCACGGAAACGATTGATTGGCAAACGAATCCAGACGGAGCGGGCATTGTCAGTGCGGCTGTCAACGGCGGTTATCCGGCAATGGTGTACGAGGGTGCATCACCGTTCGGCGTTTGGGGAGCGTTGGGAGCGAAGGATGACGGAAAGGCGGCAAGCATTCCGTAGGAATGAGTGACGTGTGGTGAGTGACTAGCGGCGAGTAGTTCGACAGATGGTTGAAATAGAGGAGTCCCAACCGATAGAGTTTGCCCCTCGCTTGCGAACTCACCACTCGCCGCTTAACTACTAACCATTAACCATTAACCATAATACCTGTGAGATATTTAACTGCAATTACACTGCTTATTGTTACACTAATGCTTTCCGGTTGCGGGACGAGCGGTTTGACGGGACTTTACAAGGTGAAGGGCAAGATAACACTGCAAGGGCAGCCGATTGGCAATGTTGTGGTGACGTTTAAGCCTGTCGAGGTTGATGCGGCGAAGCGTCCGGCGGGCGGGCAGAGTGCTGCGGACGGCTCGTTTGTGATTTCGACATTGAAGCCGGGTGACGGTGCGTATCCGGGCAAGTACAAGGTGCTTGTCGGTCGGTTCGCGGCGAATGATACCGGAAAGTTCAGTTCGGATACGGTTCCGATGAAGTACCGCAATGCCGAAACGACTCCGTTGGAGTACGAGGTGAAAGAGGGCGGCAACGCTTTTTTCACCATCGACATTGACGAACCGCTGCTGGAACCCGTGTTTCCCAACATAAGGGAAAGGGAGAAGTAAATGCAGGGGAAACGGTATATCGGGGGGCTTACGCCTCCCGCTCATAACGCTCATTTTACGGCATTTTGCCCCAGCGGAGACGACATTATCCTTCGCGAACTTGCGTTCACGGCTTTGACAGCAGCGTTGTGTTTTCCCCAAAAATCTGCTAGAATGGACTCGGTCAGAAAGGAAAATGTAACAAAGATGCCTACTTACGAATATCAATGCGGTTCGTGCGGACACGAATTTGAAGAATTTCAATCCATCAAAGATGCACCGCTAAAAAAATGCCCCCAATGCAGCAAAAATAAACTCCGCCGTCTTATCAGCGGAGGCGGAGGAGTCGTTTTCAAAGGCAGCGGCTTTTATCAAACCGACTATCGGAGCGAAGCCTATAAAAGTGCCGTCAAAGCGGAAACGCCTTCGGCAAAGAAAGAGCCGGCAAAAAAAGAATCCGCTCCGCATTCTAGTGCGTGCAGTTGCTGCCGAGCAGCAAAGCAGTGTAAATCTGGTCCGAGTTGACGAAACCGATGCAGCGGCGGCGGTCATCAATAACACAGCCGAACGCACAGTACATCGTTTGCAGCAAAATCAGTCCTGTCAAAAACGAATTTTTTCCCGCAATTTCCACCGCACTGCGTATAGGCAGTTCCGTTTGTAGAAGTTGCAGCAGTTGCCGGGACTGCTCGTCTATGAGTTGGCGTGCAGCCATTTCGAGGTCTATTGTTCGGACAAAGCCGATAGGTAAATCATCTGTCGAGTAAAGCGCAGCGGATTCATAGACCGGCAATTCTGTCAAGTGATGCTGCCGGGCAATGTTTAAGACGTGTTCCGGCTTCATCTCTGCCGTAATAAAAGGCAATTTCGACGGATGAAGAGCAATGTCTTTAATAGAACGGTTAGAACACTGAAATATGCCGTCGGCTAACCGGTGCTGTATATCGACCAGTACACCGGTTTTCGCTCCTTCGTCCAGCATACCGCTGAGTTCCCTGCGTCCCAGCGGCATTGAGAGAATGTTATCGGCAGAGCCGAAAAACAGCGACAAGAAACGGTTAAAAAGCCACAAAAAAAACGTTACAGGCAGGAAGAGCCGGAAAGCAAAAATGATTATCGGCGACAATAAGTGTAACATTCTTGTCGGGGCTTGCAGGCAAAGATTTTTGGGAAACATCTCTCCATAGACAAAAAGAAACGGCGTGAGAATAAGAGTGGCAGCGATTTCAACGAGGATACCTTCAGCATCGGGAAGCACACTTCCGACGAACAAGACTGTTGCGGTGGAAACAGCGTAATTACTGATGGTGTTTCCCGCGAGGATTGTTGCCACGAACATACCGGGACTGTTGACGAACCAGAAGAGCATTTTTGACCGGCGGTCATTGTCGAGAGCATCGAGTTTAAGCCGCAGTTTCGGTACGCGGTAAAAAGCGGTTTCACCGCCTGCAAAACAAGCACTTGCGAATAAGCCGGCAAGCCCTAGCACAAAGGAAATGAGTAACACTGTTTGGGGGGGGCTGGCATAGATAATTTCTAAACAGAAGGCGGTTTTGAAGTCATTCTAAGCCATTTTTTCAAAGCGGTCAATCGTTTCGGCGGTCAGTAATTGAAGCGGAACTCACATTCTTTGAG
>JAITOZ010000276.1 GCA_031289675.1 Planctomycetaceae bacterium
GAGGTTATTGATGCGGTAACAACTGTGCTGCAAGGTTCGACCGGAGTTGACCGCAAGCAGGTGGGTTTGACAAACATTAAAGAAAAAGCCAAAAAAGCCATCAATGATGTTCTCAGTACGCCCTTAGTCCAGGAAATACTGACACAAGACCCAAGTCTTGAACAACAGTAGGCGGCGATATCGCAATGTCAGACAGCGCATTAGACCAGAGCGAGATTGAACGTCTTCTTGGAGGCGGAGGCAAGGCAGTGCCTCCGCCTGCCGCTCCTGCACCGGCTGCCCCTGCATCAGACGGCGGTATTTTAAGTCAGGACGAACTCAATGCTTTGTTTAACGGCGGCGGGGCTGCGTCTCCGCCTGCGGCGGTTCCGGCACCGCCAGCAGCCCCTCCCAAAGAAGACGCGGGGGGAATGATAAGCCAAGACGAGTTAGAATCTCTCTTCGGCAGCGGTGCGCCTCCTATTCCAAAACCAGTCCCGCCGCCGTTCGCGGCACCGCCCCAAGCAGCAGTACCTCCGAGTTTTTCCGCACCGCCGGGTTTTTCGCCGCCGTCCGCACCGGCACCAAGCGGGGACTTCGGTTCTGCGGGCAATGCTTCGGCATTTACCGGACTTGACGAAGAAGACGAAGCCGGCGTTCCCGGCGGCGATATTGATTACATTATGAAGCGGGCGGACGAAACAATCCACTCCATCGCTTCAACGCCGCTGTCGCTGCCGACAGAGGTCATTGAGTTTCAATTTCCTGAATTCGGCGGGACAGTTCCCAGCACGGAACACGCCACGCTCGACCAAATCAGCGAAGTCGATTTGGATGTCAAAATCGAGTTAGGGCGGACATATATGTACCTTGAAGACATTCTCAAACTCCGCCGTGGTTCCGTTGTGCCTCTGGACAAAATAGCGGGCGACACGGTGGACATTTACGTTAACGGCAGACTTCTTGCCCGCGGGGAAGTTTTGGTGATGAACGAAAACTTCTGTGTCCGTGTTGCTGAACTGCTTGCTGGTGCGATTCCGATGGAATAATCGGGGACTTGTACCTCGTCTTTCGGTTTGGATTTGACATAAATTCTTTAACCGCTTGATGTTACAAGTTTTTCTGTTTGCCGGTAATCCGAAAGATAACTGTCGGCGGGACTTACGGCAATGAGTAATTTATGATTTATTTTCGGTGTGCCGGCGGCTGTCCAAAAAAACCTATATCTTGTGGACTTTAATCTTTTTCCCCCAAAATACCGTGTTCGGTTGCAAGGAAAAGAATAGCGGTTAAACTGACTACACTTACATTCCAAGTTTCGGCAGTGACGAGCCGACTAACTATCCATTTAGGGTTGTTTTGCTGAATCCTTTGACATAACATAATAGGAAAGCCTTGTGTGAAAAGGATTTACGAAAGAACACAAAACCGAAAACACGGAGTTACCTTCAAAGACACTGCCGATTCCATAAAACGAGACCGTCAATCCAAGTATTAAAAGAGACGGGATGCCGAAATGTGTTTTCTGCGTCCCGGAACGCCCCGTAAGGATTGCGTGTGCCGCCGAAAGTTGCGTCTGCGGACGGCTTCGGCTGCGGGGCGTTTGGACGAATCGGAAACCTTTTAAGGTACTCAACAATTTCGGCAGCGGTTCCGCAGCAAAGCAGCCTGCAAACACGGAGGATTGTGAATGTCAAGGAAGCCGCTAATCGGAATCAACGCGGATTATCGCAGTGCCCAAAAGGGCGTTCCCGACTTGAGTGTCATTCAAGCGGGGTATTATGATTCCCTTATCCGGGCGGGCGCATTGCCTATTGTTATTCCGCCTTACCCGGAAAACGAGAGTCTCGATGACAATTTGGAACAGATTGTCAGTACGCTTGATGGTATCGTTTTAATCGGCGGGGCTGATCTTGATCCGCGTAGAGACGGCTATATGCTGCACTCTTCGGTCAAGTTGCTCGATGAACGCCGCGAAACGTTCGACCGGTTTTTGATTGAGAAAGCCGTTGAACACCGTACGTCGCTACTGGCTATCGGAACGGGAATGCAACTGCTCAATGTTTCCCAAGGGGGAACGTTGTTCCTGCATATTCCAGAGGATTTGCCGAGGGCGTTGCCGCACCGCGATGCAATGGACCCGGCGCATCGGCACGGATTAGTCGTTGAAAAAGATTCACTGATGGAGAAAGTCTATGGTGAATACGACATCCGCATCAACAGTTTTCATCACATGGCTGTTGATGATGTCGCTCCCGGCTTTCTCGTTACCGGACGCTGTCCCGACGGCGTTGTCGAAGTCATTGAATCAATCCGCGAGGATTGGTTTGCCTTTGGAACGCAGTTTCACCCGGAAAGTCCGACGGCGACGGCATTGGACTTCGGTATTTTTAGAGAATTCGTCAAAGGCGTTGTTCAAAGGAGACGCAAGCAAGGTGTACATCTCCGGGAAGTGGAGGAACCTGTGTTCGTTTAATCTTTCGACGGAATAAGCGGCGGGCTTCTTCGCAAAACGGTTGGACGGCTGTCGAACGGCATTCGGCAGCCGTTTTTTTAGAAGCAAAAGGCGGAGGCTGAATTCCGCTCCGTTGCAGAGAGACAGCGCACTGCCGCTATAAACGGACTTTTCGGACATAAAGGCAAATTTCAAACAATCCGTTGCCGGACACTTTTTACGATTTTCACGCCGCAAAGAAGGCGATAAGCGGTAATGACAAGTAAAGTCCGCAACGGAACGGCGGACACACTATTAGCAAAGGATTGCCCAATGTCTGGAGTTTACGTCCGCTCTAACGTTCAGTCGCTTATCTCGCAGCATCAACTCTACCGGTCAATGGGAGAATTGAGCAATGTCTTGACGCGATTAAGCACGGGGTTACGCATCAATTCAGGTAAAGACGATCCCGCCGGTTTGATTGCCAGTGAATTGATGAAGAGCGATGTGACCGCCACATCAAAGGCTATCAGCAATGCCCAACGCGCCAACAGCGTCATTTCCATCGCCGACAGTGCGCTCGGGCAGGTCAGCAATCTGCTCAACGATATACGCGCCTTGGTCAACGAAGCCGCCAATGAAGGGGCAATGACAGCAGAACAGATTGCTGCTAACCAACTGCAAGTCAATGCGGCACTCGACTCCATTGACCGCATTGCAAAAACGACGAACTATCAGGGACAACTGCTCCTCGACGGCTCAATGGATTTCGCGACGGCAGGGGTAAACAGGCAAGCCGTGACGGATTTGCAAATTTTTCAGGCGAATTTCGGTACACAACAACGCCTCGATATGTCGCTGGCTATAGCGCAAAATGCTCAGCGGGCACAACTGTTTTATGACAATGCCGGCATAAGCAACGGAACGATTATGGAAGTCGTCGGCAACCTCGGCAATCAGGTATTCAACTTTGCGGCAGGGGCAAGTGTCGGCGAAATGGCGGCGGCAATCAATCAGGTTTCTGACTCGACCGGCGTACGCGCAGTCGTCGGGCGGGATTCCACTGCCGGTCAGATTATGCTCACCAGTGCAGGGCTGGACAACGATATTAACCTCACCGCACTCTGGACAGGGGCAGAAGCGGGAAATTACACCATCAAATTTTCTGCCGGAAGCGACACGGAAACAACATACACGATAACAGAACCCGCAAACGGTCTTCCGGGAATCATCGACTTCAAAATACAGATGCAGCCGAACTCGCCGGCAAGCGTATCGAAACTTGATGAAACATTCAACGGCGACCATTCGTACTACATTGATGTGGACGGTAACCCAGGTTTTCAAGCAGCCACTGACCTGCACATTGAGACCTCCAACGGGAAAACCATCACGAATGTCGAGTTTGTGCCGTTCCCGGCGGCAAGTCCAATACCGGCAGGCGGTGTTGCAGTCGTTTATGATGCCGCAACCGGCAAGATGCAAATTCAGTACGACAATACGATAGGAATTACGCAAGAAGCCCTTGCCAAGGCTATTAATGCGATTGACGGCTTAACGGCAGTGTATCCAGCGGCAAACGCAACTACCGTTGTTCTTGGTGTCGGCGGTCCCACCACCACGGTTTCCGGTGTTTATCTGGCGATAGACTTACGTGCGAACAATGCGCTTGACATTCAGTCAGCAATTAGCGGCACGAAATTCAACGGGACGGACATTGTGTATGTTCTCGACCCGACGATAAGTACTGACCCTAATAAAATTACCACGCCTAACGGCGACATCGGGTTGGCGTACAATGACAGTCCCAGTGTTGCTGCGGCAACAATAACATGGGATGACACAGGCACGGGAATAACGGATATAGAATATACGATGCGCATCAAGGCAAAAAGCATCGGTTCGCAGTACAATGATGTTGCGATCAATTTTGAGCAGGACAGTACCTATCCGGCAGGAAAAGTCGAGGCGGTATATGATGCCGTGAACAATGTCCTGCACATTCGGGGGCAAATTGACGGAACAGATGCCGCTACTTACGGACAGTTGAAAGCCGCCATCGAAGCCGCATCGCCCTTCACCGTTGACGTGACGGAAACGAATACTTCGACAGGCACGACCGCCAGCCTTTCACTTTCAACGCAACTGCTCTCGGGGTTAACGACCGGCACTAACATTATCACTCCGGGGATAACGCCCAACCCTAGTGGTGCGAGTTCGTATATCAAGACCGGTCAGGTCTATGGCGATATCGGAACCGACCATCAAACATTGTTCGTCCGCTTGTCGGATGCCGCTATAACGGCAAACGACCTCGTGACGGCATTCAATACCCTTTCTGCCGGCACAGCAGCAAATACGAATCCGTTTGCGGCGATTGCGGCAAACTTTATCGTATCGAATTCAAAGGACAGCACCGGAACCGGCACTTTGCTTGCAGCGGGCGGTGCAGCGGTTTCAGTGTTCTCATCGGCACTGACAGGCGGCAAGACCGGTTTGGATACGGTCGTAACGGCAAAAGAGTTAGCCGCTTTTATCAATCTGGATGCACGCTTGAGTCAACTGTTCTATGCCGACCTGGCGCGGAATCAAGTCGGCAACGGCTACATTACCCTCTTCGATGAGGCAGCGTATTACGGCAACGTGATTGATGATAATGCGTTACAGTTTCTCGGACCGAAAGGTTCGCCGGACGTTCTGTTCGTCAGCGACGGTCCTAATTCGCCGCTCTATGTTACCTTTCAGGATTCACAGACCGGCGGGTGTATTTCCGACAGCCGTCCGATTGCGAGTCTCAACGCAACCAATCCGAATGCCGCATTTTCCGTGCAGGCGGTTCAGGCGGGCGAACAGTACAATGATATGGCTATCCGCCTTATCCGCCTTGACAACAACCACAGTGCGGCTGAAAGTTATGCTCAGTACAAAGACGGACCGAGCAATGCGATGGCGTATTGCAGTATCAACAGTGCCAACAGTGAAAGCCCGACGGAAAGCGGTAAGTTTATTCTTTACGGCGTGCAGGGCGGCGAACAACTGAACAACGTTGATATCGTGGCGAAACGTGATGTGAATCAATCGGAGGCAGTGAAGGTGGAGTATGACGAAGCGTCTAAGCGTTTGGTTATTACCGTCAACAGCGGCACTGTCACGTTGTCGGAAGCCATCGCAAAAATCAACGAGACCGGTATATTCAAGGCGGAGTATGATTACAGTTTCAATAATACAGATATAGGCAGTACGGGACCGGGGCTGGAGACGTTCGGGTCTATTTTCGGCAGCGGCGACGAACAGATTATCGGCAACACGGGAACGACCGGCGGACACAACGGCGTGCTGGAAGTTTATGTCGGCGGTGATGATACCGAAATTACGGCGCAGTTGGTTATTGATACCATTAACAGCAACGCAATCACCGGCAAGATATTCAAGGCGAGTGCTATCGGCAACGGCACCGGCATTATTAACTTCCGCAGAGATAACATTCACGAGGTCATCGGTCCGGACGGACTGAAACGCAATGAAGTCAATATGCTCACCGCCATTCTCGGCAGCAGCGGCGATGACCCCGGCTTGATGGTTGTCCACTTGGCGACCGATGCGAACGGAACGGTCATTACCTCCGCCCGGGATTTGGTTGCCTACTTCGATACGCTTACAGCGGAGCAGTTGCGCGGTATCAGCGTGAGCATCATTCGTCCGCCGGGGGTCGATAACCTCGACAGGGTTTGGACTTACGACAGTTGCGGAAATGTCATCGAAGAACAGTTATGCGATGACCCTTACGGACTGGGACTGCTTGCACCGACACTGCTCATTGACGACTGCGGCAATATTACCTACTTCCCGATAGAATTTTATTCTTACGGCGAAGATGTGAAACCGGGGAACGCTTACGGCAGTGTGATTGCGGCAAACGGCATAAACGGCTCGCTGGATATTCACGCCAAAGTGGCCGGGGCGGACTACAACGGGGTCGGTTTCCAGTACCTGATGCTTGATGACCCGCTTGCCGAAGCGTATGCCGATTACGACCCGGCGGGAAAGATGATTACGGTCTATATTCAGGGGAATGAGACGGCAGCAAAAATTAAGAGCATCATTGAGAACAGTGCGGCAACGAAAGACCTGTTTTATGCAACATTGCCGGGCGACGGTTCGGAACTCATTACGGTCAATGACGATTATTTGGTGCTGCGTAACGGCACGTACGATGCGGGTTACCGCGGCGGGGCAATAATGCAGGGTGCTGCCGATGCGGACGAACACCGTCTTACCTTTGAGTCGCTGCTCGAAGGTTCGAGTCAGCGTGTCAGTGTCCGGGCTTTGGTCGGCGATTTCACTGTCCACGATGTTGCCGGTATTACAACGGATACCGATTACGGCGAAGATATGATTGCCCGATTGAACGGCAACTCGATGGTTGCCGACGGACGGACGCTGTCGATAGACACGTCGATGCTGAAACTGCAAATAACTCTTGCCGAAGTGGTTCAGGGCGGCGACCAGGTTCAGTTTTCGATTGTTGGCGGCGGGGCGACGTTCCAAATCGGAGCGGATGTGGTAACGAATCAGCAGATTCGTCTCGGTATTCAAAGTGTCAGTGCGGCGACACTCGGCGGTGCATCCGGTCGGCTCTATCAACTCCGCAGCGGTGAGAACGCATCGTTGACAGCGGATACGAAACTCGCAGACCGGATTGTTCAGGAGGCGATAATGGCGGTGGCGGTAACACGGGGACGGCTTGGAGCGATACAGCGGAACACGTTGGACCCGACGATAGCGGCGTTGCAGGATTCGTTGGAGGCTATTTCGGCGGCGGAGGCGCAGATTTCCAATGCTGACTTTGCCGAAGAGAGTTCCAAACTGACGAGGGCGCAGATTTTGGTGCAGTCGGGAATGCAGACACTGCAAATTGCAAACCAGTTCCCGCAGTACGCCGCCGCCCTACTCGGCGGATAAACGGACGCGGCAGCGGACGGACGGAATACGTTAAAGTACCGGAGACAGACCGTTTCCAAACCGTAAGCGGCGTGATAAGCCTGCATATACATTTCGCAGGTAACTTTATTGGCGGCATACGGGCCAATCGGCATCGGGTTCATCGTTTCGATTTTCGGTGAAGCCGCAAAAACAACTCGATTGATACCGGCAGAGCGTACCGCTTCCAGAACGTTGACGGTTCCGTTGACGTTATTGCTATGGGCAAAGCCCTTTGTTTTTTTCCCAAAGTACTGCACTGCATTAAAACACGTCACTTATTATAAAAAGATACACCGTTTTTGAAAATTTGTATTATTTTGCAACTTTTTTACCCTCTTGTACATTTGCGAAAGTCTAATATAATTTTCTTAACTTGTTGAATTATAAAGGCTTGGACAGTTGCTAAAATTATTTTTTAGTTTGGCACGTTCATTGCCGATAACTCTAACAAGGAGGACATTTTATTCTCACCCTTTGCGGTACATCATCGCAACGAAACACACTTTCCAACAATTGGAGAAGCATATATGACAAAATCTCTGTCTTTTGCGCGAGACATAATCCCTTGCGTACTGACTGCTGCCTTGTTATTCGCCGGAACATCAGCCTTTGCGGAAATAGTTACATATCCCTATGAAATCAGTTTCGGCACCGGCAGTGACTACCTTTACAATTGGCAGGTTGCCAATATCACACCGAACGGTTATGTCAATCCGGTAAAAGATACCAAGAATCCGCTGCAAATCACGAACTCGAATCTGTTGACGAAGTTCGATACAAGTTTCCTCGACAATGCTGTCTATAATCCGGCAAGCACCGGCGAACGCAGCACGTGGCTTGATACGGGGGCAGGCTGGATTACGGTATCAGAGCCGACCGAATCTGTCAAAGATGTCAACGGTTTCTATGCGTACAAGTTTTCGCTTTCATCCGAAGCAGCCGGTTCGGTGAGCGGTATCCTGAATATGAAATATGCTTCCGATGATTACGTTGCGGCAATCCTTCTGAACGGGACGGTGCTGTATTCCGCTGGTGTTACTCTTGCAGGCGGGGAGGCTTCTTGGCAAGAAATTTCAAGCAAATCTTTTGATGCCGTGCTGAACGCCGGACTCAATGATTTTATCGTTGTGATTCACAACACCAATGCGGGCGGAAGTGATAGCCGTAATGCTACGGGACTGCGGGCAGATGTTGAATTTTTGTCTTCCATCCGACTGGACATTCCTCCGTTCCAAAGTCCCGAACCGGCAACGATGCTGATTTTTGGGCTTGGTCTTGCAGGTCTCGGACTTGCCGGACGGAGACGCAAATAGTAAACGACCTTCAGAGCCGCTATCGCAAGATAGCGGCTTTTTTTTTCGCCATCTTGCGATAGCGGGTCTGAATATCTAATATCCTATTTTTTCGCCGGTCAAGTGTTTTTACAAGAATTGGTGGCAAGTGGTTAGCGATTAGTGACGAGCGGGGGCTAAAGTCCGCTCGCTAACTCGTCACTCGCCACTACTACTCCGCCTTGATATGGGTGCGTAAAACTTTATCGGGTATTTTTTTGAACATAAGGTTTTCATTTGTCCGAAACCCTTATTTTCCCCGGTACCCTTAATAGCACAGGTTACCCTTCATTGTTTCCCCTTATTTGTAAATTAAGGGAATAAGGGTAGGAGTTTGGAGACGCATTGCTATTAAGGGATCGGAAAATGAAAATAAGGGTTATGCAAGTTTTGTCTCAGTAGAACTAAAAACAGCACTCGACAAATTTTTACGCACCCCCTTGACATTGTTGAGCGCTTGCCGATAATGGAGGGAGTAACTATAAACCCCTTCGTAACAAAAATGACGATGTACAGAATTATCCTTTGTTTTGCCGTTTCGTTTGCTTTCCTGCCTGCCGTCCGGGCAGAGTTCACCATCACCGCCGACCCTGCTTCCGGCGTGGTTATTACCGAAGACGGCAAACCCGTCTTGCAGTATAACCATAAAATCGTGCCGCTGCCGGAAGGATACAGCGAAAAAATTAAAGGAAACGCCTATCTCGAAAAATATGCCGTTCCCCGAAGCGATTACATTCATCCGTTTTACGATCTCGACGGCGAACCGATCACAAAAGATTACAGTCTCGATCACGCTCATCATCGGGGAATCTACTGGGCGTGGCCCGAAGTCGGTTACAAAGGCGAATTGGGCGACTTGCACGCATTACAAAAAGTTTTCGCCCGTCCCAAAGGCAACACGGGTTGCACTGCCGAAGGCGGTAAAGCATTTTTCGTTGCTGAAAATGTATGGATGTGGAACGACAAAGAACCGATTGCGGACGAAAAAGTAACCGTTACTGTTTTCAAAAAAACAGCCGAAGGACGGAAAATCAATCTCGTTGTTGAGATAACGCCTTTGGTTGACGGTGTAACATTAGCACGGCGGGGAATGAAAGGTTACGGCGGTCTTAACTTGCGGTTTTTGAATTTACCGGACTGGAAGGCGGGTGCTTTTGTATCGCCGGAGAAACCGGAAACGAATCCGGCTTGGACTTGGGGTTCGTGGAAGAATCCGAAATCGGAAGGCAATACGGAACTGACACTGTTTGAGAAAGCGTCGAATCCGAATTATCCCGGCGAGTTTATTGAGTTCAAGAATTTGAATTGGTTCCAACCGGCATTTCCGAAAAGCGGCACACGTTATCCGCTGGTCAAAGGCGAGGCACTGACGCTGCGTTTTCAGTTCTGGCTGCACGACGCTTCCGTCAGTGAGGACGCTAAAAAAGCGGCGTGGAAAGAATATCAGAACGAACAACTTTAACGAATGAAACAATACTCTAACATCAGAAATATCAAAATGACTAACGAAATGAAACGTCAATCCCGCCGTCAGTTTTTGCGCAGTGCCGCCGCAGTCGGTGCCGTTGCCGCTGCAATGCCCGCTCCAGCACTGTTGGCTGACAAAAACCCTAACAGCAAATTGCAAATCGCCTGCATCGGCATCGGCGGAAGAGGCGGTGCGAACATTGCCGAACTCGTCAGCGAAACCGGCAGCAGCGAAAAACTTTATGCGTTTTGCGATGTGAATGCCAATACGCTCAAATCCCAAGGCGATAAGTATCAGGTCGAATACCGATACGCCGATTACCGCGAACTGTTAAGCAAACATACCAAAGAACTCGATGCCGTCCTCGTCGCTACGCTTGACCATACACACGGCATTATCGCCTGCAATGCAATGAATCTCGGTCTCCACTGTTATTGCGAAAAACCGCTAGCGAACTCCGTTTGGGAAACCCGGCAAATGTCGAAATTTGCCGAAGCAAAGAAACTCTGTACCCAAACCGGCACGCAAGTCCGCTCTTGGGATTCTGCACATTATTATCGGGCGATTGAACTCATTCGTGCCGGTGCTATTGGTGAAGTGAACGAAGTGCATATCTGGTGTCAGGGAACGTATGTTCCGAAAACCGACCCAGTCGGCGAAACGCCGGTTCCGCCGGAATTGAATTATGATTTATGGCTCGGTCCGACTCCGTTCCGCCCGTTTAACAGTGCCTGGTTGTCGTTTAGCAAATACGGTTTCTGGCATTCCGGCAGCGGTTGGATTACCGGTATGGGACCGCATACCATTGACCTGGCTTGGACGGCTTTGGATTTAGCAACACCGGCGCGAATTGACGTGAATGGTCCGGCTCCGCCGAGTCCGTTGTACAACCGCGACCAGTTGCACGTTACATTTACGGTCAGTCCCCGTTCGGCAAGCAAAGCCGCAGCGAAACGTCCGTTGAAGGTTCATTGGTACGACGGCAGCCGCCGTCCCGAAGGCATTGCGGCGGGGTTGATTGACCCGTCTAAACCGGCGGGCGTGCTGTTTATCGGCAAGGAAGGTTCGCTGCAAGTGCATTACGGTTATCATACGCTTTTCCCGCAAGAGAAGTTTAAGGATTTTGCTCCGCCGGCGATGACGTATCCGGCGAAGAGTGCGGGACATCATAAGCAATGGCTTGATGCGGTTAAGGCGGGCAAGCCGGAGCAGTGCGAGTGCCGTTTCGAGTATGCCGGTCAATATATGGAAGCGATTTTGATAGCGGCGAATATGCACCGCAGTACGGTAACATCGGCGGTGTGGAATGCCGGTGCAATGCAAACGGACAACGCTGCTGTGAACAAACTGCTGAAGCCGGAGTTCCGCAGCGGCTGGGATTTTCCCGAAGTCAAGGCTAAAATATCCCAAAGACGCAACGCAAGGTTCCTTCGCCTCAACGGCAAATGAAATAGGACTAAATCAGAGCCGCTATCGCAAGATAGCGGACATACCATTGCCGCGCTATTTTGAGTCAACATTTTCCATTCACCCCCTTTTCCGTAAAAACATTTCCAATGAAAACCATTACCGCATCCCTGACCGTTATTTTGTCCGCCCTGTTGCTGACAACCGCGTACTGCGTCCCAACCGCTAGTGCCGCTCCGCCTGCCATCGTACTTAAAGGACATACCGGGAATATTAATTTAGCCGACTTGTCTCCCGATGGAAAGAAAGTGATTGCGGCAAGTGAAGATAAAACTGCCCGCATTTGGGATATGGAAACGATAAATAGCGGAGGAAAAAGCGGCACAGGAAGAACTGTACGAAGGACTGCTGACTGACCTTCCCTTAAGCAAAGCCCTAATTAAGGCGGGATTGGGGAATAATGTTTGTTGTTACGTTTTTGTAAACGTAACGGCTTGGTATTCCCTTGCGGCAGCGGCGGTACGGCAGTTGACGGCAAAGTGAAATTGACAACGGCAGGTCAGCGTGAATGGATATTACCGGTGAGCGGTTTTCTGAAGTATAATGCTGCGGACGTTCAGGCATTAAAAACAAACTAATGTGCTGCGCAACCGGCAGTATCGGATAAATTACCGTTACAAAAAAATAACGGACGGATTTAACTCGGCGGCTCTCTGGAATTGTCATCGGTCTCTCCGATTCCGCCGATTCGTCCGTAATAGAGCGTTCCGGTGCTTGAATATCGTTCATTCTACTGATAGAATGTCCGGTTGCTAGGTGAAGATGGGAATATCTTCGGTACTCAATGAAATCCTGTTTTGCCGATATTGTCCACGTGAACACACCCTAATTGTAAGAATGATTACAAAAAATAGCAGGAAAAGGAATCGGCAATGGCGATGAGTGAAACGGTTATTATCCAGCAACTTTTATATGACCTCTTAATCATCCTTTCAGCAGGATTCGCTGCCGGTGTTGTGTGCAAACGTTTGCAAGTGCCGATGGTCGTCGGCTATCTGTTGATTGGCGCATTGATTGGCAGCGGTGTTCTCGGTATATTCAAATCCCACACTGCCGAAGAACCGGCTGAAAGTGCAGCGGTAAATCTCACGAAAACAGAAGATTCTCCCGATGTCGATGAAGAAAAAAACAGCATTGAAAGAAAAGAAGGAGCCGAAAGTATTGAATCTAAAACCGTTTTAAGCGGACAAACGGAAGAAGCGGAAACAGAAACAAAACCGGCTGCGGATAAACAGACCGCCGATACGGATACCCTTACACAGGTCAATGTGGTCGAACATCACATTCTTGATAACTTTGCCCATCTCGGTGCCAATCTGCTGCTTTTTGCCATCGGTATCCATTTTTCCCCTTCCGAACTGGGACGTATCTGGAAACACTTTCTCGCCGGCGGTTTGATACAGATGCTCGGCGTAATTGTTCCCTTCGGGCTGTTATTTCATCTGCTCGGTTTCGATTGGAAAGTCGGCGTTGTTCTCGGCAGTGCCGTAGCATTAAGTTCAACGGTTCTCGTCTTTAAGTCTCTCGAAGATATGGGACTGGCAACATCGCTTTCCGGTTTGCGTGCCGTAGCCATCTTGCTGTTTCAGGACGTTGCCATCGTTCCGTTGATGGTGTTGATTGGTATTCTTGCAACAATGACCAACGGTTCAGCAGCAGAGGTATCGCCAGCAGCAATGTTGACCGAGTTGGCTGTCAAGTCCGCAGTTTTTATCATTTTCATCGTTTTGCTCCGGCTTGTTTTTGTCCGCTTCATCGTACCTTTTCTCCAGAACTTGCGGAACGTGGAACTGATGGTTTTATTCACGATGGTTTTGTTAATCGGTGTTTGCGGGGCGGCAGGATACTTCGGACTGCCGGGGGCTTTGGGCGCATTAGCGGCAGGAGTGGTATTAAGCGACACCCGCTTGACACATCAGATTTCTGCCGTGACCGTACCGATGCGTGAAACATTTTCGGCTATCTTTTTCATTTCGCTAGGTGCTTTGTTCGACCCGAAAATCCTCTTTATGATGCCTGCCGCAACTCTCGGAACGTTAGCCGGCTGTTTGGTTTTGAAAACGCTTGCTGCCGGTCTGGCTTTTTGGGTTCTCGGTTTGTCCTTCGTGCCGGCAATGGCAATGGGACTGGGGCTTTCGCAACTCGGCGAATTGTCGTTTATTTTGATTGCGCAAGGTTATACAGAAAAAATGTTTTCGTATGAAGTTTATCAGATTATTCTTTTCACGGCTTTAAGTTCGATACTCCTGACACCGCTTTTTTTAAGAATTGCGCTGGCTTTTCCGCATCACCATCCGGTTATTCATCACGATGACACTGCCGGTCAAATCATTTTTCCTGAAGACATATCGAAGCGGGCGTTAGTGGTCGGTCTGGGACCGACCGGCGCGGAAGTAGCGGCTTTTTTAGAGACATCCGGCTTTGAATTATCGCTCATCGATATGAATCCGGTCAATTTGCATCCCTACGCTCAACAGGGTTGTCAAACAATCGCCGGCAACGCCAACGATTTGCAGACGTTAAAACTTGCCGATGTGAAAAATGTGTCGCTGGCGGTCATTTCTGTTCCGAACGACACATTTGCCGAGGAGATTGTCGATGCCGTTCGGGAACTCAACGACCACTGTATTGTGGCGGCTCGCTGCCGGTATTCGGCGAACATTCCTAAGTTGGAACAACTGGGAGCGGATATTGTTCTCTGCGATGAAACGGAGTTGGCCCGCACGGCAGTGAGTACACTGCAAAAATTACTGCACTAAAACGTTTCTGTACCGAATTTGCAAGCAGGTTAAATTGTTTGTAAAGAAATACATCATTGAGGCTGCAAGCCTTCCCTATCGTTTCGGTGCTGTTCTAAAATTACTGAATGATCCAATGGCGAAAAACCGATTTCAACCGCCATCGGTCCAAAATCTGTTTGGAACGGTATCGAAATCGGCTGACAATCGTCAGGAAAAAGAATTTCAACATCATTGCCGCGGATAACGTTCGGCAAACTCAAAGACAACTTGTACTCTTCAAGTTGCGCCTTGGCATTGCCGGCAATCATATTCGTCAATTCACCGACAGCATCAAACACTTCGTCATCCAGTTGCGTGCGGTCTTCCATCAACATCACCGAAGCACTTTTCAATGCCAACACTTCAGACATCGTAACAATGCAAGTACCGATGACCGTGCCGGAGAGCCCGATAATACCGCTGACAGGAAACAACGTGCGGGACTCCTTTTTCAGCATCGGGGCTTGCCTCGTTACCTTGCATCCGACCATCGTTTCCAACGTCTTGGTAACGGCAACGATAAACGGGTTGATATATTCAACAGGAACTGCATATTCAACGGGAACTGTTTGTGTCATAAGTAATTCGTACCATAATGGGAGTGTGAGTACCCATTCTATACCATTGCAAGAGAGAAATCAAGCGGTTATAATGGTGCGGTAGTTTGGTCTTTTCCGATTGTACCCTTATATGCGAACTCTGTTAGTGTCTGTTGTTATGTTGTCGATACTGCCGCAATTCGGCTTTTCTCAAGAAGATTTCCGTATCATCGCGGTCAATGAAGCCGCCCGCACGATGGAGAAATCGCTTTTTGCCTCGGCAGACCCTGCCGTCGTGAACCAATACATTCCGAACGGCGCACCGGCGAGTATGTCATCAATGGTGCTGTTTGCCGGTGCGGATACCGTCTTGTTTGATACCGGTCTCGGCGGCGAGGCTTGGTTCAAACAAATCAAGGCACTGGGTATCAAAGCGGACACTGTAAAACTGATTCTTCTGACGCATTTGCATCCCGACCATATCGGCGGCTTGTTCGATGATAACGCACGCCGGTTTCCGAACGCCGCTGTCCGCTGTGCGCTGCCGGAATATGTCGGTACGGGAGCAGCACAAAACAAAATTAAGGCAGTATACGGAGCGGCATTTGAAAACCCGTTCGGTTACGGCGAAACCGTATTTAACAACGGCACCGTCAAGATAAAAGCATTGGATGCGGCAGGACATACTCCCGGTCATACGGCATTTTTGATTGAATCGGCAAAGAAAAAATGTCTGGTTGCCGGTGATTTACTTCACGCTGCCGCATTGCAGTTTCCGAAACCGGAAATCTGTTCGAGTTACGACAGCGACCCGGCAGCAGCAGTTGCTTCCCGAAAACGAATCCTTAATTTGGCAGCCGAAGGAAACATTCCTATCGGCGGTATGCACTTTCCGGCACCGAACTTCGGAACCGTTCAAAAAGACGGCAGCGGCGGATACATTTTTCATCTCGACAAAGTCAAATCGGAATAAAATCAACGAACGAGACCGGCGGCGGACAGTTTTTCCTCAGCGGCACTCATTCGGGAATACACCGGCAAGAGCGAAAAAACGTTGTCAAACTCCAGACGCTCAATCCGTTCGGCAGCAAGTTTGCCCGCCGCCGCGGCATTCGGAAACCAATACTGTTCGTCTGCCAATACCGCTTCCGGCGGCATTTGTGCGGCATAACGTTCCAGTGCCGGTCCCGTAAAAATAAGATTTTTGTAACTTTTACGCTGCTCTTGCCAATCGGCAACAGACATCAACTTTGCCTCCTCACGATTTACTGACACGACCACCTCGCTGCGCTGAGCATCGACACCGATGCTGTAAATCCCTGCTGTTTTGTGTTCAACAGCATCGAACGTACTGACGGCAACAACTTTTGCGCCGGAAGCATAAGCAAACATTTTTGCTGCCGTTACACCGGTGCGCAAACCGGTAAAAGAACCGGGACCGATAACAACGGCAACGGCGGTAATGTCTTTCGGCAGTGTTCCGCTTCGGGTAAAAAGTTGCTCGATTGCCGGATGGAGTGTCTGCGAACTCCGCCGGTCTTTCGGCAAATCGGCTGCTGCCAAAACGGTCTTTTTATCAAGTATCGCAACACTGCCGAATTTTTCGGTTGTTTCAATCGCCAGAATCATTGGAGTTGTTCGCTAACAGTTTTTTGTTTTTTTAATTACGAAGGCGCGAAGACCGCAGAGTGTTTTCTGCCTGTCTCCGGCGGTTACCGAACATATCTAATAAAGATTTTGGGGCTGGCATAGATAATTTCTAAACAGAAGGCGGTTTTGAAGTCATTCTAAGCCATTTTTTCAAAGCGGTCAATCGTTTCGGCGGTCAGTAATTGAAGCGGAACTCACATTCTTTGAG
>JAITOZ010000283.1 GCA_031289675.1 Planctomycetaceae bacterium
TTTTCGTTGTTTTTGGAAACATTACTTGGTTTTTCTTTCCAGTTGAACGGATTGGCATTGATGATGTCCCATACATGATAAAACTCGACGAAAACGATTCGTTCATTGTCGAACACGCCTAGATATTTCGGCAGATTTTTTTTACCGTTGTCGTAAATTGGTTTAATCGTCAGCAAGAGTTGGGCGAACATTAATGGAATGGACGTAATTTCTTTTTTCGCTTCTGCCCAGAGAAAGGGCGCAAAGAGACCTTTGGCGTGCGGTTCGACGAGCAGGTCAATCCATTTTTCGTCAAATGTGCAGACAAACGGTTTGAAATAATTTTCGGCAACTTGGACCTTCCAAGTGGTTTCGCTTTTTTTAGACACCACAGACCGCGATTCTACGGCAAAACATTCAAAAATCAAGCGTTTGCCGGTTGATGTCAGTCTGATTCGCTCAGCCATAAAGCGGCTCTGGACAAGCATCTTATGTGTCGATATACCTCAAGTTTAGGGCATAACATACCGCTTATTGAGAACCGGTGCGGGCAGGGGCTGCGGACTTTGCGCCGCAGATTCAACAGTCTTGTCCTTGTCAAGCCAATGACCGCCCGGACTTAATTGCATTGTACCAAGATTCAAGTCAAGGAGCATCCGCTGCGTTTGATAGGCAACCCAAGTGTCCAAAAACGAATTCTGACTGTCCATAAAACCGTTGAGCGCAGAGATTAACTGCGTTGCCGTATTTGTGTCAATCTTTTCGCCCCGCCGCGGCGGCTGCTCCATCCGTAACTGCATCACATCAACCCGAACCGCATCCGTCAATATCGCATTGCGTCCAATTTCAAACTCGACCTGATGCATCTGCAAGTTCCGCAGGATAAGACGCAGTTGAGCATTGACCGAATCAACATACGAATAATAATTCCTCCGGGCATCCTGATACGCAATCTGCGCCCGGCGTAAATCCAGCATCTCATTGTGTCTCGTCAGCGGCGAGTCCCATTCTAAACCAAGCATCATTTGTCCTGTTTTGCTGCTGAAATCCAACCCGTCTTGGTCAAGCGTTCCCAGTTTGCCGTCAAACGTCACGTTCAAATCGCCTTTCAACCGGTCGGCAGCAATTTCGATATGACGGCGGGCATCTTGTAATGCCGACTGCTCGTTGAGCCAATCCAAGCGGTTGCTTACTGCCGTATTCAACGCATCCTCCGGTGTCATTGTTACCGGAATCAGCGTGACGGCATCCAATCGGGTTCGTGTCTGCATCAGAGACAACGAGACCAATTCGTACTGAAATGCCGACAAAATTCGGCGTACCCAATCCCGATATGTATCTTTCTGCCGCAGTTCGGCAATAATTTTCTGCTGTTCCCGCTGCGGCGTATCTTTAGCAGATGTGTCTTTAGCAGGCGTATCCTTATCAAATGCTTGCCGCAGTGATTGTAATTCGTTTTGCTTCTCTTCGAATTCTTTCTGCTTTTTGAACAGTTCCTCTTCTCTGTCCAATATTGATGTTTCGTTGAGATTGAGCGTTTCGAGTGCCTTCATCACTGTCTCGTTGAAAGACCTGTCTGTTATCATCTGCCGCAGCGATGCTTCATCTGTATTGATCACCGTTTCAATTAACGTAACACAGGCATCGATTCGGGACAAGTTGCGGGGAATGTCCGTTACTTTCAATTTTGTAATCCGTGCGTCAAACACTGCCGTATCATACACGTTTTTGTCGATGCGTGCGTTATCTGCCGTTTTCTCCGAAATAATTTGTGCGAGACTTTTCAAATAGGTTTTTCGTGCCGGAATACTTTTATCCAAGTCGGCTAAATCCGCTTGAAGGACTTTGATTTCCGACCGGCAGCGTTCGATGACTGCTTTCAATTTGTTCATAAAATCATTCGGCAGCGGCTTGTCTTTTTTGCGTATTGCCGCAAGAATATTTCCGACATCCGTCTGCAAATCGGTCAGTGTCGGAGACGACAACTGGAATTGCTGCATCAGCGGGTCATCGATTTTGACTTTTAGGTCCGGCGGCAAACCGAGTGACCGGACAAAGGTTTCAACACTTGTTTCATATCGGCTGACGCGGCTCAAAAAATTGCTTTCCGAGTTTAGTAAATTTTGACGCGTTTCCTCAACCTGATACACGTCGGTCACCTGACCGGCTTCAAAGATTTCGATAAAACGGTTCAGGTTCTCTTCCAAAGCGAATATATTTTGCCGCTGATTTTGTATGCGGACTTGTTCTGCCAGAAGCCCGTAAAAGCCGCCGGCAGAGGACGGCGTGAAAGCCGACCCGCTCGTACCTGAAGGTGCAGACTGCGCACCGCTGCCGGTTACAATTTTTGTATAATAACCTTGTTGAAAGAACACCATCTGCCGCATCGCCGACAGGAAATTGTGTTCGTTCTGCGTTAAATTCTCAAGAACAACTTGCCGTCCCGCACCGCGGAGCAGCGGTTGCACCAGCGATATGTTTAAGATGGAATCTGCCGACCAACTGCTCTTGCCGTTGAACGTCCAAGTAACGGAATTAGCGAGTCCGGCAACAATTTCTCCGCCTGCCGCCGTCAAAAGGGCGGCATTCACAAACGGCTGATGTTCCAACGAAGTACCGCCTTTCAAACGTCCGGCAAGCGTATAAAAAACCGAATCGCCGCCGAAAAACTGCACGTCGAAACGGAAACGCTCCTGCGAAACGGATGCCGCCGACAAATACAAATTCTCCTTGGCACTTTGATATTCCGGTGAATGAAGCAATGCCAAATCAACGGCCGTTTCTTTGTCAAGCGGAACACAGCGGTCTGCATCTGCTGGCAGATACCGCTTCCAATCATCGCAAAGATGTGCCGTTCGGGATTGCTGTTGCGGCTCAATTCGGTAATCACGGATGTCTAATTGAGCGCATTTTTCACCGGTATCAAGAAGTGCATAGATTTCTCCATCGGTTTTTTGACGGCAATAGTGTCTGCCGCATCCGCTGCTCATAAGCAGTGCAAGGGTACATAGCCCGATAAGGCTGCACCGCCTAATTCCCGTTGTGAATACAAAACGCCCCATATTTGGGGTATCGGCTGTTAAAATATACCGGCTTTAACGATTTTAAGATTTTTAAGGATTATACGGATTATATGTAAAAATTTGCGGATTGTATCAATTTTTTCGTTTGTACGGACGATATAGATAGACGATAGAGAAACCGGCTGCGGTTTAGTTCTATCAAAAAGCCGGACTTTTACCCAATAAACCGATGACAACGAACGAAAAAATCACGGCAGCAAAAAATGCTTTACGGGAAGGCGATACCGCCGGGGCAGAGATTCTGTATCAGGAAATTCTGCGTGAAGATTCCGGCAATCTTTGCGCCTTAGACGGTCTGGGAATTGTCCGCTGTCAACAAGGGGACACATCCGTCGGCATTCAGTATTTTTACGATGCTTTGTATTTGCTGCGGAAGGACTCCGCCGGACAGACCGCAGTGTCTCCTGATACAGCAGCGTCCGATACAAAAAAAAGCCGCTCGGAAGCAACGATTCTTTTTCACATCGGTCTGGCTTACTGTACGCTCGGACACCGGAAAGAAGCGTTAAACGTGTTGACCGAAGCCGCAGCACTAGCACCGGAAGAACCGGATTTGCTGCTTCATTTGGGGCAAATGCACTTCGAGTTTGAACACTTCGCCGAAGCCATCGTCTCGTTCCGTTCCCTGACGTGTGTTCAGCCGGACAATGCGTCGGCGTGGCTGACGCTCGGCTATATCTTGTATCAGCAGGAACAGTACAATGAAGCGATAGAGGCATTGCACACGGCAGAATTGCTGGATGAATCTTCGCCGGACATTTGCTTGTACCTTGCCGAATCGCTCCGCAAGGCTCAACGGTATGAAGAGTCGCTGCCGTATTACCAAAAGATGCTGCAAGTCGGGAACGAATATCCGCAGGCAGTTTATGGTTACGGACAAGCCCTGTTGTCTGCCGGCAATTTCGCTGACGGCTGGGATGCAATGGAATTCCGTTTTGCCTCAATGTCCGGTACTTGGGAGCGGCATTGCTTGCCGAACTGGTCGCCGGAAACGAACCGGCAGCAGCGTTGTGTCTTGGCATACAGCGAAGAAAGTATTGCGGCAGACTTAATGTTTGCCTCGTGTCTGCCGAATCTCATTAACACCGTTGAACATTGCGTTGTCGAATGTGATACCGCTTTGCATAACTTGTTCAAGCGGTCGTTTCCCAGAGCGGAAATTGTCCCGCTGCCGGCAGGCGTTGTCGATGAACAGCAAAATACTTGGGGGATACAGCCGGATGCGCAAATTGCCTTCGGTTCTATGCCCCGCTATTTCCGGCGGGACAGGTACGATTTTCCGTTACGGAAAGCCTACCTTGTACCGGACAAAGACAAAATGAACCGCTGGATAAACAGACTAGCCGAAACCGGCGATGCAAAGAAAGTCGGAATTCTTTGGCGGGGACATTGGACGGCGGAAAATGATAAACAAACGTCGCTGCCGGTTGACGAGTTCCGCAAATTGATTGCCCGGCACTTTGATGTCTGCTGGGTCAATTTGCAGAACGGTTCGGCAAAAAATGCACTAGGACAGCGTAACGGTATCAATCCCCGCCTTTATTCAGAGGTCTTTCAATACGACCTTGATGAAATGGCGGCAATGCTTGCGGCATTGGATTTAGTGGTTACTCCGCCGGGTTATGTTGCCGACCTTGCCGGTGCTTTGGGGGTCAATACATACCTGATACTTCCCGCCGGTGCTGATTGGAGACGTACTGTTGATATTTGTAACGAAAATAAACCGGTATCCGTTTGGTACAACACGGTGAAAGTTTATCGGCAAAAGTTTCAAGAGAGTTGGGAAGAGGTATTCCGGGATGTCGAAGACGATTTAGAAAACTTCCTCGTTCGGAAACGTCCGCCGGAAAAAGATTTGACGGCAATGCCGAAGACCCTCGCTTTCCCGCAGCAGGCAGCGGAGAGAACAAAACCGAGAGAACGGAGTGCAGCATAATCACGAGTCCGTATCAGGCAGACACGCAACACACAGACACATAGAAAAGTTTTTAATTCAGAATTCAGCATTCGGCAATGACTTTGCAAGCGTCAAGAACAATACAGTGTACGCACTGCGGTTTCGAGTTCCGGTATTGGGGAACGAAAAACGCTGCGTCCGCCGTGTGTCCGGCGTGCGGCGGAGACAATGAGATAAAGACGGAATTGCGGAATGAATCACACAAAGAATTACAAAACGGATTGAGAAAGCGAACCGGACTTTTGCCGACAGACGATTATTCAGGGAATTATTCCGCTGCTTCTCTTATACGTACGGCACCTTCTTATTCTTATCCGTTCACGAAAACGTTTGTTCTCACTTGGACAGTGTTGTTACAGTGCTGCATTCTTGCCGGAACGCTGCTCTTTGCCGTCAAAGCGGGCTTTATTCCTGAAAAACATACGGCACACCAAGCGGGCGGCATCGCCGCGGACGGACTTCTTTTACCGTCAGCATTGCCGGTAACGCCGCTGTTCGCAACTTCGCTGCCGGAAAATTCGCTTTCAGCGATTTCGCTGCCCGAAAGTCCGGCTGCATCAACGAACCCGCCGATGCTTTTGTCTTCCGAGCCGGCACTGCCGGCAGTACCACTACCGGCGGCAGAATCGGTAACAAAAATTATTGAACCGGGAATGCCGGTCGAAACGCCGGAGGAGACGGAATCGGCAGAGAATCTGATATTACCGCCGAAACCGACACTCGCCGATGCCGAAGCCCTGTTAGCACAATGTGCCGAAAAATCGCAAAGTTCGCCGGAGCCGGCAATCCGAAATGCCGTTGCCGCCGCAAAAATTTATGAAACGCTCGGTCAGAAATTCCCTGAGAAATCGTACTGGCTGCTCGGCAGAACATACACCGCATTGAGTTGGGGAAAAGTGTTTGCCGAAGGAATTTCGCCGGTCGAAATCACGGCGTTAAGCAATGACAACCGATGGCTCTTGACGCAACAGCGGGATAAAACTGTCCGCCTTTGGAACTTGGAGGAAAAAGAGGGAAAAACGCCGTCGGAATTCATTCTCGACGCAACCGGCAAACAATACGTCCGTTTTGTTTTCACGCCGGACAGACACTGGATTATCGGCTGTCAAACGGACGGAACGATTCGGATTTGGGATATGTCGCTTAAAAATCCGGCAGAAACATCGGCAGAGTTCCGCGAAAAGATACCGGAGATTGCGGATATGCAGATTTCACCGGACGGACATTACCTTGCCGTGCGGCGCAGTCTTACCGCAGGAGACAATCTCGTTGCGGGCAGCGGCAGTAATAATAACGCTGTCCGGCAGGTTGCGTTCAAAGCGAAAGGCAAAATTTTCGAGAAGGACACAAACGGTTCACCGCAGAGCGGAAGCCAGGTGTTTCTTTGGAACTTGCGTAACCTGGAAACAGGTTTAATTCCGTCGGCTCTTGCGATAACGTGTCCCTCAACGGACGTTAAAGTTCTCCGCTTCAGTTCGGATTCACAAAAGTTGGCATTCGGCGGCAGCGATGCTGTTGTGCGGATTTACGATTTATCTGATGACGGTATTGGCAGCGAACCGAAACTGCTGCGGGGACACTTGCTGGCTGTTACGCATATTGAATTTGCTCCGAACGGTCAATGGCTGGCGACAGGCAGTCAGGACAATACTGTGCGGCTTTGGAACTGGAAGAGTACGCAACTGTCGCCGGATTCCGTTGTACTGGAAGGGCATACCGGCTGGATTAGCGTTATAACGGTTGATGCGGCGGGAGAATATGTCTATTCCGGCAGTTTTGACCGGACGGTCAAACGCTGGAAGGTAAACGGCGGTAAGATTGAGACGGCAGCGGAGAGCGGCGTTACAATCAATGCCGACTGCGGTATTCCAGAGCGGATTATCACAGCAGCGGAGAGTAACGCGGGTAATAGTATGGTGATTATCAACGGTACGGGCGGCTCTTTATTCCTAGCGGAGGCACCGGCGGCAGAGAATCAGACAAATAATCTAACACAAAATCCAACGGAGAATCAGACAGACGGCGGAGATTTCATTACTTTTCGTAACAGTTCTTTACCGATCAGCAACTGTGCGGTGATACAGAACGGCAGCGCATTGGTTTTTTGTTACGAAAATAAATTGTCGCCCGGCAACAGCGGCATCCGTCTCTGGCATCTCAACACGGCAGGAATTCTTCAAAGCGTGCAGGAAATTGTGCGCTAATTACGTTTGTTTGAGAAGAATGCGGGACAAACGTTCCTCGCCGTGCAGCGGGTTGCTCATTTCGGCTTGAATGACGGCAGCCCAAGGCATTGTCTTTACCGAGCGGCGTAAACGAAAAAGAGAGAGTACAAAAGGATTACACATCTTAACCACTTTGAGCGAGGTACAAAAAATTAACATCAAATCCATTATCGGTGAAGCGTGTTCGATATACTCGAAATCATACACCAATTTACGGCGGACATCATTTAGGTCAACATCTGAAGCCTGATTCAGTTGTGCTAATCCGGTAATGCCGGGTTTCACATTCAGCCGGTACGCATAGACATCAATACGTTTTTCGAGTTCACTGACAAACTCCGGTCTTTCAGGACGGGGACCGACGAGCGACATATCGCCGCGAATCACATTGAAGAGTTGCGGCAGTTCGTCAATGTGCATCGTCCGAATGATTTTGCCGACCGCCGTAATGCGGTTATCTTTTCTGGCACACCAAACGGCACCCGTCGCCGCTTCGGCATTAGCACGCATCGAACGTATCTTGTAGATGGTAAAGACTTTTCCGTTGATGCCGGAACGCACTTGTTTATAAATGCCGGGACCTTTGGAGGTCAATTTAACGATAATGACTGCCGCAAGCATTATAGGCAATGCCGGTATCACGAGCAAAACCGACAAGGGAATGTCGAGGAGACCTTTCAAATGAAACCAACTGGAAACGGCGGGTTCTGGTACTTGGAGCATACTCTTAATGCAAACGTGTCCGGCAATTCTAACATACTTGCAGTGAGAATAAAAGAGCCATTGCAGAAGTTGATAATGAATAAAATGGTAATGAACGGCTGCCGGTTTTGCCGATAACGGGGAAAGAGGGGAGTTATGCCGGTTATTTCACATCCTACCAATTTACAGGTCAATATCAGTTCGCTGATGGGACAACTGTCTCTCAAGCGGTCAGAGACCGCTCTGCAAACCTCCATCCGCAATTTGTCGTCGGGTCTCCGCATTTATACCGCCAAAGATGACCCCATCGGTTTCGTTGCCGGTACGCAAATGCAAACTGACATTTCCTCTACGGTGCAGGCAGTGGCGAATTGTGAACGTGCCGATGCTGTCATTGCCACAGCAGACGGTGCACTGGCACATCTCAGCAATCTGCTCAACGACCTTCGGGGACTCATTACCGAAGCCGCCAATACCGGAGCCGAAAATAACGCAACACTCGCCGCTTTGCAACTCAACGCCGATGCGATTTTGAACACAATCGACTTTATTTCCGAATCGACAACCTTTCAAAACCAAAAACTCCTCGACGGGTCATTGGATTTTATAACCTTTGGACTCGATGGAAACAAAGTAACGAAACTTGAAATCAATCAAGCGGAGTTTTTGGGACGCAGCGAAAAAGACATTGACGTGCAAGTGCTTGTTCCCGCTAGTCAGGCAACACTGTATTATCCTTACGGAGCCTTAAAACAGGATACCATCTTCAGTGTCGGCGGAACAGGCGGTTATCAAACGTTCAACTTTGACGGCGAAGCAGATGTCTATGATATTGCCGATGCGGTCAACCGTCTCAGCGATTCGACCGGTGTCGGGGCAGCGGTCTATGCCAGAGCAGCACCAGGTAATATCGTCCTGACTTCATACGGCAAAGACAACGATATTATTGTAACAGCGAGCGAAACCGGTGAAGCCGCCGGAAACTTTGTTTTCCGTTTTACCAAGCCGGTCGAGCCGAACGCCGAAGCGTTTTTGAATTTTAGCGAAGGCAGCGGCAACGCTCCGGCAATTATCGAAGTCGTTTTGCAAACCGATGACAACGGCAATGTCGTTTCGACTGCGAACAGTATTGCCGAGTTAATCAACACGTCGCCGCTGTTGCGAAACGGGGACGGCAGCGGCAGGTTGTCAGCAACCATTCCTGCTGACCAAAGCGGTCTGGGTATCGTAACTCCCTTTAAGGAAGTTGCGTACTACGGAAGTGTTGCCGAAAACAATTACCTGCAATTTCTCGCACCGGACGGCGCACCGAAAATACGTCTGACGAGTTCTCCGAATACGCCTTTGTCGGTTTCGGAGGACTCGTCTGGGCTGCTCGTCATCAATCTGGAAACCGATATTAACGGTATTGTCCGTACAACGGCAAACGACCTCGTCCGGTTCTTTGATAATCCGTCAACGGACGAAGCCAAGGTCATACTCGACAAATACGGTATCAGTGTTTCGTGCATTGACCCGAAAAACTCTACCTTGCCGGTTTGTGGAGGCGATTCGCCTCAAGGAATCGGAACGCTTGTTCCTACGTATGACCCGTTTGCTGAAGCCTGCCCGCCGGACGGAGTGTTCTATCCCGATATTGTTTTCGGCAGTTACGGCGAAGGTATCATCGAAGATTATGCTTCGGCAACAGTTACAGGAAAGCGGGGACGCAACGCCGACTTTACCGTTACAGCAACGCAAGTTGGTGCGGCATACAATAATACGCAAATCGTTTTCAGCGGCGATGCAGACGGTCCGTCCGTACATTACGACCCCGTCTGGAAACGCATCACGATAGGTCTCAATCCACAAAAAGATACAACGGCAAACGAGATTATTGCGCTGCTCAACAACGATGCAGAGGTCAGTAAGTTTTTTACTGCTTCTCTGCCTGATAATTCGACCGGAGAGGGAATTGTCAGTACCGGTGATTGGGCAACGTTGACCGGTGGCATCAAGGAGGCAGAGACACCGGAAGAGTCGGCTAAACTCGGCGTAAAAATGTTCACCGGCAGCGATTGTGCTGGTCTCGGTGTAACATTTTTTTCTGTTGAGTTCGGGAGCAGCGAATTTGTCGATGTTCGGGCATTACAGGACGGTGATTTTCCCGTAACAGACCGGTTCGGCAACATTGCGGAGCGGAGTTACGGCACGGATGTTGTTGCGAACATTAACGGTCAGCCGGCAATCGGAAACGGACGCATTGCCCGCACCGTAACGTCAAATTTGGATATATCGCTTTGGATTGCTGACTCGGTTCAAAGCGGTGAGGTTTTCGGGTTCCGTATCACCGGCGGCGGAACACTGATTCAACTGGGACCTAATGCGGTTTCGGAATTGCAGGCACGGATTGGACTGCCGAGTGTTCATACCACGGCATTGGGCGGTCTCAACGGTTATTTGTCGGAACTGAAAACCGGCAGCCGTGCTGATTTGTTGACGGATACCAATGCGGCATATCGTATTCTTGAAGAGGTTACTGAACAGGTGGCTTCGCTTCGCGGCAGACTCGGAGCATTCCAAAAGACGCGAATCCAAGCGAACATTGATAGTATGATGGACAGTATTGAAATTGAAACGAGTGCAAGAAGTGCCGTAATGGACACGGATTTTGCGGCGGAATCATCGAGTATGATGAAACAGCAACTTTTAATGCAGACCAATGTTGCCGTTTTGCAGCAGTCCCGAATGTCGCAGCAATTGCTCTTGTCGCTGTTGCAGGGATAGATGTTAGAAACAAGACCGCCGTCACAGCCTTGCAAAAACGCATTATTCTACCAAAAAACGGCAAACTGTTTTCCGTACGCTGTCCGTGTTGACGGGGGTGATGATGCCGTGTTCCGTGATGATGCCGGTTATCAATTCCGCCGGCGTAACATCGAACGCCGGATTATAAACTTTGACACCTTCCGGTGCCGTCCGCTTTCCGAAGCCGTTCGTGATTTCATCGGCAAGACGCTCTTCTATCGGTATCAGTGAACCATCCGGTAAGGTTAAATCGAACGTGGATACCGGAGCGGCAACATAAAACGGCACATTATGGACTTTGGCATTGACCGCAACACTGTACGTGCCGATTTTATTGGCGGTATCTCCGTTTGCCGCAATACGGTCTGCTCCGACAACAACACCGTTGATTTTTCCCTGCCGCATCACCAATGCTGCCATCGAATCGCAAATTAGCGTTACATCAATTCCCCGCTGCATTAGTTCCCACGCGGTCAATCTTGCTCCTTGCAGCAGCGGACGTGTTTCATCGGCATAGACGCTGATTTTCTTGCCGGACTCGGCGGCGGCAAAGAAAAGTGCCAGTGCCGTCCCGTAGTCAGCCGTTGCCAAACCGCCTGCGTTGCAATGCGTCAAAAACGTATCGCCGTCCTTGATAACGCTTTGTCCGTATTTTCCAATCAACCGGCAGGTGGTACGGTCTTCTTCGTGAATGGCTTTTGCCTCGTCCAGCAAATCGCCAAGCAGCGCACCGGCAATTCCGCCGACTGCTTTTTGTCCGTACAATGACCCGGCTTTTGTCTTCATCCGGTCTAATGCCCAAAAAAGATTAACCGCTGTCGGTCGGCTTGAAGCCAGATAGGCGATTACTTCATTAAGGCGGTTTTTGAAGGCATCCAATGAGGCATCTTGCGGCAGTGTTTGCATACCGGTTATCACGCCGTAGGCAGCGGAAATACCGATAGCCGGTGCGCCGCGGACACGCAGTTTTTTGATTGCCTCCCAAACGGTTTCGACATTCCGGCAGTCAATTTCCTTCACTTCAGACGGCAGCAATGTTTGGTCAATGAGCCGCAGTGTACCGTCAGTGCCGCCGAGCCACGACAAGGTTTCGATATGTTGATAGGACATTCGTATTTTTCAGGGAGGGAGGGAAAATTTCAGAGCCGATTGCGCAAGGAATCGGTCATTCCGTCCCGCTATTGTCGCTGATTGAAGGATGAATATCAAGCAGCGGTGCTGAACGGGTCGAACTGATGCGGACACAGGCTGTTCATTTTGGAACACGGGTCGTTTCCGATGATGTTGTTGACGTTGATTTTACCGCAGCAATCCGGAGCGGCAGCATTAACCGGCAGAGAATGTATTCTGAGCAAAGTACAATAAGACCGCTCTGCGCATCAGGATAAATGTAAAGGCATCCTGCATAATAAAAACGAACCAAGTACCGTAAAGTAATGACGAAATAAGTCAAATAAATTGTGAAATACTGTGATTTGACGTTCCATACCATCAAAAACGTCGCGGCGAGCATACCAATCCCGTTGTCAATAGCGTTACAGTTCGTAAATGATATTCGTCATTGTTTTTACAGCAATCACCGGCGGTGCAGCCGACCGGCTAAACGGGAGTTTATGCTGTTTCCGGTTTGCAAATATTTTGGAATAACAGATTGCAAGGTTATTTCTGCGACGAGTAAATACAGTAGCGAAAACTCGACACCCGCCGCCGAATGACTATTCATCTCTTTTTGAGAAACCAATTCACAACGAAACAAATTGAACAAACTATGCGCTGTCCATTTGGACACGGACGCTTTCCTCGTGTATCTCTTTGAGAATCGTCCGCACAAAATCGCCGTTGAGGCTCATCGACTCGCCGAGAGCAGCCCGGCGTTCGATGATTTCACTGTATCGGCTTGATTGCAACACCGGCATATTATGACTCCGCTTGTACTTGCCAATTTCGCCGGAAATGGTCATTCGCTTCGCCAGCAGTTCCAGCAGAGATTCGTCAATTATGTCGATTCGGCAGCGCATTTCCGACAAATCTTTCGATAGTCCGTCCGCATCACGGATAATCAACAAAGATAAAATGTGGTCGAGGGCATCGGGCGTAATCTGCTGCGCCGAATCGCTCCACGCTTTTTCCGGCTGACAATGCGTTTCGATAATCAGACCGTCGAATTTCAAATCCATCGCTTGTTGACACAGTGCCGGCACGAACTCCCATTTGCCGGCAATGTGGCTTGGGTCGCAAAATATCGGAATGTCCGGCAGCCGGCGGCGTAATTCTATCGGAATGTGCCACATCGGCGGATTACGAAACGTTTTTTTTTCGTAAGAACTGAAACCGCGGTGAATCACGCCGATTCGCCGCAGACCGGCACCATAAATCCGTTCAATAGCCCCTATCCAAAGTTCCAAATCAGGATTGACCGGATTTTTAATTAAGACCGGTACGTCTGCTCCGCGCAGCGCATCAGCAATCTCCTGAACGGCAAACGGATTAACGGTCGTTCTTGCGCCAATCCAGAGAAAGTCGATACCGGCTTTTAGAGATTCAAAGACGTGGTCTTTGGTGGCGACTTCAACGGCAACGTACATACCGGTTTCCCGTTTGACCCGTTTGAGCCAGGCAAGACCGGCTGTGCCGACTCCTTCAAAGCCGCCGGGTTTGGTGCGCGGTTTCCATATCCCGGAGCGGAATAATTTGATACCGCTTTGAGCGACACTCCGGGCGGTGTCCAAGACTTGGTCTTCTGTTTCAGCACTGCACGGTCCTGCGATAATGATAGGTCTTGCAGGGTCAACTCCGGGAAGAATTAGCGGTTCAAAATCCATATTGTATAGGGAGGCTCACTGATACGCCCTGTGCTTATTATCTGTCTTTTCCGCCGCTTGTCAATTCCACCGCAAAAGTACCGGTACGGCAGGCATTACCCTTGTATGCCTTGTCCATCAACTTTTGTCCTTCCGGTGCGTCCGCCGCAGAACCCGACGAGAGACCATAGACTATCGGCAACGACCGCGTGAATCTTTGTTGTGTTACTCCCGGCAAGAGAAGAGGCAACACGCCTGTATTGAACCGCAAATATCACAAAGGGAGGCAGAGAACGTAAAAAATGACCATTTCAAATCGGTATCAGCATATTTCCTGATTTTATGACCGCTGAACTGCTCTTGATTCATTTTTCAGCAATCACTATTCTTCGACGCATTAGGAAATAACTGACCGCCGAAGCGGGCAGTAACAACGTAACCAACAAACATGGAGGTTTTTATGAAAGGATGGATTCACACACTCTCTTCTGCTCTCGTCGGCGGTGCCGTCGGCGCAGCGACCGTTTTTTTTGCCGGCTCGAATCAGAAGTCGTTGGACTCGCTGACCGTAGGCAACCTAACAGTCAAAAACAAGGCAGTACTGCTCAATAACGAGGGTAAGGAAGGAGTCGTAATCAAAGAAGGGTCAGTGTTGGCAGACAATGTCGTTTTCTGCAAGAAGTTTATCGGGACGCAATATCAAGGACAGGTATTCGTCGGTAACCGAATTTTCACTACTCCCGACAATCTTACCGAAGTACCGATGGAACAGTGGCAGTTCTACACCGAAATCGGTTCGAGCAAGGAATCCGGCGGTGAATTCGTCGTCCGCAGTCCGAACGGGGCAAACGTTGTCAATAAGCAAAACGATAACGGTACCACCGTGCGAATGGGCTTTGACAAGAAATCTATGCCGGCAATATTCGCTATGAGCAACAAAGACCGGTCGCTTTTGGCACTAGCCCCCTTTATGACTCCGAAACCGCAGGACAAGACGGCAGCGAAAGCGAACATAGGTGTCGACCAAGCACCGCCTAATATTTCGGCTTTTGATTCCAATTCGACAACACCGGCAGCTGCCTCATCGAATTCGGCACCTGCTGTAGCAACACAGCCTGAAGCAGCGAAACCAAACCTTCGTTAGACTCAACGGGGAGAGACACGTAAAAAGGGGGGGAGGCTTCAGCCTCTCCCTTTTTACGTGCAATATATGCTGGGGCGAGCGGCAATGAAAACTTGCCGCTCCGCTTGCAGGGGTTACCATCATCATACAGGGCGACCCTTTGCAGGGCTAAAACGTAAACGGATAGTTCTGAATTCACACCGCCTTATCACCACTGATTAACGTTCCCACTCTTTCGCCTTTCAAGGCACGTTCTAAATTGCCCGGCGTGCGGAAATTGAAAATCATCACCGGCATCCGGTGTTCGCCGCACTTTGCTATCGACTCCTGATCCATAATGCGCAGCCGCTGCTGCTGCACCTGTTCGTAAGTCAATTCGGGATACAAAACGGCGTGCGGATTTGTTTCAGGGTCATCACTGTACACACCATCTACTTTCGTCGCTTTGAGAAGTACATCCGCATTCAGTTCCAATGCCCGCTGCGCCGCTGCGGTATCCGTTGTTACAAACGGACTGCCGGTACCGCCTGCCAACAAAATAATACGTCCCTTTTCCAGATGCCGGACAGCACGCCGCCGGATGTAGGGTTCTGCAACCGACTCCATCGAAAATGCCGTCATCAGCCGTGTCTGTTGTCCGACAAGTTCAATGGCATCTTGCAGTGCCATTCCGTTGATGACCGTGGCCAACATTCCCATATAGTGAGCGGTGGACTCCTGAATGGAAACGTTGGCGGCTTTGAATTGACCGCCGCGCAGGATATTTCCGCCGCCCATCACGACCGCAATTTGGATACCGTCTTGGGCGACTTTGGCAACCTGTTCGGCAAGGAGCATAACAGAGGACATAGCGATACCCCGTTCTTTCGGCAGACAAAAACATTCACCGGATATTTTCAAAACGACGCGGCGCTGTTTCTCGAGCGGGGATATTGCAGAAGGAATCATTGTTGATAAGTTTCAAGGATCTCGGACTATTGTAGCAGAAATTAACAGGAGGTGGAGAGAAGCAATTCAACCGGCGGTCGAAAGAAAGGAGACCGAATTGACACAGTTTGCCTCCCGCTCACTTGCAAACTTTCTCTTCCCGCGGATTTGCGGTACCTTGACTTCAGTGTGAAAAATCGCTACACTGAACCTGAACAGATAAGCAATCCTCTTTCCTAAAAAACGATGAAACGTCGGCACTTTCTCAAGACATCGACTGCCGCAGCGGCAACGCTCGGCTTCGGAAACTTTCTCCACCTGCGGGCGGAAACAAAAGGGGCAAACGATAAAATCAGCCTTGCTCTCATCGGCTGCGGAGGACGCGGGATGGGAACCGCCCCCGGCTGCTGCAAAAGACATCCGGTGCTGCAACTGAAAACCGTTTGTGACCCGAACCGGACAAGATTGGCAAAAGCCGTCCAGTCCGTCGAACAAAACTTCGGCAGCGCACCGAACGCCGTTGAAGATATGCGCACCATCTTTGACGACAAAACCATCGATGCCGTCTGGATTGCCACTTGGGAACATTGGCATATGCCCGCTGCCGTCCGGGCTTGTCAGGCAGGCAAAGATGTCTATGTCGAGAAGAATCCCTCGCTGCATATCTTTGAGGGACGGCAACTCGTCAAAGCCGCCGCCAAGTACAACCGCATCGTGCAAGTCGGCTTTCAGAACCGCTCTGCCCCTTATGCTTTTTCGGCAAGGGATTACATCAAGAGCGGCAAACTCGGCAAAATCGTAACGGTCAAAAGTTACAATATGCTGAATTACGGCGGCGATAAATTTACGGCAACACCGGAAGAGCCGATACCCAATGACCTCAACTGGGATTTATGGCTCGGTCCTGCACCGATGCAGCCGTACCGCAAATCCACCTTCGGCGGCAGAGACCGGTATTGGTTCCTCGGCGGCGGGACGCTGTCCGATGATGCATCTCACGTGATGGATTTAGCCCGATTGGTCATCGGCGACCCGCCGCATCCGAAGTCCGTATACGGCTGGGGAACGAAGCAAATCAACGGCGGGGATGCGGAAACGCCTCAATTTCAGGAAATCACCTACGATTTCGGCGATTTCGTGATGACCTGCTCCAACGGCGGAGTTACGTCTTATATGACGAAAACGCCCGGTAAGATTCGCAGCAATAAAACGCTGTTCCCGAATTGGCGGAACAATGCGACCCGAACGGAGATTTACGGAACGGAAGGATTGATGTATCTCGGCAGACACGGCGGCGGTTGGCAGGTGTTGGGCAAGAACGATGAAATCGTTGCAGAAGGCGGCGGATCGTTTTCTGACCACGAACATCAGGAAAATTTTGTCGAGGCGCTGCAGCGGAAGGCGAAGCCGAACGGCGACGCGGAGCAGTGTCACCGCAGTGCGGTGTTAGTTCATTTGGGCAACATTGCGTACCGTGTCGGCAACAAGCAGTTGTTCTTTGACGGCGAAACAGAACGTTTCACCAACAGCGATGAAGCGAACGTTCTCGCTCGCGGCACGTACCGCAAAGGCTATGAAATACCGGAAGACGTTTAATCCGCTTGGGCTTTATCTCCGTTAAGAGGTGTTTTGTGCAGAAGCACAAAGACGCAGAGAAATTTCGCACATATGCAAGAGACGGAGGCTGAAGTCCCCGCCTCTTTCTTTTTTTCAAAAAAGCAAAGAAAAAAAAATTCTCAAAAGATTTCGCTTGACATTTGTCTGTTGATAGGATACACTATGGCTAACAGTGGGGGGACTGTGCCTCTGCAAAAACCGCCTTTTAAAAAGGAGAATGCTATGTTTACGTTCCTGTTGGCGCAGCAAAGTGCTGCAAAATTGACCTCACGTAAGTGTACAGAGAGAGAGACGAGTCCCGTAGAATATGCTTCACTCTCGTCGAACTTCTTGTCGTCATTGCCATCATCGGCATATTGATTGCCCTCTTGCTTCCGGCAGTGCAAGCCGCACGGGAAGCAGCAAGAAGAATGCAGTGTAGCAACAGCCTCGTTTAACAATACCATATATTACGTAGTTTTGTTTTTTACGTGTTCTCGTTCGGCAGACTCCTACAATGACCAACGACGAAAACTTTCTGAAAATCGAGCAGAGTATATTCGACAAGATGCCTTTCGGATGTGTCTTTTGCCGTCAAGATGCCCAAAAATGGGAGTGTAACGATCGCATCGTCCAACTTTTCGGTCTCGACAATCGTGAACAATTCAGCCAGTGTTTTCGCAAATTAAGTCCTGAATTTCAACCGAACGGCGAACGTTCAGTTATACTGGCGCAAAAACTTGTCCGCCAAGTTCTTGAAACAGGCAAATCGAACACATTCCGTTGGTGGCATCTGACGCTTGACGGCACCCCGCTGCCGGTCGAAGTAACACTGACTCGCGAAATATGGGAAGGCGAAAACGTTGCCGTTGCCTTTTTTCGCAGTATGAGCGAAGTTGACCGCCTGTCGCACATCATCGAAGAACAAAATATACGGACACAAATGATGCTCGACTCGATGCCTTTCGGGGTCATATTCTTCGATGAAAAAGGAAACAACATCGACTGCAATGAAACGAGCGTACGAATGTTTGAACTCACCGATAAACAGGAATACCTCGACCGGTTTCACGAACTTTCGCCTCCGTTACAGCCCTGCGGTACGCCTAGCCGGCAACTGACACTCAAACGAATCCAGACCGCTTTTTCTAAAGGGTTACTCGTCTTTGAATGGATGCACCAAAATCTGCGGGGCGAATTGATGCCGGCGGAAATCACGCTGCTGCGTACCTCTTACAACGGCAAACCCGCCATACTCGGTTATACCCGCGACTTGCGGCAAGAGCACGAAGCCGACAAGGCAAAAAACGATTTTCTTGCTAACGTCAGCCACGAATTACGGACTCCGCTCAACGGGATTCTCAATCTTACCGAACTGCTCTTGTTGTCAGTAACCGACCCGAAGCAATACGAATATCTTGATATGATTGTCAATTCGGCAAAATCGCTTCTAGTAATGATGAACGATTTGCTGGCGTTGTCGAACATCAGGGCAGGAAAGATGGAACTGCATCCGCACGACTTCGATTTGTACGATATGGTACAGCAAGTGCAGCATATTACCGCTGTACAGGCGGAGGCAAAGTGTTTGAAGTTAATCGTCACGTTTGACGGAGAAAACCGGCTTGTGTACGGCGATGAAAATTCGCTGCGGCAAGTGCTGCTCCGTTTAACAGACAATGCCGTGCGCTACACCAAAAACGGCGGTGTCGAAATTCGTATAGAAACAGAAGGTCTGGAAAACGGTGATGTATGCGTCCGCTGTTCGGTTGCCGATACGGGCATCGGTATCGCACCGAATATGCTGGAGCAGATATTTGAAGTGTTTTCGCAAGCGGACTCATCCCGAACGAGAAAATACGGCGGGACAGGCATCGGATTGGCGATGGCGCAGCACATTGTCGGGTTGATGGGCGGACGAATCGTCGTCAAAAGTGTATTCCAGCGGGGTTCGGTATTTTCGTTTGAAATTGTTTTACCGCCGGTGATGATTGAAATGGACGAAGAATCACATATGTCATCGGTCATACTGGAGCCGCAGCAGGATACCGACCGGATTGTTCGGATACTGGCGGCAGACGACAGCCGCATCAATCAGATTGTTATTCGGGAAATGTTGACAGCGTTTGGTTACCGCTGCGACATTGTGGAAAACGGCAGGCAGGTCATTGACTGCCTCCGTTTCCGCACGGACGAAAATTACGATGTTATTCTGATGGACTGTCAGATGCCGGAGATGGACGGTTACGAAGCAACGCAATGGATACGAAATTGGGAACAGGAAAACGGACGCAAACCGATACCGATTATTGCAGTAACTGCACACGATTTGCCGCAGGATAGAGCAAAATGTTTGCAGTCAGGAATGAACTCGTATTGCAGCAAACCGATAAACCGGAACCTGCTCATCACGCTCATCGAAGCAGCGTTAGGGCATTAAAACGGCTGCGGTCTATCACACTTTTTCGGCGAACCGGCGGACGAAAGTAAAAAATAAACCCCGCTGCGTAACGAAATGACTCAACACATAGAGAGGCGGCGACTTTAGTCCCCGCCTCTTTCTTGTTTTTTTTTTCAAAAAAGCAAAGAAAAAAATTCTCCAAAGATTTCGCTTGACATTTGTCTGTTGACAGGTTATAATCCTGTTGACAGCGGGGGTATTGTGCCTCTGCAAAAACTACCTTTTGAAAAGGAGAACTACAATGTTCACAACTGTTTCACCGCAGCAAAGTGCTGCAAAATTGACCTCACGTAAGTGTAAGAGAGAGAGAACAATCCCGTAGGATAGGCTTCACTCTCGTCGAACTTCTTGTCGTCATCGCCATCATCGGCATACTGATTGCCCTCTTGCTTCCGGCAGTGCAAGCCGCACGGGAAGCCGCAAGGCGGATGCAATGCTCCAATAAGTTGAAGCAACTCGCTCTCGCTGCTCACAATCATCACGATGTCTTTAACGGCTTTCCCTGTTTTATGGGTGCGATTACATCGAATGTCAGGCACCCAGACCAGTTAAGAATGAGTGCCCATCTCAAATTATGCCCCTTCATTGAGGCAGCATCGGTGATGGCAGACTTCGCGGCAGCACAGGACGCTGCGGCAAGTCCTGCCGGTTCGCAGTACCTGTATTGGCCTGCATCAGGAATTGTCAATCCGTCTTTCCTGATTTGTCCCTCTAATTCCGACATTGTTCCTGTCATAAACAGCGATGGAACTTACGCCAGGAACAACTACCATTTTAGTTACGGAGACGTTGCCGGCGGAGTACGTCAAAGACCTGACACCTTGTATCTCGGACTAAACGGTACAAGTCCAGAAAACAGTAATGATAGGCTCTTTTATACCGGTCACGTGGGTTTTATGGATACGAGGAACACTCCAACCGATGCTCCCTGCCCGCGCGGATTTTTGAATTCCAGCGGTCAACTCAAAGGGCTTGAATCCATCACTGACGGAACATCCAACACGATTGCTGCCTCCGAGCGGGTCGGAATTCCAGGACCGGAAGCCAACGACCATCAGCAAAACCTCAAAATGGGAGCACTGGACGTAACCGTCGCTGATAATGCCCATTGGGGTTGGACAGGTTCCAACGGTGCGAACACGCTATTAGATGCCCTATTACCGACCAGACAGCACGTTCTTAACGCAGTCGCAGCAAGCAGGGCTAGTACTTATTGGACTACTGCCCGTAACAGTCCGGGAAAACAGTGGGCAAACGGCGACCCGACGGTCAATGGTATTTCGATGGTGATGCCGCCGAACAGTGTTGCTATTATGGGTGCCAACACATCGACAAGATGTTTGACGTTAGCAGCCCCGTCAAGCAATCATACACACGGAGTCAACTGTGCCTTTGCCGACGGCAGTGTCCATTTTATTACGGACACCGTCAATGCCCTCAGCAGCGGAATCGATACAACGATAGCCGGCGGAACGACATCCTATTCGGATTCGTCTGTAATTTTGAAGACCTACGAGACCGGCGGTGAATCGAAATGGGGAGTTTGGGGTGCGCTAGGCGCAGCCTGCGACGGTCAAGCCGTTATGATTCCGTAAGGAATAGTGAGTAGTGGTGAGTGGTTAGTGACGAGTGATTCGACCTGCGGTCGAAATAGATAACTCGCCGCTATCCGCTCATCACTAGCCGCTAACCACTAACCACTAACCACTAACTATGCACACACGAATCATTATCATTTTTGTTACTGTTTTCGGACTTCTCGTAACAGGCTGTTCTAATAATATGCCGAAGGGCTTTCCGAAAAATTTGAAACCGTTCAGCGTTAAATTGCTGCACGAGGGACAGCCTGTTGAAAAGGCGATTATTGCAATGTACGGCGAGTCTTCGGGAGCCGGTTTTCGCATTATGGGCGTAACCGGCACGGACGGCACGGCAGCAATGGAAACGTCTATCAACAATTATGCCAAGCGCGGTTCGCCTGCCGGAACTTACAAGGCGGTGGTAAGTCATACACCCAAGTTGCCTTCTGATTCAGAGGACACGTCGAAGATGAATACGGGAGAACTCGAAGCATACGCAGACAAACAAAAGGCGGAGTATGCTGCCGCGGTGAAGATTGTTCCGGCAGAGTGGAACGGTATTAACACAACGCCGGTTACGATAACAGTGCCGGAAAAGGGCGGAAGCGTTACGATTGAGATTACGGACGAAAAGACGTTCGTGCAATGAGGGCTGGCGGTGATATCCTGCATCCGGCTTGGTCGTTGATGTTAAGGACAGTACGGTCGATAACTTTACAGGTGACCGCTGTCCGCCGGAAAAACAAAAGGCTCTTGCCCGGTATCTCACGGCTTGATATAATGCAGCGCTATGCGGTATAAGATGTCAAGCAGCGGCAAGATTATCAGAGTCATTTTGTGCTTTTGTGCTACATTCGTCCTGCCGGTTTTTTCGGCAGATGACGATTCATTGCCCGTATTAGAGCAGGGTACGGCAGCACCGGTGGTTCCGGGTAAAATTATCCGTTACGCCTCCGCCCTAATGCAGAGGTTTAATAAGCACGGCGGCGAAGTTCTTGAACAATCGGAATGGGACGGACTTATACCAACACCGCAGGCGGCAGACATTGACGGCGACAGAAAAATAACGCTCGAAGAACTAGTCCGCTATCTTGCTTTATTCGGCAAAGATAAAACGATACATCATCCGCAAGTTACCGCAGTGAACGAAGAACGAAAAGTTGACCCGGCAAATATGAAATTATTCCGTTCAGTCATTCCGCAGCCGGCAGCAGAAACGAAAACCGATGCCGCAGCGGAAAAATCTGCCGAAGATGTTTCCGATAAAGCACTGGCAGAAAACGATAAACCGATAGACGATGCCGTTTATGAGGAGATAATGCGGAGTAACTCTGCGCCGGCAGTAAAACGGTATCACACAGCACCGGAAACGCTGCGGGGCGTACCGGCGTGGTTTCTGATTCGGGACTTGAACGGCGACGGACAAATTTCGTTATCCGAGTTTGCCCCGACGCTTTCGGCTGCGTCGCTGGCTTTGTTTGGAAAATTGGATAAAAACGGCAACGGTTTTATCGAACCGGATGAAGTCCGAAGTAACAGTCCGTAAATTTCCGTCATTCTGAATAACGCTCTGCTGTTCGGTCATTATCGTTTCCATAACAGACTTGTTCCTTAACTAAATTTTGGAGCGAATAGATGAATATGTTCGGCGAATGATTTTTTATTTTCTCTCTCTTATTCGTCCTTTATCCGTGTGCGTTCGCTCCTGAAAATTGAGGTAAGAAAACAAGTCTATGGAGCCGGAATATATGTTTTGAGTGTATTGAGAACGATGGCAATGTCGATAGGTTTGCCGATGTGTCCGTTCATTCCGCTGGCAAGAACGGCTTGTATGTCTTCCTTAAAAACATTTGCCGTCATTGCAATAATCGGCACCGCTGCCGCATTCGGATGGACTGAATCCCGAATCGTCTTTGTCGCCGTACAGCCGTCCATCACCGGCATCTGCATATCCATCAGAATCAGCGCATAATGACCGGACGGCGACCGTAAAAACATATTCACTGCCTCTTCTCCCTGTTCCGCCTCTTCAATAATCAGATTGGTATTACGAAGCAGAGACACAATAATCATCCGGTTGATCTTCACATCATCGACAACCAAAATTGTCGCTCCGCCGAAATCAACGTTGTCTTCCTTTATCTCTTGTTTAGCGGTACCCGATTCTTCGGCGGTTTCTGCGTCAATTCCAAAACTGACCGTAAAACTAAATACCGTTCCTTCGCCGAAAACGCTTTCGCATTTCAAATTGCCGCCCATCAATTCGACAATACGCTGGCTGATGGACAATCCAAGACCCGTACCGCCGTAATGCCGCGATGTCGAAGCATCCGCTTGTTCAAACGGACGGAATATCTTGCCCACCAATTCCGGTTTGATACCGATTCCCGTATCAGAGACGGCAAAGTTAAGCGTTAAAGTCTTGTTGTCTATCGCAAAAACCGATACCGTTAATTTGACCGTTCCCTTTTCCGGTGTGAATTTGATGCCATTGCCGAGCAGATTGATTAAGACTTGCGAGAGCCGCATCTCATCGCCGAAAAGATAAAATTTATCTATGTTCTGTAAATCGAAGACGATATTTTGCGATTTTTTTTCTGCGAGCGGTTCAATGCTGATACGAACTTGTTCGATGATTGACCGCAAGTCAAAATTACCGGCTGACAGCAGCAGTTTGCCTTCGTCAATTTTCGAGTAGTCTAAAACGTCATTGAGTAAGCCGAGCAGATGTTTTGACGAGATTTCGATTTGCCGGATGCAGCGCATTACTTCGTCAAAATCCAGACTTTTTTTGGCAATCTGCGTCATTCCGATAATCGCATTCATCGGTGTCCGGATTTCGTGCGACAAATTGGCAAGGAACCGCATTTTGGCATTTCCTGCCCGATTCGCCTTCTCGATTGCTTTGTAAAGGTTCAGAATACCTGCCATCTGCTGGCAATAGACCAAAAACGGTGATGTAATTTCCGTTGGAACAAAATCGTACAATGCCTTGTTTGCTTCAGAAATAGCCCCAACCATTAAGCCGCTGATTTGCTGGTTATCGCCATAAAACGGTGTGAAAATCACGCTGCTTAATCCCATTGAAAGCCAGGGTTCGGAATCCGCCGGCGACAGGCATACCGCACCGGCTTTTTTGGCATTGAGACTGAATTTGTTCCAAAAATCGGGGGGGATTTGCCAAGTTGTCCCCAAGCCCCGCCGGGACAAACTTTCGATGTCAAGATTGACCTGGCTTAAAAGCGTTATCTGCTGGTCGGTGAAGTTGATGTCAAAGACGGCACCGATTTCGATTTGCATCACGTCGGCAATGCCTTCGGCTACCGCCTGAAAAAGCGATGTGTCATTCTGTACGGCATACGCATATTGAGCATAATCGTGCGTCCGTGCAAACCGGGCAAGCATCGAGTCAAACTTATACTGAGTATCACGCAGGTTCTGCGACACAAGTTCGCTGCGAGCCGTTGTTTGGCGGATAGTCTCTAATTCCTGCCGTAATGCCCGAAATTCCTCGTCCGTGTGTTTCAACATTTCAAACTCTCATAACAAGCGGTAATGTACCGCAGCGCAGTTACGCCGTACTCTTTGTCCTGCCGGCAGGAGGGCTAAACTTGTTTCCCGCAACCGGTTAGTAATGAACGCAAAACATATTGAGTAAATTGGAAAACGAACTGCTGTTTCCTTCCTGATAAATTCTGCTGACCTGACAATCAACGACCGGTCCCTTTTGCGGACTGACGAGGACTTTTGAGAGTTGCGAACGTAATTTCATCAGTGGTTCAAAACTCGGACGCTTCAAATCAGCGGCACTTTCGACAACTAATATCAGTTTGCGTTTGCGTACATCGGCAATCAACTGCGTTGTCGAAACCAAGTTATCATTTTTCTCCGACATAAACGAATCAACTTGAAACTTCGCTTTCTGGGCATCGACTAAATCGCCCCCCCCCCCGTGAATGACTGCGCGGTCGCAAAACGGTCCTCGGTTCAACTCATCGAACGTTGTCATAAAGGAAGAAAAACCTTTTTTGACAACCATAATATCAACGTCAAACATCACCGTATCTTCCTGACGATGTAGTTCTGCGTTGAGTCCCTTCCGATGTCCGACGTTTTTAATGGTATTACGCACCTCAATAAACCGGGCGGTATTAACGCCGTTCTTTCCGGTGATGTCAAAAAAATCTTCGGTGAAGATGAACGTAAATTGCCGTCCGCCTCTCGTTAACCGTGTTACAAAATCCTCAATATTGCTCGCCATAACTTACGTTCGTGCCTGAATAATGCCGGTATTGTATCACAACGGCAGGGGCAAGGCAAGAACGGCAAAGACCGGTTCAGGCAGATAAGCGGTAAAGAGGCGGGGCTTCTGCCCTGCCTCCGTCATTCAAGCCCCCACTGGACTTCCTGCGGCGGTTCCGGTTCGGGCGGCGGTTCTTCGTCAACGGTCTCCGGTTCGGCGGCAACTGCCGGCTTTTCGGATGTCTGAAAGAAGTTGTCTTCGAGTTCCGGTTCTTCCGGCGTGAGAAACTCCTGTAAAATTTCATTGCGCCGGCGCAGCATCAATACGGCAACGGAAATCAGCAACAGGATTCCGCCGAGAGCAACGACCAGCAACTCCGTCCAGTGAAATGTGAACACTTTGAGAATTGTACCTTCACGCCGGACAGAAAACAAGTACGGCTGTCTTGCGATAGCGGCTCAAACATAACCGCTGAATTCGTTTTCGGCGGGAAACATCTTGCGGTCGTTGTACCAAAACACGAGCGGCATAGTCCGCATGCAAGTTTTGGTTTTGCCGGTCTTTTCACAACATCTCCATACACAATTCGGTGTAGGCTCTTGCCCCGCGGCTGCGGGGAGCGTATTCCAAAATCGGCAAAGCGTGGCTGGGAGCCTCACTGACGGCAGCATCACGCGGAATGACCGTATCAAACACAATGCCGCCGAAAAAATCCCGAACCTCCTTTTCCACTTCGTGCGTCAGTTCCAAACCGGCATCGTACATCGTCAGAACAATCCCGCCGAATTGCAAATCATTATTTTGACGTTTGTGCATCGCCTTTTTAATGACCTCTATCATTTGTACGAGACCTTCCATTGCAAAGAATTCACACTGAATCGGCATAATAATTTCCGTTGCAGCAGACAAAGCCAACTGCGTAATTTGTCCAAGCGACGGCGGACAATCGAAAAGAACGAAATCGTATCCCTCCATCGTTTGCTGAAGTTGTTGCCGAATCTGCTGCATAGCGGATTCGTTACATCGTGTCAAAACCTCAATTTCGGCGACATTCCGGCAGCCGGGCAGCATATCAAGATTGGGGATATGCGTTGCACAGGTTAGCGGAGATGCGGATTCTGTCGTCAGCGGAGTGTTGGCTGCCGGCGCAACGCCCAGTCCGCTTGTGGCGTTACACTGCGGGTCAAAATCGGCGAGGAGCGTTCTTGCCCCTGTTTTGGCGCAAGTATCGGCAAGCGAAACGGCGGTGGTCGTTTTCCCTACTCCGCCTTTCTGATTAGCAATGCAAAAGACACGCATAGTGCCGGATTGTCTTGTTTTTCACGTATTGGGTCAAGAGGAAATAAACGGGTATGCGGTGTCAATTGTATAAAAATAGAGCATATTGTATTATTTTTTTGTATTATTTTGCATCGCTTTGAACCGTTTTGCAAATTGTTGTCATTCACTCACGGCGGAAAAAGGGCTTAAATTGCCGTAAAGCCGCATTTCAGGGCAGGCAAAAGAAAAATTTTCTTTGGCACGCTATCTGCATATTACTCCCTGTGTGATGAATAATCATCACTTTAACAACATTACAAGGAGAATCCAATGAAGACAACAATCAAGTACGTTTTAGTTTTGGGTATCGCTGCACTGTGCAGTACCAGTGTCTATGCCGAAAGACTCGCCAGCGACCGCAATACAATACCGGCATTTGCGTTTCAGTTGAGCCGCGACGCAGGGCAAAATTATGCTTCATACACTGACGGTGTGCAACTTAAAGATGTCGATACCAATGACGCATACCGGTTGTTTTGTACCGACCTCTACACTTACACGAGCAGTGATTTTTCCAGCGGTGCCGGACAGGTCTACAATCCCGTATCGCTTGCAGACTCGATGTTTCACACCGATGTTCAGAAAGTTCAACTTCAATCGCTTTTTGACCACGTCTACACTAAAGCGTTTAATGCCGACTATTCCGTAAAGGACGATTTGTATGCAAACATATTCCAGTTAGCGGTTTGGGAAATCGCCAACGATACGGCAAGCAACTTGTCGCTGCGGGACGGAGACATTGCCATCACGAAGGCATTGGTCATCAAGCAGGGTCCGAACGGAGAGAACCTGAACTATTGGGACAATGCCGTGTACAATACCGCATTGAATACGCTTGATAGTTGGTTTGATGCGATTATCAATGACAACTGGGCTGCCATCGGTTATGACGAAGACCGCGTGAACCTGACGGTGTATATGGCAGAAGGCGGCACGAGTGCCAGCCAAACGTTTATCGGTGTTGCGGTTGCACCGGAGCCTGCCACGATGCTGATACTTGGTTTGGGCATTGTCGGTTTGGGCTTGGCTCGGAAACGGAAACGGAAGTAAATGAGTGACGAGCCGTTTTTCAGAAGTTTTCGGTCAGAACCGCTATCGCAAGATAGCGGTTTTTTGTTTTTATCGCCGTTTTGCGGCGGCGGCTCTGAATCTTATTTCAAGTATCCATTCATTACGCTGTACCGCCTGCCGCCGGTTTATGGTATAATATTAGACTGGGAACAAGACAATTTTCATTATGCGATCAGATACCGTAAAAAAAGGCGATGCCCGCGCACCGCATCGAAGTTTGTTAAGAGCCTGCGGCATTGATGAAAAAGATTTCGATAAGCCGTTTATCGCTGTCGTCAGTTCTCA
>JAITOZ010000001.1 GCA_031289675.1 Planctomycetaceae bacterium
AGTGTAAGAGAGAGAGAACAATCCCGTAGGATAGGCTTCACTCTCGTCGAACTTCTTGTCGTCATTGCCATCATCGGCATACTGATTGCCCTCTTGCTTCCGGCTGTGCAAGCCGCACGGGAAGCCGCAAGAAGAATGCAATGCTCAAATAACTTGAAGCAACTCGCTCTCGCCAGCCACACCTATTACGATGCCAAGAACAGATTTCCGGCGGGAATGTTGCCTATCTTTGAAGATCCGGACGCTACTCAACTCAGATTCTCCGCGCTGAGTGCCTTGTGTCCCTTCATTGAACAGACAGCGGCTATTACTGCAATTACCGGCGGGCTAGGCTCCGGCGGCTGGACAGTAACACGCCCCAACTCGCTTCAGGAAAATACCGCAATATACGGAGTGAATCAGCCGTGGCTGATTTGTCCCTCCAACTCCGACATCGTTCCCTGCACGAGCGGTTACAACTACGACCAGAATGTCGGCAGGAATAATTATCACATCGTATACGGCGACGTGGTTTCCGGCGGGACAGATGAAATAGCCGATGGAGGGACTACCATTATTGCCGAACACGGCAGTTGGACGGGACTCTGGGGAAGTTGGGATAGAGATGTCCCTAATCCCCGCGGATTTTTCGGAATGCGCAACGCTATCGGAGACGGCAATAATCATTGGGACGGTGTCGGTTCCCGCACGATGAATGAAGTTACCGACGGACTTTCCAATTCCATTGCTTTTTCCGAACGTGTCGGCGTTCCGGGTCCCTCGGCGATTTATAGTGATGCCTGGACGCGTTTTCCTAACCCTAAAATGGGGACGGTCATAGGCGATGCGACTATTTGGGCGGGTAACGGGGCAAGAGGGCTAGCGCAGATAGGCACAGTAAGTGCCGCCACCTGTCCGACACGGGCGCAGATATTTACTCTTATGGCTGCCGACCCAAGCAGTGTATCCGCTCCTTCGCACAGTGCCGGTGTGCAATGGACAAACGGCAGCGGATTTGTCAATGGTCTTTCAACCGTGATGCCCCCCAATACCGTCTCCTGTAGCGGCAACTGGAGCGGCGAGGTGAACGGCAACGGACGCGCTCTGACACTCCTTACTCCGTCCAGCAATCATACGAGCGTTGTCGGCTGTGCCTTCGGCGACGGCAGTGTCCATTTCCTTTCAGAGAACATTGATTCTCTCAGCAATATGATAGACCCGGATGGAGATGGTGCGGCTTATGTGTCGAATGAATCTGTCATATTGAGAAACAGTGCTACTTGGCAAACCGATATGTCCGGTCGTTCAAAATGGGGTATTTGGGGTTCCCTCGGCGCAATCAACGATGGTCAGGCTGTTTCCATTCCGTAGGGAATAGTGGTTAGTGATGAGTGACGAGTGATTCGACCTGCGGTCGAAATAGATAACTCGCCGCTATCCGCTCATCACTCATCGCTAGCCACTCACCACTAACCACTCATCACTCGCCACTAACTATGCACACACGAATCATTATCATTTTTGTTACTGTTTTCGGATTTATTGTAACAGGCTGTTCCAGTAAGGTTCCGCCGGGCTTTCCGAAAAAATTGAAACCGTTCAGCGTCAAAGTGCTGCACGAAGGCAAACCGCTTGCGGGTACTGCCGTGTCGCTGTTTTCCGAGGGCGGCGGGAATTTTTTGGTCGGGTCTGTTACTGATGCAGACGGCGTTGCCGCGATGAAAACTTCTCTCAATGCTTATTCTCAAACCGGTGCGCCTCCCGGAACATACAAATGTGCGCTTACTTCCGGTGCCGACAGTTCACTGACCAAAGGAGAAATAGAGGAACTGAAAGGCAAGAGTAAGGAGATATGGTCGATGTCCGATGACGAAAAGGACCAATGGGATAGCGAATGGAATGCCCGAAGACTCCGCAGGTTAGCCGCTATTCCGAAGGTTGTTCCCAAGGAGTGGCAGCAATCGGGTACGTCGCCGCTGAAGATAACGGTGCCAGCTGGGGGCGGCACCGTTACGATAGAGATTACGGACGAAAAGACGTTCGTGCAATAAAAACGCAAATGGACATCAGAGCCGCCATCGCAAGATGGCGGCTCTGATTTGCACCGTTCATCACTCCGCCTGCTGCCGTTTCGCTTCATCGGCAATTTTCGGTTCGGGCAGTCCCAGCACCTTTGCAATGCCTAAACCGCAGGTCTTGTCCGCCTGATAGAATCGGGCAACCGCACGGATTTGGATTTCTTCCGGCACACCGCTCATCGCCTCCGCAACATTATGATGAAGACGCTCCTGCTCGTCTTTCGGCAATAACCGGTATAAGTTGCCCGGTTGCGTGTAGTAATCCTTGTCCGCGCGGTGATTATGATTGAACGCCGTTCCGTCCAAGTCCAACGGCGGTTCCTGTGCTACTGCACTTTGCGCCGGACCAGCGAAACTGTTCGGCTCGTAATTGACCGACCCGCTGCCGTTGCCGTCGAAACGCAGCACACCATCCCGCTGATAATTATGTACCGGACACTTCGGCGCATTAACAGGCAAACTCTCAAAATTCGCCCCAATCCGGTAACGAGCCGCATCCGAATAAGCAAACAACCGCCCTTGCAGCATTTTATCCGGCGAGAAACCGATGCCCGGTACGACATTGCCGGGGTCAAATGCCGCCTGCTCGACTTCGGCAAAGTAATTCTCCGGGTTGCGGTTTAATTCCACCATACCAACCTCGATGAGCGGATAATCCTTTTGACTCCACGTCTTCGTCAGGTCAAACGGATTGAAGCGGTACGTCTTCGACTCGGCTTCCGGCATAATCTGCACGCACATTTTCCACTTCGGGAAGTTGCCTTTTTCAATGTTTCCGAACAGGTCCTGCTGCGAATATTCTCTGTCCGTTCCGACAATTTGGGCGGCTTCGGCGTTTGTCCAGTTGGCGATTCCCTGCTGCGTTTTGAAATGAAACTTTACCCAAACCCGCTCGTTCTTTTCGTTCCAGAAACTGAACGTATGACTTCCGAAGCCGTGCATTTGCCGCAGGTTTTTCGGAATCCCGCGGTCGCTCATCAGTATCATTACCTGATGCAGCGTTTCCGGCGAGAGCGACCAGAAATCCCACGCCGCCGTACTGCTGCGGAGATTCGTCTTCGGGTCCCGTTTTTGCGTATGAATGAAGTCGGGAAACTTGAGCGGGTCGCGGATGAAAAAGACCGGCGTATTGTTGCCGACCAAGTCCCAGTTCCCTTCTTCGGTGTAAAACTTGAAGGCAAAACCGCGTACGTCCCGCTCGGTATCGGCAGCACCCCGTTCGCCGGCAACGGTCGAGAAGCGGATGAAGAGCGGCGTTTGTTTGCCGATTTGTGAGAACACTTTTGCCTTCGTGTATTTCGTGATGTCTCCGGTAATGGTGAGCGTACCGTAGGCACCGCTTCCTTTGGCGTGAACGACCCGTTCGGGAACCCGTTCGCGGTTAAAGTGAGCGAGTTTTTCCATCAGCCAGACGTTTTGGAGCAGAGCGGGACCGTGCGGACCGGCAGTCTGAATGTTCTGATTATCTGCAACCGGCGCACCGGCTTGCGTTGTCAATGTCTTCGTCATTGTTTTACTCCTTGTGAAAGAGAGTATCATTCAATAAAATAATACGGCGGCAATTATAATCCTATTCAGCATCAATAGCAATACATCGGTAATGCTCAGCAGGTCACCTGCAAAGTCCCTTGAAGCCAAGTTTTTTAATTGCGAAGGCGCGAAGACCGCAGAGACATTTTCTATGACACCAGTTCGGCAACCATAATTTGGACAGACGGTATTATGTTTAACAAAAATAAAACAAAGTATTTTACAATTTTTTTGTCAGTATCCGGCAGCCGCCGAACATATCTTATGTTCTTTTTCTTCTCTTCTTCGTGTCCTTCGCGTCTTCGCGATAAAAAACGACTTTGCAGGTGACCTGTGGCAAAATCAGAGCCGCTATCGCAAGACAGCGAGAGGTATAGCAAAATACGTCACTTTTTGCAAAATTCCGCCTGTTTTTCGGTTTCTGCATTATTTTGCAACATCGACGCAGTGCCGTACTTATTTTCATTATTTTCATTATTTTTATAACTTATTTAATTCTAACAAGTTATATCAAAATTATGATAATTTTTCCGTTCGGCACAAAATATGCTGTATAGTGCTATAAGGAGAGGTTCGTTTTTCTGCGGTATGGATGCCGTAAGCAAGGACTTTCAGTTGCCTTTTTTATAAGGAGCAAACAAATGGACACGATCACGACAAACAAATTGAGCGGCAAGTCTCTGTTGAGGGGCAGTTTTCTCACCGCCGCAGTACTGGCACTTTGTGCCTTCTGCCTGTTCGGCAGCGTTCCGGTCAACGCCGGTTATGAGTCCAACCTCGCTGAGAGTTGGGACACCATTTCCAACTATCTGAAAGTGA
>JAITOZ010000002.1 GCA_031289675.1 Planctomycetaceae bacterium
ATATGCGAAAAGTAGAGGTCGATTTTAATATCGTGTTTGTGTGCCGCATCGCAAAGTTCTTTCACAATATCCCGTTTAAACGGCGTTTCCTCGATACTGTATGCTAAATCGCATTTCTCAATAATTCGATTTGCGGGATTGAGCCAATTCGGTCTTCGTACGATACGTGTTTTCGTGTGCCACATCGAAAATCCGTCATGATGTTTGGTTATGAACGCAAACGCCTGCATACCGCAACGCTCGAACCATTGCATCCATTCTTCGGCATCGAATTCGGTCGGATTAAAAGTTTTATAGAGTTCTTGATATTCTTGCCGCTTGGCGAAGGAATAATTCAGCGTGGGCCACGAGGCTTCGATACCCCATTTGGAATAAACTCCCCAGATAATCCGGATACTGAATTTGATGTCGCGGAATGCCTCATGCGCTTTTTCGGAAGCATGGATATAATCCGCGTCAGGTTCATCTTCAATATAGGATTTCACCATTTGATAATGTCCATCCGATTCAGGCAAGACGATATTCCGTGCGCGGTCTTTCCGTACATCTTCCGCAGTGGGGGGCTGCCCGAAAGCGGCGGAACATATCAGCACTCCCATTATGCCGAACAACAGATTGCGATAAAACTTGCCGGTCATCCGAATGTTTAACTTTTCCATTGTAATTTATTAGATTTGTTGCGTAACATTAAATTCGTTACGACGTGCGAACTCTCCAACAACTTCACCGCCCACGTAGGACAAGCCGGAATCGACGAAACAATATCCGCCGAACTCAAACAAGAGCCGTCCATCATTGTAAATCAAAAAAAATTCTCCCTTCGACTTGTAATAATTTAACATCCCGCCTAAAATTATGCAAGAACGATTATCAACAGGCAGCAGTATATCAAAGAATCTGATGTTAACTTTCACCGCTTACAAGATACTGACCTCGCAAACGGCAAAGTACTCTTACTTCGCCCTGCTCGTTCTCATAACGTTTTATTGGGCTTGTAACGGCTGGAGTTGGTGCCGATTCCAATCGAAAAACGATGCCGAAAAAACCGTTACCGAATTGACCGAAAAACTGCGGCAAAATGACCCTAAAGCCGCTGCCGAACTCGCTCAACTTCAAGAGAATTATAACGTCAATGCTCTTGCCGCAACACTCAAAGAACGGCAAAAAATGGATGGTATTGACGGACTCGTCCGCCTCGCTCAAGCACGGGACGCTTATGATTTGCACCTCGCCGGTATCGCCGTCAATCCGCACTTCATTGTTCCGAAGGAGCGGGAAAATTTCCTGACGCTTCACGTCAATCACCTTCAATCATTGCAATATATCCGCAATCAGACCGATGATATAAACTTACAAACGCAACTTGATAACAAGACGGCAGAGTATTTACTCTGCCTCGATACGGCAAAACAAGACCCCGATACATGGCGGAAAGTACGGGACAATCCGATGTATATCCGCTTAGCCATGCTCGGAATTGACCAATCCCTGCTTGATTTTTACGATGCCGAAAAGGATTGGCTTGATGATATTCTTTTTGCTTTGACAACTTTGGTTGATTCTGCGGAAAATGATACTGTCTCCGATGTCCGCATCATTCTGGAGACAGCAAAAAAATACCATCCGCTCTTTCGTGATGCCGTTAGGGATTATACCGGTGATGCCGGTTCCGATGCGCTGATGGATTGTGTATGGATTTACACGCTGTTTGAAAATAACGGCGACGCAATCAGGTTCTGTAAGGAAAAAGGCAATTTTGAACTCGGCAATTTGCTCTCCGTAATGCTTGCCAATCCCGGTTTTTGCGGGAAATATGCTGACCGGCCGGAAGAATTCGCTGCCCGGTTAATCACGATTAAACAAGAAATGCCCGATGTTTGGAGGCAGGCAGGAGAAATGTTTGTCCTGCATCTTGCTGACGATGTTCCGCAACTTGCCAATAAGTTGTTACGAAAATACGGGCAGTATGGAATCGCCGCATTTCTATATGCGAATTATCCCGATGCTGTTCCGCAAGCCGCAGCGGCTCTTGAAAAATTCGGCGACCTGGCAGTCTTTATACTTAATCGGTATGCTTCATCGGAAATCTTTCATAAGGCGTTACAGGACAATCAACTCGCTGTGAGAATTATTCCATACACAGCACGGTTTGAAGATAAAGGGTTGGAAAGGCTTGATGAAAACAAAGCGTGGCTTGACAAGTATTTTGATGAGCAGGGGACGGCGAAAAAAAACGAATGGTGGACAATGGTTCCCGGCGGTTCACTTGTCAAGGTTGCAAAAAATTGGACAGAAGGGCTTCCTTCGGAATGGGGCGAAATCGGCTGGGCTGCCGTTGATACGGCGGATATCGCCTTGCTCGCCTTGACGTTAGGACAATCAGCGTGGACGAAAGCGTTGTCTCCCGCTCCTGTTCCTTATTGGCAATTTTGGGCAGCCCCGGCCCAACAAACTGCCTGGCAGTCGGGAACACTGAAATCGTTAAAATTTTTGACCGAAACCGTACGCCCTGAAGTGTCGGCGGCGTTAAAAACAGGCGGACGGAAAACAACACAGGAATTAATGGAATTACCCGCCGTGAAACAGTTAATGAAAGAAGGATTTTCATTTGATAATGTACACAGTTGGGTCATCACGCTTCAAAAAGAAGCCGCAAAAACCGGCGGAAAGCGGGCTGGAAACATTGCTCTTCATCAGGCATTGACGCTGCCGAAAAATTCGATGCAGATTGTCCGCCGCAACGGAAAACTCGCCGCTGCGTTTAGTGTTACAAAAAATGCGGCTGTACCGGTTCGGATTTTGACAAATAAAATTTTTGAAACCGCAAAGAGTTTGTCCGCAACGTGGAAAGCGAATCCGGCGTTACGGCAATTGACCTACCGCACCTTATTAGCAACAGGTTTAGCGATTACACTGTATTGCCGTACAATTCCGGGGCTGCGTGAGGCATTGCCGCAAATCGGTGAAAATGTCGGACGATTCATTGCACAAAGCGTAGAAACGGGGGCAGAAACGGCTGCATCGGTGTTGAACGGGTTCATATCTGAACTTTCCGGTATTAAAGGCAGTTCAAAGGTTTTACCTTTCATTACATATCTCGCTGTGCTTGCCGTTTTCGCTGCTCTAACTTGTTGGTGCGGCAGACGCTTACTATTCAAACCGGCAGTAAATCCGTAATATTTTCACCTATTTCGCTGTCCGAAATCCGATGCCGGCTTATAACATTTCGCTTTTAGGAACAGAAGGAACGGGCAAGAGTTGTTTCCTTGCCGGTTTGAACTACATCGGCTCTAATCCTTTGAATGACGCATTTTCGGTTTTTCCGAAAATAAACGACCCTGTTGTCAAACAATATCTGTCTGCCGCAACCGAAGCATTTCAAAAAGGCTTCTTTCCGAAGGGAACACGGACGACAACGTTTCTCGAATTCGACATCCAGATACCGAAACCGAAACGTAACGCCGTGATGAACATCAAAACGCTTGATTATCCCGGCGAAGATTTTCGTGCAGGAATGACTCAAGATACACCGGAAGAGAAAATCAAAGAATTTGCTGAACATCTCTTAAAATCAGACATTATCATTCTGCTCGTTGACCCGAAAGATATACCGGATACGGCAGAAAGTAAGAAAGCCGAAAGACATAATAAAATTATCGGAAGTATCAACGCCAATCTGCAAGCCGCACGGGACGCTCTGCATAAAAAAGATGTTATGCAGAAAGCCGATGTGTGTATTGTTATTACGAAATTCGACCGTCTGCCGGAGTTTGTCCCGCTGCAAAAAGCAAAGGACGGCGGACAAAGCATTGCAAAAGAATACTTTCTCAAACACTGGACGGGCTTTGAAAAAACGCTTGCTGCCGCAACACAGGTTTCACCAAAAGAAATTGTCTATTTTCCGGTTTCCGCAGTCGGTAATACCGTACCGGCAGAAGACAAAGACAGATACCGGGATGAAGATAATCCTGTCCAACCGGACAGAGATAATATTGCTCCATTCGGATACGACACGCTTTTTCGCTGGATTGAAGAGCGGCAAAAACGTTTGCAATGGCGGAAAACCTGCGGGATGATTTCTTCTGCGATCATTTCGGCGGTATTGATACTGCTTGTTGTAATTAGTTTATTCGGCGGAAAAAAGGGAATCGACGTGCTTCTGGAACAGGAGCAACTGGCAGTGTTGGATAATTCGTTAATTCCTGTTGCCGATAGACTGAAGCAAACCTCAGAACCGGTATCGCAGATTGTTGAGCAAAAACGGAACAATTTACTCGATAAGGAGTTGGAACGGATTGAACAAGGAATTAAACAGACCAGCGATGAGCAGCAGTTACGGAATTACCGGGATGAGTTGGAAAAATTTGATTTTTCGTTCACGGGCGACCGCAATAGAACAGTCGAAAATCGGCTCAGAGACATTAACGAAAAGTTAATCAATGCGGAATACCAGCGGGTCAAAGATGCGTTTAATCAAAGGTCGGAAACGTTCACTGAAACGGCAAATCAATTTCTGAAACATTATCCAACGGAAACGCTGGCACTGGAAGTCCGCAGGATGCTGGACCAATTTGCGGAACAGAATATGGCAAATCACCGTCAGCGTCTTAAGGGGATTGCTGTCTATGATGCGGGTTCGCTGGACGGCAAACGGAACGAAATTACGGCATTTCTGGATAGATATAGAAGCAAACTTTCCGGCGGCGAAGCAGCGGCAATGCAGCGGGCAGCAGAGTTGGCGAAACAATTTACCGAGCAGCACCAATATACCGTTACGGTGAAGCAATACGGCGGATTTGATAAGCCGGAAGACCAGATTCTCAACGTGCTTGTGAACGACAATGAATTTTATAAACATCAAACGGCAGCAAAATCAAAATCGGTGAATCCTGACGGGAAGTTCACGCTGACTTGGCAATGCGGCAGCGTCTTGAAAATCAAATTACAGGGATACGGCGGGTATTTTTACGGCGGCGTTGAGACGGTTGCCGAAATTTCAAACGACAAACCCGATGCGTTAAAACAATTTTTCGGCAATGTAAAATTGTTACAAAAAAATCACCGCTGGCAGGGCGGATTTTTTATTCAATGTTCGATTGCCGAAATATCTGAAGAAGATTGGCAGATTTTTGAGAATTACATCTTGCCCGGCAGTGCTTGGTAAATCCCAAAACGAACAGAGCGTCTTTTTCCGGTAATTATCCGATACTATTGACACTGCGTAAAAAGGGAGGATAATGACACAGGATTACTTCTAACAACCCTAACAAAGTGTCTGTCAACAAGATTTTTTTACAAAATTGTGCCGCTCAGTTCCGCAACGCGATGCAAGATGCCTCCCGCCGCATTGTTATTTGTGCCGGTACCGGCTGCGTCGCCAACGGCTCTCTTGATGTTTTCAAAAGACTCGAACAAAAAATAAAAGACTCCGGCATTGAGGTCGAAGTCCTTCTTAATTACGAAGACGGTAAACCCGCCGGAAAAAAGGATTTTCTCCGCCTCTCCAAAAGCGGCTGTCAAGGCTTTTGCCAGCAGGGTCCGCTCTTGAGCATTGACCCCGACGGTATCCTTTACACGAATGTCAAAGAAGCCGACGTTGACGAAATCGTTGAGAAAACGGTTAAGAACAAAGAGATTATCGACCGCCTGCTCTATGTCGATAAACACGGCGGCGATACCAAATGCCGAAGTCAGGCGGACATTCCGTTTTATCAGCAGCAGCATCGTTTGACACTGAAAGCCTGCGGTGTTTTCGAGCCGGAAGACATCTATGAATATATTGCGAACAACGGTTATGAAGCCGCCCGCAAGGCTTGGATGGATATGACTCCCGAAGCCGTCTGCGGCGAAATGGAAGCCTCCGGTTTACGCGGACGCGGCGGCGGCGGTTTTCCGACCGGCAAAAAATGGAAGTTCGCTCTGAAAGAAAAGAACGATACCAAGTACGTCATCTGCAATGCTGACGAGGGCGACCCCGGTGCCTTTATGGACCGCAGCGTAATGGAAGGCAATCCGCACAGCGTTCTCGAAGGAATGATGATTGCCGCCAAGGGAATCGGGGCGACTGCCGGTTATATTTACGTCCGGCTTGAATATCCGCTGGCAGTGCAGCGTGTCCGAAAAGCCGTTGCCGATGCCGAAAAACTGGGCATTCTCGGCGATAGTCTTTTCGGCACGGGAAAGCCGTTTCATATCCACGTGATGGAAGGCGCGGGGGCATTCGTCTGCGGCGAAGAGACGGCTCTTATTGCCTCTATCGAAGGCGACCGCGGAATGCCGAAGCCGAAACCGCCGTTTCCTGCACAAAGCGGTCTTTGGGGCAAACCAACGGTCATCAATAATGTCGAAACGCTTGCCGCCGTACCGTTCATTATCCTCAACGGAGCGGACAAGTACCGTGAAGTCGGAACGGAGGGTTCGCCCGGAACGAAAACCTTCGCATTGACCGGTCACGTAGTCAATACCGGTTTGATTGAAGTACCGTTCGGAGCGACGCTGCGTAAAATTATCTTCGATATCGGCGGCGGTGTGATTGACCAGCACGGTAAGATTTCCAACGACCAGTTCAAAGCCGTCCAAATCGGCGGTCCGTCGGGCGGCTGCTTGACGGAACAGCATCTTGATTTGCCGTTGGATTTCGACTCGCTTAAAACGGTCGGAGCGATGGTCGGTTCCGGCGGCTTGGTGGTGATGAACAAGGGAACGTGTATGGTGCAGATGGCACGGTTCTTTATGCAGTTCACGCAAAATGAGTCGTGCGGAAAATGCCTCCTTTGCCGGGAAGGAACGAAGCAGATGCTTGCGCTGCTTGATGATATTATCGGAGGGAACGGAACGCAGGAAACGCTTGATTTGCTTGATTCGGTTGCCCGAACGGTGCAAAAGGGTTCGCTGTGTGCATTGGGGAAGACGGCACCGAATCCGGTGTTATCGACGATACGCAATTTCAAAGACGAATTGTACGCCCACATCTTTGAAAAGCGTTGTTTTGCGGGGCAGTGTAAGAGTTTGGCAAAACCGGAGATATTGCCGGACAAGTGTAAGGGGTGTACGGCTTGCGCAAAGAAATGTCCGGTCGGAGCGGTTACAGGGGAACGCAAAATGCCGCACCGGATTGACCCGGAAAAATGTATCAAGTGCGGCGAATGTTTCCGGGCGTGCAAGTTCGGTGCGGTCATCGGTGTGCAATAACGACCAAAATTGGTTGCGATTCGTGGCGTTTGATGCTGCAATGTAATGAGGTTGTCTGCGAGAGACGTTTTGTAACGTTAAATACGATGATGAAGTTACTCCCCGCCCTGTTGTCTGTTATTGTCCTCTCCGGCTGCGCCTTCGCCCAAGATGAACGGGAAAAGACTATCCGGCTGCCGCAGAACGATACGCATTACAAGCACGTTCGGTATTATATCGAAGACGTTCCCGATGCCGATTACCGGCACGCCTCGCCGGAAGCCTACGAAGCGTTCCGCGACATTAAATTTTCCGTCCGTATCCATTGGGGAACGTATGCAATGCAGAACGTTGAAGCGTCGTGGCCCTTTTTGAAGTATTCTTTTGCCCGGCGGCAGGAATATCAGGAACTCTATAAAACTTTCAATCCGACCGAATTCGATGCCGAAGAATGGATGGAGTTTTTCAAACGCTGCGGAATGCAGGCATTCGCCTTCACAACAAAACATCACGACGGCTTTTCGATGTGGCACACGAAAACGCGGGTCAAACGCCGGGCAAATTGGCTCAACCCTGCCAACCGGATTATCGAAAATTGCGATTTAGCGTACAGCATTGAGGAAACGCCGTTCAAGCGGGACATTGTGAAAGAACTTTGCGATGCGGCACATAAAAACGGCATCAAAATCGACCTCTATTTTTCACAAATCGACTGGTACGATGCCGATTTTCGCGGCTATCATTTTCATCCGCTCCTCACCCCCAGAGCAGTGCTGTATCCGCAAGAATTCGGTTATTCTTCTTTCAATGCCGCCGGCAGATATATGACTCCCGATCTCACGCAGGAGGAAAAAAACCGGCTTGTTGTCCGGCATCGGGAACAACTTCGGGAACTGCTCACCAACTACGGCAAGATTGATATGATTTGCTTTGATGAATATCTCGGCAAAGACATTTGGCAGGAAGTGAAACAGACGGTGAAAATGATGCGTGAATTGCAGCCGGATGTAATGCTGCGGTGCCGGGGCATCGGCAATTACGGCGATTATTATCAGCCGGAGCAATTCATACCGGGCGGCAAAGGGCAGACGGCAATGCCGTGGATGGCGATTGCTCTTTTGGGTAAACAGTTTGCATACGACCCGAAGGCGGAGAATTACAAGGGGGCGGGCTGGGTGATTAACAACCTGATTGACTGCGTTGCGAAGGGCGGCAGTTTTATGGTGTGCATTGGTCCCGATGCGAAGGGCAAATTTCATCCGGCGGCGGTCGAACAGTTGGAGGATGTCGGGCGTTGGTTAAAAGTCAACGGCAAGGGAATTTATGAGACGCGCGACTGTGAAATTTGGAAGGAAGGCGGCAAAGAGGGAAACATTAAGTTCACCCGCAGCAAGGACAATAAAATGGTCTATGCGTTTGTTAGCAAGTTTCCCGAAAAGGAATTGACGATTGAATCGCTAACGCCGAGAGCCGGCAGCGAAGTACGCCTGCTGGGTTATGACAAGCCGCTGGAATGGCGCAAAGCCGATGGTAAAGGAATTATCGTAACAATACCGGACGGATTACAGTTGCCGTGCGATTATGCGTGGTGTTTTCGTTTTGAAATGAATTAACAATTAACAAACAATAAATGAAGGGGGCTGGCATAGATAATTGCTTAGAACAGGCGGGTATAATATGCTTTAGGATATGAAAATCAAGGGTTCTCGTCTCTCTTTTGGGCAGTCACAAAAGTTGCTGGCGTTTTTTGTTGCCGGCGTAACAGCCCGAACGGCGGCAGAAATTGCCAGTGTTAATCGAAATTCTGCCAATCTTTTTTACAATAACTTGCGAAAAATGATTGTCCATTTTACAGAGATAGAGTCGCCCTTTTTCAACGGCGAAGTCGAGGTTGACGAAGTCTTATTTCGGCGGCGTACGAAAGGGACAACGCGGTCGCGGTGCTGCCGGAAAGGTTGCCGTTTTCGGCTGCCTCGAACGCAAAGGCAAGGTTTACACTCAAATGATTTCCGATGTCAAAGAAAACACCTTGATACCGATTATTCGCAGGAAAATCCGGCGGGCTGACAGCATCATTTACACTGACCATTTCAGGTCGTACAATGCCCTTGATGTCTCCGAATTCCAACATCTGCGAAGGTTCAACGGAATTCCGCATAGTAAGTTTCATTTGTTTCTCAAAGAATGTGAGTTCCGCTTCAATTATGGACCGCCGAAAAAACGATTGACCCCTTTGAAAAAATGGCTTAAATAACCTCAAAATTGCCTTCCTCTTAGGCAATTATCTAGCAAGACCCTAAAAATTAGCGAGTCTCCTGTATTTTTTTACAAAAAACGGTTATAATCGTTTCTGTCTGCATTACCGTTCTTTCACAAAAAAAGGAACAACACTATGTATCAGAAACAAATTCCGCGTCTGACAGCGTTTTACCGGTCATACCTGAATCATCACCGAACCCGCGAGTTCGTTGACTTGACCGCCCGATATTATAACGAAGCGGCACTGCTCTGCCTGACAGGTGCTGAAAACACTGACACTCGCCGTGCTGCGGCACTGGCTCTAGGCTTGCTCGGCACATATCAAGCCAATACCGCTCTCGGCAAATTGCTTAAAGACTCTGACCGCAGCGTCCGGCTTCTTGCCGAAGGCAGTATCAAATCGGTTTGGACACGTGAGGGCAGCGAAGAACAGCGGCAGGGATTGTATTCCATATTACGGCAAATCGGCGAACTGCAATACGGCGAAGCACTGCGGACGGCAAACAATCTGCTCGACACCCATCCGTTCCTTATCGAGACCCGCAATCAGCGGGCGATTGCCCTATTTGCGCTGAAAGATTTTGAGAATTCGATAGCCGACAGTGAAATCGTTTTAGACTTGAATCCCTATCATTTTGGAGCAGCAGTCGGAATGGGACACGCTTATCTGCAACTCAACAACAAGGAGCAGGCGGTTGCGTGTTTCCAGCGGGCACTGGACATTAATCCGAATCTGGAAACTATCCGGCGGCGGCTGGGAATGTTGACGGTGAATCTGTGATATGCATCGCCGAATGCTACGGCTCTGATGAGACTGAACGGGAGTTCATCTCAAAAGGCGAATGAGTTTTCTGTGTGTCATCTGCCGGTTCATTGCGAAACGGCAACGCTGGCGGCGGTATTGACTGCACCGCATCAGGCTGATACTGCGGCGGACGAAAACGAAGAACGGATTTTGAACGCTGTTTCGGCTCATCGCTGTCATACGCTGCCGATTTTTGCAGCACATTGTGCAGCGGCTGCATAAAAGGGTCGGAGTCCCCGCTTTGAAATAAATCCGCCGGTATCTCGTTGCGTATCTTTATTACGGGTTGCAGGTTCATATCTGCCGGTTTTTTCTCAACCGGTTTCGATACCGGCACCGGAACTGCCGGCTGTATCATTAGTGCCAAAGGCTGTGCCTTCTCTATGTCCGTAATGTCTTTGGGTTCCGGTGCTGTCTTCGGCAGCGGCTCCGGTGCCGATTCCGCCGGTTCTTCCTTTTTTGTAGCAGAAGATACTTCTGCCGTTTCCGTCTCTACCGGCACTGCCTTATTTTCCCCCGCAACATTATTTCTCCTCGCGACATCCGCCGCAGGCTGATAACCGAGAACAATACGTATCAACCCCTTACGGGAAGCCGCCGTCAGAGCGTCAATGTCTTTTTTCTCTAGCAGCAATTCGACCGAATTGCCCTGCCTTGTACGAGCGGAAGCAGAAGATACCTTATGAACCGGCACGTTTTCCAAAACGAGTTCGCCTTCGTTCCGTAAATCCTGCGGTTTTTGATGCGAATGGAGAACTTTACTTTTCAATTCGGCAAGTTTGCCCTGCGATTCCTGTTTCGGTACGATACGGATGTCAATCTGCTCGCCGGGCTGCAAAACGGAGGCAAGCGGCAAATTTTGCAGCGGCTCCGTATGTCCGTATCGGATTTGGTCAACTTGCAGCGTAATAAATTGACTGCCGGCGGGAGTGAACGTCACCTGCTGATTATCTGTAACATCTAACGGAATAAGTAAATCTTCGCAAACCGGACAACCAGCAGGAATCGGATAGGCTGGAATACGGCGATAGACCTTTGCGAAGTCCGTGATGAATTCCTTAGGCAATTCCGGCACGGAAACGTCCTGAAACTCGACAGCATCGGCAGCGATGGTACTGCCGGCAGGAATGTCCGTTTTCGCAACGATGATTCTGATGGTCTCTTTTATTTCGGCGGCAGGACGCACTTTTGCCTCGAAGTAATAGTTCCTTACGGCAAAGGCGCAGCACATTCCTACGGAGAAGGACAGTATTAAAATGAACCAGAGAAAAGGACGCATTTTTAATCAGAACAGCCATCGCTGTCTATATGTTATCGGTAATTCCGGCGGTAAAAATCGACAGAATTATTGACAACACCGCATAATAATGAACCGCCGCACTGGATTTGCCTCAATGTCCCCCGCTTTCTCTTACTCGATGCAGCACCTGTTGCATACCGGGAACCGTTGCTGTTTTTATTTCCGCTCCCGCCGCTCTGTTTTATGGTCGGCTTTACGTCCGGTGCGATTTCGACTGATGCCGGAATTGCCGAAACGAACGGCAGCAGTTTAGGATTTTGTTTCCGTCCTGCTGCCGTCAAAGTTGTCGGCATACCGGTTCTGTCATTATAATCATAACCTTTTTTACTTCTACAAACGGTAAAAACCTACAAGGTTAACGGAAAAATGTATTTGCCCTCCTGCCAATCGTACTCCTCTAACAGAAAATTGTAATTGCCGAGCAGTTCGGACGGATTGGAGAAGAATTTCCGTAATTTTCTTTCGGCATCCGGCGGGACACTTCCCGTCCGCTCGGAATGTGCCGAAACAAACAAGACATAATACCTCTTATTTGCCTTGTACTCAAAAACGTACGCACCGGCGGCATTACATTGAAAACATTTACCGCCGAGTTCTTCGATTGACCGGACGCTCTCATCGTTCATCTTCTCGCCGGGGAGCAGCCCTTTCGTGCTTATCGGAACGAGCGGCTTGGCATCGGCAGGAATAAAAAATACGGCGGCACCCGTATCCGGCTGTTTGTCGCCGTTGGCGTTTTTGTAGTGCAGCGTTCCGTTTAATACATTACCGCCCGCTGGCAAATTCGCCCCCGGCACGTTGAAGTGTTCCCTTTTAGTGATGAGGACGGGCAGACATAAGCCGAGCGACAAACCGATGACGAACGCCGTTGCCGCAAGGATTTTGAGCGACTTGATTTGCAGACGCTGCCGAACAATCATTACGGCGGCATCTTCTTCGTCAAGCAGTGCCTGGGCAGGAAGTATCGCCTGCTCCGGCAGCGGGGAATGTTCCGCCGGTCTATCGGCTTTAGCAGAGGGTGTTGCTGCGGAGACCGGCTTTGACTCTTTGGCAGCCGTTTTTCCTCCGACAACGAGAGGCTGTTCCGGCTTCCACGTATTATCTTTCCAAAACTCGTCCATCCAGCGTTCGGTTGATTCTTCGAGTGTCAACGAAACGGACGGTGCGGGAACATTTCCCGATTTGTCTTGTGTTGCTCGAATCGCATCTTTGAGATACAAGTCAAGATTTTCGTAAGACGGTGTTGTTCCTGCTGCCGACCGCCGGGCGCGGTGGAGAAGCAGCGGTTGTTTTTTTGTCGTCTCGGCAAATTCCCATTCGGTCTTTTTTCGCTTAATAAACTGATACAAAGCCTCTGCCTGCGGATGAGATTGGAATGGAACGCCGATGTTATCTTTGCATTTAGGGCAGACAATCAGCGTACCGGACTGCGAATGTCCGATTTTCAATAACTGCCGGCAAGTGTTGCAAAAAAAACGGATCGGCATATGGGGGTTGTTTTTAGTCCTTGACAAGAGCGTTATATTCGTCAAGGCTCAAACGTATTTCTCTCAAAATTGTTCTCAAAAGGGGACGAGGTAAATCCTTCGCCGAGTGGTGGGGTATCGTAGTCGTTCTGCCGTCTGGATGCCGATAAAATCGATGACTCCCCTTTTGCCGGACTTTCGCAAAGCCGAGAACCAAAAGCAAGCGTTCAAAGCGGGAGGCTGTTATCAATTTTAATTGACTCATACCGCTACCTCAAATTGCGCAACGCCGGCAAACACCGGCAATGCGGCAATTTCCTCCTGTCCCATTTCTTCAAGACAAAGGCTAATGACTTCGGCGAGTTTGGCTTGGAGTTCGTCAAGGTTTTCGGCAAATGTATGCGCACCGGTAAGGTTCGGTACTGTACCGATATACATTCCGCTTTCTGTGTCTTTTTCAATAAATGCCGTAAATTGTTGTAACATAAAACACTAACTAAAATGAAACAAAAACATATCACCGTCCCGGACGGTGTAATCTTTGGGTTCGCGGCGGACAAGATTTTCGGCTTTGACCGCCCGCTCGCTGCCGAGACGAATTAAATCTTCCGCACGCATCACTTCGGCACGGATAAAACCCTTCGCCATATCCGTATGAATGGCTGCCGCCGCATCCACTGCTGTCCCGCCTTTCGCAACGAGCCAAGTCCGCAATTCTTTTTCGCCCGCTGTTAAAAACGTCATTTGTCCCGACGCATCCAAAATCGTTTTTAACACGAAGCCCCGGTCGGTTGACGGCAACTGCATTTCATCAAGGAACGCCGCCTTTTCTTCGGCAGACATTTTTTCCAATTCCAATTCGAGACCAGCACTCACCGCAATGACCGGTACGTCTTGTTCGCCGCAGGATTTTGCAACGCCCTGCAAATCTGTTTCATCGTCAGCCGTGTTGACGATAATCATTCGGGGTTTGCCGCTTAACAAACGGAAACCGCGTACAACACGCTGTTGTTCCGGCGAAAGATTTCCTTCGGCGACGGGCTTTCCTGATTCGAGACCTTCGCGGAGTATTTCCAGCGTTTCCAACTCGAATTCATAGATTTCGTGCTGCGTTTTCGGAACGGGACGTTTATTTTGTTCCGTCACTTTTTCGATGCGGTTGAGAACGATTTCGAGGTCGGCGATAACGGCATCATCATTAAATGCGGCGATTTCTTTGACGGGGTCATTGCCGTCAAAAACAGGAACAACCCAAACGAGGGCATCGGTTTCACGCAGTTGGGCAAGCCGTGCCGGATTACCTTGCTGGTCTCTTGCCAAACCGGGAGTGTCAACGATTTCGATACCGGCGTACGTTATTTTTTTCGGATGATAGATTTCGATGAGTTGTGTAAACCGCGGCTCTGGAATTGCTGCCGTTGCGGACTGCAAGGAGTGTGCCTGAGCCGGGTCGGGAACCGTACCGGTCAGCCAATGAAACAGCGTACTTTTTCCTGAACCTTTGTATCCAACGAGACCGATTTTCATTGCCGTAGTAATGCAGTAATTATTGCGGTAGTAATTGAGAGAGAGACCGAAACCGGCTCCATATTGTACCCTCTGAATGACGTTCCGTCAAAGAAATGGAGAATGGAGAATTCGCACTCCATTCTCCCCGCTCTCTCTAACGAGCGGTCAACTCTTCGTACTCCGGCAGAAAATCAAGATCCTGTTGTATATGGGGTTTGGCACCGGAACCGAAACCGACGTGCGCCAAGCCTTCGCGTTTATGCCAATTTCTTTTTGCCCTATTCTCTTCAATCACCTTCCGGTCAAAGTGCGGCTCGTAGAGCATAACGGCTCCCGTCTGCGGGTCGGTCGGAATCTTTTTCAGATATGTGCCGGTCAGTTCGTCAAGCGACTCCGGCAGCGTATTATTATGCTCTAAATACCAACATTCCAGTGCAAGGCGAACCAACATCAAACGCTGGAAACGTATTTGGTGCAAGAAATATCCCGGATTGCTTCCATCACCCCACTCCCAAGGCAACATATCGAATATGCGGTATTGAAAAGAGCGGAGTTCCGCCATTTCATATTCAACGTAGTCATCAGAACGATGCGCATACCAGTTTCCGCCGCGGGAGTTCAGTGTCAGGATAGATGCGGCGAGTTTTGCATTAAACCGCCGCAGCAACCGCGTTTTTTCCCAAGGCAAAAAACGGGCAAAAGTCTGGCAGTACGGTGTATTCATCCGCTCCTGCACAGTAAATGAAGGATGATTGATAAAACGGTATTTCACCTCATAGTTGTTGAGAAGCCATACCTCGAAAAGAGGCTGCGATTCGACAATTTTTTCGTAACTTTGAAGGTCAATTTTGCATTGCTCTAATTTTGGTAACAATGCGTAGTGCGGAACGGTTGTTCGTCGCGCACCCAGATACGAACGGACATCATTCAAAAACCAATAGACTCCCGCATCCTGGACATCATCACCGGTCATCGGCTGAGACAAACGTGCAAAAACCGATTGAAACAGTGCCTTTCGGTCTGCCGGATTCAGCCGTTCTGCGATTGTTGTTCGGTCAAGCAATGCTTCCGCTCTTTCAAACGGTATGTAAGAAATCGAATAAATCCGCACGAACGGCACTGCCGAAAGAACGGCAATCATCGTTACAAAAACGGGAATGAGCGGCTTTAAGCGGCTCTTGAACGTCCGCTCTTCCCGAAGCCAATAGACCGTCCGTATCCGGGAGGCAGCAAGGAAAGCAATGCAAAGCGGTACGGTTGTCCAAAACGGATTAAAACCGAAAATTCCTCCCAGCAGACACATCCAAACGACAATAAGCAGACTCACCGCACCGGTCAGCGCAACGGAAACGACGGGATGCCGGCAGGAAACCGATAAAAATGCCCCGACCGAAAACGGAATCAAGTACGCAGCAGAGAGAAGACCGCCGGCGTAGAGATAAAATATATCAGGGTGTGCCAAAGACGCTCTGAGACCGAGTACCTCACGCAATAAAATGAAAACGATAAAGACGAAAGCGGCAAAAAGCCACGCAAAGCCGAACAAAAGAACGGGAGAGAATGTTAAAATGCGGCTGAACCAAATTTGCCTTGCGGATATACCGCATCGGCTCAAAAAACGGAAAGAATCGTTTCGCTGGTCTGCGGCGAAAATACTGCCGCAGTACAGAATGTAAAACAAAGCACTTCCGATGACAATAGGTGTTATAAAAAAATTCGCCCGGGCATAATCACGAAGGACTTCATCACAAAGGACATCAGCCGACGTATCTGGACTGACGGCAGTGAGGAAAAAAAAGAATATCGGCGGAGCAAGAATAATTCCGGCGAGGAACAAGGCGGACGACTGCCGCACCGATTGATGTAACAGTGCCGAAAAAGGGGAGCGGATTTTTTTCGGATGGCGTGAAAATAACCGGTTCTGTTTTTCTGTTACGTTAATTTGATTCTGCCTGTGCGCTGCCGTCCTGAACCACTGTAACATTCCCCGCACGGTAAAAACACTGACAAGAGCGGCAATACCGAGCCGAAGCGGAGCAGCCTGACAATAGGCATCGCTTATATCCGTTCCCATATACCATTGAGCGGCGAAGAAACTGGATGCCGATGCCGTAAAATACGTTATTAGTACAGCGGAAACCTGACTTCGGCAGCGGGGCGACCAGAATAGTCCCCAAACGAACGCTTCAATAACGGCAACGCCGAAAAGACTCCACGACTCTTGCAAACTAATGCCCGTATTGATGTCAGCGAACGCTCCCATCTCCAAAAGACCTGCCGTCATAAACAGGCACAGGAGAACGGCAAGCGTTGCGGCAGCGAGCCACACGGTTTTGCCGAGCATCACTGTTAGAGGGGTAACGGGCAGATTTCGGAGAAAGGCGAAAGTTTTATCCTCGTGTTCGATGGAAAACGAAGCCGCCGCTGCCGCCCCTGCAAAGAGGGCTGTTACAAAAAGAGCGACGGCGTAAGGATTCGGTGCGGCAGGTGTAACACTGCCGTAGATGAGCGGCACCTGAAAGAGCAGCGTACCGCCGAATTGCATCAGGATGCAAAGGAAAATCATCGCCGCTGCCAGCGGACCTTGTTGCCGGTATTCTTTTTTGAATAGCGTAATAATTTGTGTCATTGTAAGTTTGTGATTAGCGGTGAGTTGTGAGCCAGCCGGCAACTACCAATCGGGATGCGAGCAAAAAACCGAGCAGGATAATACTGCCCGGTATAAGCGTATTTTCAAGCCCGACGTGATAACCGTAACTGTTGACGGCATTACCGAATACGGTACAGAAAATAACCAAAAAAGTACCGAACGTTAAAGCCGCACTCATCAAAACTGTTTTGCAAAGTATTGAAAAGAACGAACCGATAGCGAACGGCAGTAAATAGACCAGAACAACGACCAGAATAACAGCAGTTTTTGGGGCAGACACGTCATCGGCAGCAGACGGCTGTATCAAAGTGTTCCAATAATGGATATAAAACGGCAGCGGAAAAAGATAAACGGCAGCAAAGGGTAGAATCCGGCTCTGCCAAACCAGACGGTGTGATATTCCCCGCTGGATAAAAAGCCGATACCGCTGTCCCTCCTGGTCTCTCGAAAAAATAACGGAAACAAAACCGAGTGCCGACATAATCAAAAAAAGAAACATCAAAAAAGAGCCCGTTCGAAGCACATTGTTGAAATAATTATGAAAGACGGTGCCGGTTGTTAAAGGGGCGATGAAAAACTGTCCTAACAGGATTTCCCAGCCGCAAAAGAGAATACCGCATAGTAATCCGAAGGTTAAAATATCTTTCGATTGCGTGATAGACTGCCAGAGCATTGCGGTGAACGGACTCCAGCGTCCCTGCGGAAAACACCGCACCAGCCAATCCGCATTGCCGGTATTGCGGTTCATCCGAAAAATGCTGCTTGGAATCTGTTCCGGTAACTGATAATATCGGGCAGCACGGCGCAAGCCGACCGCACCGACCCAGAGCAAAATACCTGTGTCAATAACAGAGAGGAATGATGTCAAAATGTAATCCAGGTCCGACTCGAAGTCGAATATCCCCATCATCACCATCATCACTGTCGTGGACAGCAGCCTTGTCAATGCAGGAACTCCGCAGCCGCAGGCAATAGCGGCACTAAAAGCGAGCAGTTTGTTGGAAATCCGGGTCGTCCAGAATAATGACCACGGAAGCAGGAATAATAATGCCAAAACAGGAGAATACCAAATGTCTATGTTGCCGTTTTGATAAAACATCACTCCAAACATCATTCCAAACGGCACCGTCAGGCAGGCAGCGGCAGTACCGAGCCACGCCAGTTTGGCGCAAAGCAGTGTATTCCCGCTGATAGGCAGCATCCGTAAAAACATTGCCGTTTTCTCTTCGTCTTCTTTGGCGTAAGACATCGCTGCCGTTGCGGTAATGTAGAGCGTCCATATCAGCGCAAATGAGAGACGCGGGATTTCCAGCGGACCATATGAACTGATGAGAAGGATACAGAGCGTCAGAAATACGGTGAGCAGCGACCAACCGTGTTCCCGTCTCTCTTTGTGATAAAGGGCAATAAAAGGTGTCATCGTAAAGTAAATTGCAGCGAGTGGTGAGTAACGGGCGGGGGATGTAAGCCCCCCGATACAACGGTTTTTCTATTTCCCCATATAACTGATGAAAATTTCTTCGAGCGACGGCGTGCGGATTTCAAACTTGGCAACGTTTTGATGTTCTTTAAGCGTCTGTTGAGCATCCTGATGAAGATGATGTCCGAGAAAACGGCGTTCCCTGCCGTCCGTCCGCTCTTCAATCACCGTCTTGAGCGGCACGTCAAAAGGAGTCTCCTCTTTTAACGTAACAGTAATTAAGTGCGCCGTCTTTTTCAGTTCTTCCATCGGTGTAACGAGCAGCAGTTGCGACTTCTTCATAATCGCCACCGTGTCGGCAACACGTTCCACTTCGGCAATCTGATGCGATGACAAAAACACCGTCCGTCCCGTTGCAGCGCGGTCAACCATACTCTCTAAAAACTCGCGCCGCACCAGCGCATCGAGTCCCGATGTCGGCTCGTCAAGTATCAGCAACTCCGGGTCGTGTGCCAATGCCAAAGCCAGCGAAACTTTTGCCCGCATCCCCTTCGACAGGGATTTGATTTTGGCATTGCGATGCAAACCGTATGCCTCTGCCATTTTTCCGTAACGGTTCATAAATTCCGGCGGATAAAATGCCGCCGTGAACCTGCCGATTTCATCGACAGTCATCCAATCGTACAAAATCGGCTGCTCCGGCACGTAACCGACGGACTGCCGGATTTTCAGGTCGTTCGTACGGCTGTCGAGACCCAGTACGGTACTTGAACCGCTCTCCGGTTCGCAAAGACCGAGCAGAATCCGTATCGTTGTCGTCTTGCCCGCCCCGTTTTCACCGAGTAAAGCAAAGACGCTGCCGCTGCGTACCTGGTACGAAATGTTGTCGAGGGCAAGATTCTTGCCGAAAGATTTCGTTACGTTCTTTAATTCCAAGACGATGCCGTTAGGCGTGATGCTGTTAGAATTATTGTCGGACATTTGAGTTGCTGTTTGTAAAGTGTTATTGTTTGTAACTGGAAATAATTTCATCGAGTTCCTCAATGCTCACCCGGCTCCGTTCGGCTTCATCGAGGAAGGATTGAAATTTCTTCTCGAAAAATGCTTTGCGTTCTTTTTTGCAAATTTCTTCAGCACCTTCGGCAACGGCAAGTCCCATTCCGCGCCGCACCGAAAGGAAACCTTCATCGTGCAAGAGCCGGTACGCTCTGGCAACGGTGTTCGGGTTGATTGTCAGTTGCCGGGAAAGTTCACGCACCGATGGAATCATTTCATTTGCCTGAACGGTTCCGGCGGCGATGGCAAATTTAATCTGTGAGGCAACCTGCTCAAAAATCGGCTGCGATAAACTAAAATCAATCTTGATGAACACGTTAATTTACTAAAAAATGCTTGCTTTTACTGTTCTACGATAATAATACACTATATTCGGATATTTGTCAAGCCCTATTGTTAGTGGGAAGTGGGAAGCAAGTCTCAACCGATAGGAATTTGCCCCTCAATTTACTAAAAATGCTTGCTTTTGCTGTTCTACAATAATAATACACTATATTCGGATATTGTCAAGCCCTATTGTTAGTGGGAAGTGGGGGGGGCAGGTGCATAAAAATTTATCGGATGCTGGTGTCTAGTGACGAGTGACTAGTTTTCGCTTCCTGATTTCCCCGCATTACTAGTCACTAACCACTCGCCACACCCTTATTTTCCTTTTCCGCCCCCTTAATAGTAATGCGTCTCCAAACTCTTACCCTTATTCCCTTAATTTACAAATAAGGGG
>JAITOZ010000014.1 GCA_031289675.1 Planctomycetaceae bacterium
TACGTCCCATAAACCTGTCAGTTCCTGCACTACCACTCCGGCGATATTTTCTTGGGTGATATTTTCAAACGCCGGCAAATCCTGTTTCTGATTGTTGAATACCACAAATACAGAACCGTGCGGAGGAAGTTCAACGGTAAAACTCGTACTCTTGCCTCCTGCTTTGTACTCTGCAACCCGCGTCCGGCTGCCGGTTGCCGGATCCCATAATTCAGGATATTTACCGCTGACACGAAAATGAGTTTCTCCTTTCGCCCACCGGTCGGATTCATTGCGGATAAAATAAACATCGCCCATTGGAGTTGTCCGGTGAATGTAATCAAGCGCAGGCGTACCGGCAAAGACAAAATCTCTGCCCCGTCCGTTTTTTTGTAGAACTTCATCCGCCGTTAGTCCGCTGATGATTTTCCCCGTCCCGTAAACGTTTTCCGTGATTGTTTTTCCGTCAATCTTACCCCATAACTTGCCGGTCAACGTGTGAAACCGTTTTTTATCTTCCTCACTGTAATTCAGTCCGGGCAGTTGCGTTGGTTTTCTTCCGATAACCGTTGCCCCTGCCGATACCAGCACTTCGATTTTTTGCAGCACTTCCAGCGGCATTTGTTCCGTTTCGGGCAAAAGCATCACCGTATAACTCATACCGTCGGGAAGCACGATTCTTCCGTCTTTCACCGACATACGGTTGAGTATCACATCTGTATTGACTGCATCGTAATCGTATCCTCCGCTTAACCCTTTTAATCGCGGTTTTTCGGGAACACTGTGATACAGCGGAAAGAAATTGGGCGCCTGATCGCCGTAATAATAACATACATCGGCTGCAAACAATCCCTGTTGAAGCAGGTAGTTGCATCGCGAAAGATAATCCATAAAAGGCTTGGATTTCTCCCACCAGGTCGTACCCTGATTCATATCGTATCCGGCGTGATAGGTACGTCCCGGCAAACCGTCTTCGGGGGCTGTATTGGCAGAGGTATGAAATGTTACCATGTTCAGTCCTTCGCAATAAGCGCGGTCAACATATTTTTTGATTTCGTAGGGCGAGTCTTTCCATCTCCGCCACGTGGTAAACGATTCAGCATCGACCATTTTTTTACCGTAAATATGCGCAGCACTTGATATTTCCTTAACTAAAAACATATTCCGGTGTTTAATCCAGAACTCGCCGCGGGGAATAGACACATTTCCAAGTGCTTTCAGTGCATCCATCGGACAATTCGCTATCGGAGGTCCCGGTCCGCCGGCTTCGGCGACAAGGTCGGCGTGATATGTTTTCAAAAATTCCGTTCCTGCGGCGTAATGGCTGAAAATGAACTGGTCGCTTGCCGTTTTTCGGAAATCGTACAAAAACCGCTCGCCTTCATCTTTCATTTTCCACCCTGCTAATACCGGCAAATATTTTTCAAGCGGATAGCCTTGTTTTTTCTTGAAAATAGACGGCATAGCGTCTGTCCAGGGAGTTCCGCCGCTCAATTCCATACTGTCAAACTCGAAATAAGCCAAGCCCGAATCGGCAGCATTATCAGGTGTGATACCCAGACGGTCCATAAAGTATTGCAGGTGCCGTTTGGTTGCTTCGGGGTCTAAAAAGTCGATAAACAGTCCGCTGGATTTCGGCGACGGCACAATAAGCGTCTGCCCTGTGTTGGAACAAATAAACCGCAGTATGCTCCATTTGCCTTCGGGTGCGTCCCAATCCAGTTGTCCATCGGAAAAATGAGCCGTCAGGTCGATGACTTGGCTGGAGTTATCAAGCGTCTTGTCTTCTTTGTAGGGAACGGCAAGCACGGCTGCTTCCTTATAAAAAACAGGCGTACCGTCATCTTTTTTGGGACAGCGCACAGGCAGTTTGGGAAAGGGCAGTTTGACGGAAACCTTTTTGCCTCCGTCAACCTGATATTCGGAAAAACACAAGGTCTTTGTAGCCCAATCGGGCGTAACCCACGAACCGCCTGCATTCCCTCCGCTGGAGGCGATAATACCGATGCGCATTCCCAGTCTTTTCCCTTCCGAAAGAGCGTGTTTGATGAGCGATACGGATTCGTCTCCCATAAAAGAACCTCCTGCCGGAATCATTCCGGGATTATGCATCGCCGCCACATCCCAGATTTCCGCACGCATAATGCCTTTGGCACTCAATGCTTCCAGATTGCGGGTAATCCGTTCTTTTGTCATATTCCCGTTCAGCCAGCACCAAAATGCGCCGGGATGAGCCGAAGAGGGAGGATTGATAAACGATTGCGGCATATCCGCATCTCCATCCGCACTCCCTTGTTTCGCAAAACCGGAAAACAATAGCGGAAAAATCAAAATCAACAAAAAATACTTTTTTCTCATACTTTTTAATTAGTAATTTCCTGATTCTTTCTCTGTGTTTATTTTTTCCAAAAAAGAATCATTGCATCACCGGGAGTGAGGGTTTGTTTCGCCACGACTGGAACGATGTCGCCGTCTTTGTTTACCATGCGCAACCCGCTACGACCTGTCACATTAACAGTGATCTCCTGGTTGATGTCGTGATTGACAATCACCAGAAAGCGGTCGGAGCCTTTTTCGAGCAAGGACACTAACGCTCCCGGCTCGGATATTTCAAGTGATTGAATAACCGGAGGAAGTTTTGATTTATCCAGTTCGGTACAGCCTCGTGGAATTGTTCCGGTATGTGCCGTCCAAACCGTCCGGCTGTTCAGGAAGACTTTCGACAAGGCGATAATTTCCCTGTTCATTGCCTGTACCGTATAGTATGAGTTCGATTTTGTTCCGTCAATTCTTATGGGTGCATCGTCGTCGGGCGTTTCACCCCAGGGGTCGAACCAGGTAAAATACTGGATACATTGCGCTCCATAAGCCAGGTCGCTATATACCTGCAAACGGAGGTCGGCCAGCGCAGGAACAGGATAATCGCCATGCGCGGTGGAAAGTGCGAACGCCCAGAAAGGTTTACCGATTTTCTTACTCTCACCGGAAATGATTTCAAGGTTTTCGTAAAATTTGGGCAGTATGCGACGCTGTCCGGTTGCTTTATCAAATATAATGGGATAGTGGTCGAAGGAGAGAAACGGAACAGGTATTTCCCTGATATAGTTCAGGACGTATTCCTGATAGCCGTTTGTTCCCAACTGTCTGTCTTTTGCATTGGCAGGGAACATATTAATGTAACAGGGATGTGTATTGTCGATGGCTTGTATTTTCCGCACAGTAGCGCCCAAAGCGGCAAAATCATTTAATGCAGGCTCGTCTCTCAACGAATAACCGGCAAGTGCGGGATGGGCAACAAGCCGCTTTATCTCGTCCGGCGAAAAGAAGTCCATTACACCGCCGCCGACAAATATTTTCATCCCCGTTGCCTGTGCCAGATCCAATAAGGCAAAATATTTTTCGGGCGGCGTAGATAATATTGCCGAATCTACATGGCATAACTCGTGAGGCATATTTATCGTGAAACCTGCGTCTGCCATTTCCCTGTAATGTGCTGCCGTTGAGTATTTACTCAGTCCCGGAAGCCCGTGCCAGCCCAATATCGGTATTTGTTCGCCCGAAGTATCTCCGAATTGAATGGTCTTACAATTGTATTCAGGGAATAACTCAGGGGGCAACTTGTCGGGGACTTGTGCACGTTGTCCTTGTCCCTGTACCGGAACAAGAATGCAAAGACACGCAATGATTGAAAGAATACTTTTTTTCATACTAAAATAAATATGTCAATGTAACTTCATTATACACTGTCAATCGCAACGATACCACTGTTGGAGAACATACCAAGGTAAGATAACCAGATATAACCGGTTAAGTATTACAATGACCCAAAACGGCGGGACGTGTGTAAAAACGCCCCCGCCGCTCTCTGGAAGTCCCGTTTATCGTTACGGCAGTGCAACGCTTTCGCTGCCGTTCTTTGTGGCAAAAGCCCGCCAAACGTCCGGCGAAAGAGCATTGTTCATAAAATGAACACTGCCGTCGCCGAAAGCGGCGTTAACTCCGCCGGGATGGTCGCTGCGTGCAGACAAAATGCCGATGCCGCCCGCCTGAATATCAGGATACGGACTGTTGGGCAGCATATACGCATTGTACGACGTGTCGCAAGCCCGCCCGACCATCCAGCAGTTTGCCCGTGAACCCAGCCATTCATCGGGTTCGGTATCAAAGTCCGCTGCCATATCAGGGTTGGGAGAAAGCGCCCCAAAACCGGCTTCCGTGTCGCCATCCGACGGACCGTCATCATCAAATTCGCCGAGATAACGCTGAACATTCTTTCGGCTTAAAATGCCTCGCCACGAACCGCTCAATTCGCCGGCGGAAGAACCCACAAGAGTTTCCGAAAAAACCATCGTGTTGCTCGTACCGTCCGCTAAACCTTCCAAGCCGATAGTTTCTTTGTAGTTAAATACGCCATCCGTTGCAAAACGGACATCGTAATTTGTACCGGTTCCGCTGCCCGTACAGACGACATAATTGCCGCCGGCGGCTTCATCAATATGGTCTCCGTGGTCGTCATCGTGAGCGTGCATCGCAAAGCGGTGCGGCGCACTATCGCTTGGACATTTAAGAAACGGCAACTCAGTCACCACGAGTTCCAGATAATCGTGGTTCAGGTGACTGTGAACTTCGCCGTTCTCCTCTTCTTTTTCAAAGAGCAGTTTATCAAGGTTAATTTGATTATAGACTGCTGCCGCCTCGATGAACGGCAGGAGCCGAGCCTGTACGGAGTACGTCAGTTCGACCGCAGAGTACCGGAGCGGACTGACATCTTTCCCGTCGGTATCTTTGACTGTTACACCGCCGAGATTCGGCAGGGTACGGTGAGCGTCGTGATAGTTATGCAGTGCCAGTGTCAACTGTTTCAGGTTGTTTGTACACTGCATCCGGCGTGCTGCTTCCCTTGCCGCCTGAACGGCTGGAAGCAGCAGCGCAATGAGAATGCCGATGATCGCAATGACCACCAAAAGTTCGACGAGCGTGAACGCTCTTTTGTAACAAGTATTTCTTGTCATGTGTAAATCTCCATATTCTAAAGGTAGGTTAACGGCAGAGGATATCTTTGCCGTTGCGGTGTTCGTCAATCACAATGCTTCTGCGGCGCATTGCAGTATCCAGTCCGGCATTTCAGGATGAGTGATAATGCCTCTTTCCGAAAACCGTACATCAAGTCCGTCTAACGGATTTTTTTGTTCAGCAGCCGGCTTTTCCGGGGCGTGCGTATGGGCTTCGCCGCCGTGCGAATGATTATGGTCGTGGGAATGAGGTTGTGGTTCTCCTGCCGCTGCCGACCGGCTGTCTATCGACTTTGCCGACAACGCAAGATACAAACCGACAACCAAAACCCGCTTCTTGCTCTCCGCTAGTTTCTGTATCACCGGTACAACATTCTGCTTGTACGTCTGTCCGACTCCGCAGAAAGCCCAATTCCCCCGTGCAATCTTTGTGCTGCCGCACACCCCCGTCAGGAGCCGCCGCATCACCGGTTCGATTAAACCCGTATGTCCTTCGTCGCCGTGCGCTATCAGCAAAACGGCTTCCTCTTCCGGATTCACCGAAAGAGAGGCGATTTCGTCCCGAACATAACGGTCAAGCAAATCGCCTTCATCTATTGTCTGCGTTATTGTTACAGGAACGTGTGTTTCGGCAGGACGAAGATTTTCTTCCTTCATCATCTCGCGGGTACTCGGTGAAGAGTAAAGTCCCAAAACTGCCGGCACATCGAAGTGCGTATGCGAACCGGGACAGGTAAAAACAGGAACAACAATAATCTGGTTGCAGCCCGCTTTTTCCAGCGTTGCGGCACCGGCGGCAGCGTCCGGTTTGGCAAATTCCAGAAAAGCGGCGGTAACGGCGTGAAACGTTTTTTTCGTTTCATTCAGTGCCGTAACCTTTTCGGTCAGTTGCTTGACCGATTCGTTCCAAGCGGCACGGGGAGACCCGTGGGCGAGAATGAGAAGCCCCGGTCTATCCGGCGGTTCCCGTGCCGATGCCGCAGTCAAACAGACGGCGGCGACTGCGGTGAAAACAAGGCAGCGGAGTAATTGTAGTTTGCGCATCATTTTTTCCTTTCTGTTAGGAGGTTAGTTATCAATGTTAAGTTAGAGTAAAAGTTATTGCTGGCGGGAGTGTCATTACGGATTCGCAACTTCTCCGCCGCTAATCGTTGCACCGGCTCTCCAAATATCCAGATTGACGGTGTTGCTTTGAAAACGAACGCTTCCGTCCGCAAAGCCGGCGTTCACACCGCCGGGATGATTGCTCCTCGCCCCATAAAATCCGACACCGTGAAAATGAATGTCGGGAAGTGTATGGTTGGGCGGATAGTAAGCGTTATACGACGAATAGAGGGGCGCACCCCAAATCCACGACCCGCCTCTGTCTGTATTCCACGAAACCAGCGGCTCGGTATCAATGATATTCTTGAGGTCGGCAAAGGAACCGGCATTAGGGTCGCCGAGAATGAGAGACTCGTACGGAGTCTTAAACACGGCTCCCGGAATTCCGTCAGCGGAGGGATTCGGCGAGGTTATCGAAGCCAATGCCGCAGTTCGGCGCATTTGAGGAAAATCTCCCGCCGCCGGACTCGCTGCGTTATCGCCGAGTTTACATTCCGAAATGAACATCGTGTTCGACGTTCCGTCGGTAACGGCTGCAATGCCGCGATTGTCATCACTGTCCGATTTGTAAAAGAACAAACCGTCTGTCGGATAGCGGACATCGTAGTTTGTACCAACGCCGGAACCGGTTGAAAACACATAGTTTGTGCCTCGTGCAAAAGCGTCCGGTCCGGTTATATTCCCAACCTGACAAACCTTATACAAATTATCCGTTCCGTCGCTTGGACACCGGAACAGATTTGCCTGGGTCCTAATGACATCAACGAGCGATTCGTCAATGTAATACTTTCCTTTTGAGCCGATTTGTAAAGGTTGGGAGAAATCTATCAGCGAGGCTAATGCGGGCTGCTCAATAAAGGGCAGCAAACGTGCCTGAATGGAATAGGTTCCTATGCCGTTCTCTCCCAGACCGGGGAAGCAATTATGCGCACTGTGATAGTTATGGGCAGCGAGTGCCCACTGTTTCATATTGTTGGCGCACGACATCCGCCGTGAAGCCTCGCGCGCCGCCTGAACGCCTGGAAGCAGCAGCGCAATCAAAATCCCGATGATAGCGATGACGACCAACAGTTCGACGAGTGTGAACGCTCTTCGTTGCAAATGATTTTTCATAGCGACAAGTCTCCGTAAGACAACGGCATACGCCGGGTCTTTTTGTTAATGGAAATGAAAGAATGTTATCAGAGCCGCAGCCGCAAAGGGACGCAATGTACGCACTTTCACAAACAACTGTTTATAGACGTGCAGATGCCCTGATATGGCGCAGTTCTGAATACGATACCGAAAATGAGCGTATCAGACAGACGGCGGAGCGCGGCTCGGCGGCAGACCGGTTGGCGCAGCAACCGGTGCAATGAGGACGGCGTAAGGCGGCTCGAAAGCCGGAGCAGCCGAAAGGTCAATCTGTGCCGGCAGAGCAAAGAGCGGAACCGTCAGATGAAGAAATTCGCAAAACGGACAATTTTCGTCCTCCGCAGCGGTAACGCAATCCGGCGTAGTGTCTTCCGTATGACAACAACTTTGGTGCTGTTCGGAATGACAACCGCCGCCGTGAACGTGCAGTACCGGCAGAAACACCAAAGCGAAAAGATAAACGCCCAGTGTAACACCAGTCAGCACCTTCGTACGAAAATGGCGGGGAGAAAAAGTCATAACCAACTCTGTCGTCGATTATACACTAGTAATAATAAAAGTCAAGAGGTAAAAAAAAGAAGAACGAAATCGCTGTTTTTTCTTTCTTTTTGACCATCGCATTGTCGGGCTTCCTCTTCTGAGTTCACCGAAAGAGAAGCGATTTTGTCCCGAACGTAACAGTCAGGCAAAACGTCTTCATCAATTTTCAATCTTAAATCTTGCCGCCCCTTCCAGTTGAATGCTGTTGTAATCCAATTCGTCCATAAAACGGAATTGCCAAAGTGAAAAACAGTTGTTTCTTCATTCAAGTATTCAATAAGGAAAATTTGCAATCAAATCATATAAATCATTGAGCGTATATTTTTCCTTTGTTTTTTCGCTTTCAATCACATACAAAATCTCTCCGTCCCAATCTAATCTATCAAAATTCGGATTGGTGTTTTTGAAGTAAGAATAAATTTTGTCGTATTGCAGTTGTAGTTGCCGGTATTCCATTCTTGTTCAAACGATTTGAGGAACATTTGCGAGTGCATACATCTTGTCGTATTGATTTGCCAGTTTTTCATAATCCACAAAGTCCACTCTGTCTTTCAGCGGTTGAAAAACCGAGCGGTTGAGTAAGTCGCAAAATTGTTGCTTGCGATACTCCGCCGCAACAATACAAAATCTAGTGTGAAAATCCTGTAGTTCATAAAATTTTAACAAGGAATTTTGAATGTCTGTTGTATGTTCGACCTCAAAACACGTGTTCGGCATACGCCGCTCATTAAACCAAATAACGTCAATTGTTGATGCCCTCCGCATAATTTCGGGATAAGCAAAATCGTAGATTTTGTTTAACGTAATGATGTTTTCAAGTGATTCTTCAAGGAAACGCCGCTTGCGGTCTTGACTCGGAATACACGTTTTGAAACGTTTCATATTACCGATGTGAATGAGCAATCCCTGATAGTAGGAATGGGATGAATCCTGTTCTTTCTGTGGATTATCCGGTGTGATTTGCAACTTCCGCAGAACAGCCGCTTCTTCGGATTTTAATCCCCACAAGCCGGGACGGATTTTGAAAAAAACCGAACCTTCTCCTTCTTGAACAATTCGTCTAACGCTTGCTTGCGGTGTTTTCGTTCCCCAAAACGAGAAATCCAAGACGGCGTTCAAGTATCCCAACGTTGCATAACCGCTGTTTTGTTTTAATGCCTTGATTACTTGCTCTTTTTGGTTCATCATTTTCATATTTTGTAATTGAAAATGTATTTTGCTTTTTTATCTTTCACTGCCCAAATGAGCGTTTCGTGCGAATGAGCAAAGGTCTTACAAGCAAGATTCGGGGCAGCATTCGGCTTATACCACGTTATATCGTTGAGAATATGAAATCCCAATTTTTGCAGCAAATATCCGCATTGAAAAATATTATGATTCGTGCCGCTAATCCAAATCGTTCCGCTCGGCTTTAATATCCGCCGACATTCACTAATCCATTGCTCGTGAAACGCAGCATCTTTTTCAAACCCGCTGCTTTTATCCCACTTGCCTTTGTTGACTTTCACCATTTTTCCCGCCTGACAGGTAATCCCGTCATTCGACAGCATATACGGCGGGTCAGCAAAGATCATATCGGCAAAATTGTCCGCAAAAGACGGCATTACATCAAGACAATCGCCGAGATATAAATGAGTTTCCGGTGTACCGTAAAACGGCTCTGTTTTCACTTCCATCGCCGCATTTTACCCCAAACAAACCCGCATTGCAAGGGGACTCAAAATCCCCGCCGTTTCCCGATAAAATTTCAGAGCCGCTATCGCAAGATAGCGGCTCTGATTTGCCGTTCTTCTTCACTCTTATTTCTGTTACGCTTCTTCGGTAATACCGAGTTCCTTGAGTGTTCGGCGAATCCAGACAAGAGAGCGTTCAATCAATGGTCCGCCCTGTCCCTCACATTCCATACTAATCGGACCGTTAAAGCCGGCTTTGTGCAGAATAGCAAGCGTTTGACGAATGTTGTCTGCATTGACTCCGTCACCGATAGCACTATGACTCATCGCAATGCCCGTATCGCTGCCCCGGCACTTTTCTGCCAGTTCCTTCGATACGTCTTTGATGTGAACGTGCGACACCTTTTTGGCGAAACGGTTTGCAAAGTCTATCGGATTGCCGCCGGCAATAAACGAATTGCCGGTATCAAGATTCAACCGCAGCCGCTCGCTGTCAACAAAATCAAGCATTTCCGCAAGCCGGTCAATCTTGTTCGTGAAATAACCGTGAATCTCGATAGTAATGTCAATTTCGTAGAGTTCGGCAACTTCGACAATCCGCTGATAGCCGCGTTTCATCAAAGCCATTGCTTCGTTATCGTCCAATCCTTCGGGCTTTTCAAGTCCGTCGGTTGTACAAACACGGGGGCAATCGGCAAGTTTCGCAAAACGCAGTGCATTGAGAACGTACGGTACGCCGTAAAAGAGTCCGTCCGTACCGGAGAGCGGAAAAGCCGCATCAATTTGCGACAACTTTACGCCGTACTTCTCCATTGTTTTGCGAATCACGAGCGGGTCATCAACGGTTGAAATGTGCGGCAGGTATCCGAGTCCGTGCATCCAACTGGTGCCGTCAATAATACCGCATTCGATACGGTGAATCCGGTTCTTTTGCGCCCAGTCGAGACATTTTTCAAAAGTCCAGAAGGCGGAACAAAAAGCGTCGGTGTGAAAACTGATTTGCATAAAGTACCTCGTGAAATGGGATTTCTATTGCAGCCGTCCAGTATACTCTTTTAGAAACGGATTGCAAGAGACTGCTGCGGCAAGTTGGCAGAGTTGTTCGCCGACAATGCCTTGACTGTGCAGGGCGAGGATGGTCATCCGTTTACGAATCGCGGGATGTTCGTGATGATAACGGGCGTGCCGAATCATTTGTAAATCACTGTCAGGATAATGGATGTTCAACATATGTATTCTCCGGTTAAGTTAGGCGAAGAATAACAATTGTGCGAATCTAAGAAAAGAGCAGTTTCTAAATGAGGGAAGTATAGAATAAGGAGTTATTGGGCGTTCCCTAATATTTTCCGAAATGTCCAAAGAAAGACACCTGCGTTGTTCACAACGTCCAATATCAAGAATTAAACAAGTGATAAAATGCCGAAAACAGTTAATTTCACAGCAAATACAGACCGATACCAATGCAGACACAAACTCATCAACAATTCTTTGCGACAGGAACGGATTTGACGTTGAAAAAGATAAATTCATATTACGCAGCCTATTGGAATAGAGTCATTGTTCTCGCGATTGCGGCGCTGTTTGCTCTTTTGTGTTTTGTTTCGGCGGCTGAACCTTCGGAAGCCGTGCCGATGCTTCAGGTGTCGGCAATCGTAGGGGTATGGGGGACTTGTATTGGTTTGGTATTTTTGACAATAAGTTATGTTTATTATGTGTTATTGCTTTATAATTTCTGGAAGATTATTCCGCCCGACATCGCCCGAACTACACCTTGTAAAGCGGCGTGGTTGTTCTTTATACCTGTTTTCAATTATTACTGGCGTTTTGTGGCTCTGTGGGGGTTGGGACGTGATATGAACAGAGCCTTTATACGGCGGAATATGCCGTTTCGAGCGGCGGTTTCGTCGGGACTTTTGTGCAGCATCGCTATGCCTCTGGCGTTTGTGTCTGCTTTTGTCTGCGGTGAATTCGTTGGATATTTAATACAGGCGGTCGCAGAAATTAGTGCAATGGTTTATTTGGTTGCTTTGAAAAACGGGGCGATTGAGTTGCTGAAAGGCGAGTAAAGATTTATTAGTCCTGTTCAAACCAAAGTTAAGATTTATAACCCTTATTTGAGGAGACAAAAATGTCGAGGAATATTTTGACCGTATTATATGCGGTTGCGGCGGTGTTCGCCGGGTTGGTGTTTGGAATCGCGACCGCGGCAAAAATAGGGGGACCGCCCGACGCGTCAAATGCCGGTATGGTTATGGTGATGCTGGTTCTTTTCAGCCCCCTCGTTTGGCTGCTGGCGGTCTTGTTTTGTTTGGAGAGGTATCGGTATCGGCTGGACACCGCTTCTGCTGTCAAAAACGAATCGAATGTTGGTACGAGCATTCAAAAAATGGGTTCACTTGGTCGGTGTACTAAAATCGGACTGACGTGCGTAGGGCTTGTGCTAATACAAATTTTTGTGTGTATTTCTTTGGTGTCGTCCGTGGTTTATATGCGTTACTATGTTAATCCCGGATTGCTGAAGATAGCGGAGGCGATAAGTAGGAACGACCCGTTCTTTGCTCCGCCTACTGATGTTCAGGTTCAGAGTGCGATGCGGTATCTGGATACGTATTCGTCGGATATACTGTGGGATACAAACGGGGAACGTGCTTATTTACTCGGACGTTGTTATATGTGCGGAGCGGGCGGCGTTCAAAAGAATCCCAAACGGGGATTTATGTTGGTTCTTTATGCAGCGGATAAGGGACACCCGAAGGCGAATCAAGAGCGAAATGAGGCGAATGATTTGCTCAATAAAACGGAGTCTGTGAGAAAAGACGCCGATAGAGGGAGTCCGCCTGCCATCGAGTTTTAAGAGAATTCGATCCCGATTATGTTCCGAGAAAAAAATAATCTGTCGGCGCGATTTGGAGAAAATAAGATTCAAAAAGAAGTAAAATCGCAAAGAGGGAGGGCGGGGATTAATGTCCCCGTTCTTTTTCGATTGTTTTCGCCTCTTTGGGAGAATGCAGACGATAGTAGGTATCATAAGCATTAAAAAGGGCGGAATCTGCCGCTGTTTTTTCAAAATTAACAAATCATTGTCTTTTCGATATGAAGACGTTCAGCAAGTCCGGAGGCTCGTTCCATAAGAGCGGCATTGTGCTGCTTTGCATACACAAGAAAACTTGCCCATTGCGAATCTTCAGAACCTTTTACCTCTGAAACCGGATTATCCGCAGAATTCGACTCTTGGTGTTCTGGAGAATATCTTTGAATGAGAGCATCTGCCCATTGCAAGTCTTCCGGTTTTCCGGTCTCTGCAACTGGTTTATTATCCGAATTCGGCGTTTGACGTTCAAGCATTTTAATAGTAACAGCAGCCCAAAAAAGAAGGGCTCTGTGCGAATGAGGGTATTTTTTCCACTCATTCTCAAAAACCTTCAAGTGGATTTTAGCCGCCGTACCGCTCAGCCAATCCCGATAAAGTTTCTTTTCGTCATCCGTAAGAGTGGAAAAAAACTTCCGCTCTTCTTGTGCAAAGGGAGTATTTATTTCCAAACGTTCATTTTCAAGCCAATACTTCGCTCTTTCTAATGCGGGGTCATCTGCTATCGCTTTGTTCCAAAGTTCGTCCAACTGTTTCGTCAAGTCCCGATATTCGCCGACCAGTTTTTTATATTCCTTGTCTTTCTGCGCAGTTACATTTTGTCCGTAACCCGTAATCACTGCGGAATTGAACACCGCGAGAAGCATTAGAATCGTCCAGCCTAATCTTGTCATCATTATACCCCGCACTTCATCACATTGTGTCTTTATTTTCAAAAAAGTCAACATTCTCCCCCCCCCAAAAAAAAAATCCCGGCGGTCCCTACTTTCGCAATTTTTTTACTATCATCGGTACTGAAAGCTTAACTTCTATGTTCGGGATGGGAATAGGTGTGACCTTTCAGATTAACCACCGGAAAAAAGCCTCAACCGGCTTGTTCACCCGGTTAAGGTATATTCAGGTTTTGGCAAAAACAGCATCTTACGCTTTTACTAGGAGTAAAAGACATATGTAATCAAGCATTCGTCCGTTAGTATCGTTTAGCTTAAGCCGTTACCGACCTTACACATACGACCTATCAACCTGATTGTCTATCAGGGGACTCTCGCATTACTGCAACGAAACCTAATCTCGGAGCCGACTTCACGCTTATATGCTTTCAGCGTTTATCCATTCCCCAGATAGCTACCCAGCCGTGCCACTAGCGTGACAACTGGAACACCAGAGCTGAGTCCAATAAAGTCCTTTCGTACTAAGATTGAATCTCCTCAAGTTTCGTGCGCCCACAGCAGATAGGGACCGACCTGTCTCACGACGGTCTGAACCCAGCTCACGTACCACTTTAATTGGCGAACAGCCAAACCCTTGGGAGC
>JAITOZ010000166.1 GCA_031289675.1 Planctomycetaceae bacterium
GTCGCCACAAAATCGAGGCGCAACACCGTCATCGCTCCCGGCATTTGCATTGCCTGACCGGTTAAACGTTCCTTGTATTTTTTCGGCAGCGTGTACTCTTGCGGTCTGAATTGAATATCAACGACCTGTTGGTCGAGAATCGTTTCAATAAAGAACCGTACATTTTTTGTATCTTCCATCAGCCGTTTGAAAACGACATCGTAGATAGGATTTGCAATAATGATTTCGCTCATTGTGTCACCAAACGTTAAATTATTAACCATTCATCCGGTACGATTTTACTATTTTCACGCGCCGCTAGCAAGCGTATCCCGTTTGGAAGCGTGCCGTCTAATCTCTTGTCGGACACCTTCGGTTTGCGACACACAACCGAAAGAAACACGGTAACATCCGTAAGAACAGCGCAAAGCGAACGAAGCACTTTCCGTAACACATATTCAATCCTGTTGACATACTTCTGCCTATTGAAAATTGGTCTTGCATAATTTTAGGCGGGATGTTAGATTATTGCAAGTCAGGGCAAGACGAACAGACGATCCGTTCGTATTTTCTCTTATACAAAGAATCCGGCGAGTATGGTCTCGTTCAGATGAACTACACCGGTAAGGAGCCGTTTTTGAACGAAAAGCAGCAAGCCGAATTGGTGCAGCATCTCGACGGGAACATTTATTTTTCGAGCCGGGAGATTTGTCATTATGTTACAGCAACTTACAGCGTGAAGTATTCTGTAACCGGTATGAAGTATCTGCTTCACCGGCTTGGTTTCCCGTACATCAATACGGCAGACTGAAAGATTGGGCGGCAACACCGGAATTGAGGGCGAGCCAGACGGCAGCGGCGAGCCGTTGTAACATCAAACCGCCCTTTGTCCTTATCGCTCGCGTCGCCGTTGCCATCGGTTTTCCTTCCGTCCGTCTATAAGCGGATTATGCTCATTTTCCAACGTTGAGTCAACGGTATTTTTTTGTGAAGGCAGCAGGCATAAGATTACCGGATTGCCCTTGATTCTTGTCCGTCATTCTGATACAATACGGCGGGAAACGATAGTATGGACATTCTCAATCGAATTATTGCTTTTTCGCTGCGGCATCGGCTGCTGGTTATTCTTTGCACCGCCGCCTTTGCTGCCGCCGGATTCGCCGCTCTCTTGCACCTCGACATTGATGCCTTTCCCGACACAACGCCCATCCAAGTCCAAATCAATACCGTCGCTCCCGCATTTGGTCCCGAAGAAATTGAAAAACAAATTACCTTTCCAATAGAACAAGCCATCAGCGGACTGCCCGGTCTCCTCGAAGTCCGAAGCGTCTCCAAATTCGGCTTTTCCCAAGTCGTAACCGTCTTTGACGACCGTATTGATATTTATTTCGCCCGGCAACTCATCAACGAACGTATCGGCAGTGTCGAATTACCCGGCGGCATCGAACGTCCGTCTATGGGACCCGTTGCCACCGGTCTCGGCGAAGTGCTGAATTACATCGTTCTCGGTCAGGGAACAGATGAAACAGAACTGCGCACCGTTCAGGATTGGGACATCAAAACGGTAATGCGGACTGTCCCCGGTACAGCAGAAATCAACACGTGGGGCGGTTTCGTGAAGCAGTATCAAATCCGTCTCGACCCCGATAAATTGTCAAAACATACCTTGACGTTCGACCAGGTTGCCGAAGCCGTTGAGAATAATAATATGAACAGCGGCGGCGGAAACATTGACCGCCCCGGCGGAACACTGTTCGTGCAAGGTTTGGGACGGACAATGACGCTCGATGAAATCCGCAACATCGTTGTTTCGGCAGTGGACGGCGTGCCGATACGGATTGCCGATTTGGGCGATGTGATGATTGGACACGAAATCCGCCGCGGTGCCGTTACCGCAAATGCCCAAGGCGAAGTCGTGATGGGTATCGGCTTTATGCTGATGGGCGAAAACAGCCATCGGGTAACACAGGCTTTGAAAAAAAGACTCGCTTCGGTAAAAGAAAGTTTGCCGCCGAACATTCAACTGCGGACGGTCTATGACCGGACAGAATTGGTGGACTGCGTCATTGATACGGTGCGTAAAAATTTATTCGACGGCGGACTGCTCGTCATTGCCGTACTGTTTGCTTTTCTCGGCAGAATCAGGGCGGCAATCATTGTTGCGCTGGTGATTCCGCTCTCGATGCTGTTCGCTTTTACCGGTATGTATCAGTTCGGCATTGCTGCAAGTCTGTTAAGTCTTGGAGCAATGGACTTCGGTCTCGTTGTCGATAGCAGTGTCGTGATGATTGAAAACTGTACACGAAAACTTGGATCGGCAGCGGACAGCGGCAAAAGTAAAATTGATATTGTCTATGAAGCGGCGGTCGAAGTCCGCAAACCGACAATGTTCGGCGAGTTAATCATTATGATAGTGTATCTGCCGATACTGACGCTCTCCGGTGTCGAAGGCAAAATGTTCCGTCCGATGGCATTGACGGTCATTTTTGCGCTGCTTGGTTCGATGATACTGTCGTTAACTCTAATGCCGGTGCTGGCAAGTTTGCTTTTGCCCCGCCGAACGGATGAACGGGAACCGCTGATTATCCGGCTGATAAAGGCGGTATATGAACCGATGCTGCGGGCGGCAATGCGGAACAAAACGGCAGTGCTGATTTTCGGTCTGTGTGTGCTGATTGTTGCTTTCGGAATGATTGCACCGCATTTCGGCAGCGAATTTATTCCGCGGCTTTCCGAAGGTGATATTGTTGTCGGCGTTGTTCGTCCTGCCGGTACGGACATTAACGAGTCGATTCGTTACAACACAGAAATTGAACGGGTATTGCTTGAAACATTTCCTGATGAGGTGAAAAACGTTTGGAGCCGCATCGGCAGTGCCGAAATCAGTACCGACCCGATGGGATTGGAACTGACTGATATTTTTGTCTCCCTGAAGCCCCGCGAAAACTGGAAGAAAGCAAAAACGCAGGCGGAGTTGACGGAGCAATTCGATTTAACGCTTCGGGATATGCCGGGACAGCGGTTCGGTTATTCGCAGCCGATAGAAATGCGTATCAACGAGTTGGCATCGGGTACACGTGCGGATTTGGCAATCAAAATCTTCGGCGACGATTTTGACACACTGTTGAGTTTAGCGGAACAAGCCGAACGGATATTGAATTCGGTCAGCGGTGCGGCAGACGTTTCGGCGGAACAGATAACCGGTCAGCCGACGCTGCAAATTAAGGTCAAACAAGAGCAGTTAGCCCGATACGGAGTTGCGGCAAAAGAAGTGTTGGAACTCGTTGAATCGGTCGGCGGTAAAAAGGTCGGCGAGATTTTGGAGGGCGACATCCGTTTTCCGCTTGTGATTCGTTTGCCGCAGAAGTATCAGAACGATCCCGGTGTGATAGCGGAGATACCGGTGTTAACGCCGGTCGGTGAACAAATACCGCTGGGGCGTTTGGCATCGGTTGAGATTGTCGAGGGACCGGCAACGATTTCGCGGGAATGGGGACAGCGGCGTATTACGGTTTCGGCGAATGTCCGTAATCGGGACATCGGCAGTTTTGTTAGTGAATCAAAAACGAAGTTAGCCGAGATTGTGCTGCCTTCAGCGAGATACCGGATAGAATACAGCGGACAGTTTGAAGCAATGGAGAGTGCGAAAATCCGGTTGATGATTGTTGTACCGGCTGCGCTGCTGTCGATATTTGCGCTGCTGTATATGACGTATCATAGTGTCGGCGATACGTTTCGGGTTTTTGCGTGTATTCCGTTTGCTTGGGTTGGCGGCATTGCTGCGTTATGGATGCGTGATATGCCGTTTTCGATTTCGGCGGCGGTTGGATTTATTGCAATGAGCGGTGTTGCGGTGCTGAATGATATGATATTGGTTTCAACGATACGGCAGTTGCGCAAGACTGGTTTGGGATTAGAGGAATCGGTGATTGAGGCGGCACTGCTTCGGCTTCGTCCGGTGTTGATGACGACATTGGTGGCGAGTTTAGGTTTTTTGCCGATGGCATTGAGTACAGGAGTCGGTGCGGAGGTACAGCGTCCGTTGGCAACGGTGGTCATCGGCGGCGTACTCGGCGGAATGATAATGTCATTATTCGTCCTGCGGGTTACGTACGTGGTGTTTAACTGGTCAGAAAAGCGTCATTCCCCGCAACCGGATAGAATTGACAAGGAATAATTATCCATTATCATAGTTATCAAATGATGATGTACAGGCGAAACGGGATAATTGTTATTTATGCCAGAAGAACAGCACATTGATTTAGTTAGCGAGCCGGAGCAAATGCCGGAAGCCGGAGAGTCTGTTTCCGAATTGGAACAACTCCGTATTGATTTAGACGAGGCAAAGAACCGTTCTTTGCGTGCGCTTGCCGATTTGGAAAACTTCCGCACCCGAACGCACCGGCAGTTTGCCGAAGAATGGAAGTACGCCAACCTCGACTTGATGCGGGAACTGATGCCGATTTGGGATAATATCGGCAGAGCCTTGGAGGCTGCCGATAAGTCGCATAGTCTTGAAACGTTGACCGAAGGCGTACAAATGGTGCATCAGCAACTCCTTGATGTGTTACAGAAATTTCACTGCGAAAAAATAGATGCCAAGTTTAAGCCTTTTGACCCGAATTTTCACGCTTCGGTTGCGCAAATACCGAATGCCGAATATCCGGTCAATACGGTGATTGAAGAAATCCAGACCGGTTTCAAACTTCACGACCGTGTGGTCCGTCCGAGTCAGGTTGTACTGTCAAAGGGAACGGAAAGTTAGGAATCCGTCCTGTCACGTACGTAAGCACGCTTGCGTTTCAGCCGAAAAGCGTGGAATAAACAAACACAAAGACGTGCTATGTCCAGCAAGAAAATAAAAGTGACTCCCGACTCGAAGGCAGTCTTTCATCCGCTTGAAAAAGAAAAAACACAGCCGGAAGGCAGTAAAGCGTGGGGCGGAGTTTTTACCGAATCGACAGACCGGCGTGTGGAACTTTTTACCGAAAGTATCAGTTACGACCGCCGTCTTTTTGAAGCGGACATCCGAGCCTCCATCGCTCACGCCGAAATGCTTCTCAGCATTGGTATTTTGACTGTCGGCGAGTTGGCAAAAATGAAAGAAGGTCTTCTCGAAATCCGCCGCGAAATCGAAGAAAACCGGTTCGTATTCAATATCGAATTTGAAGATATTCATCTGCATATTGAACACGCTCTGATTGCCAAAATCGGCGACCCGGGCAGGAAACTTCATACTGCCCGGAGCCGGAACGACCAAGTTGTTACCGATATGCGCCTGTGGATACGCGATGCCCTTGACCGTGTTGACCGCCGGCTATTAGATGTGCAGTCGGCTTTTGTTACCCGATGCGATGCAGACTTCGAGGTGATTTTACCCGGTTATACTCATACACGGCGGGCGCAGCCGGTTCTTGCGCCGCATATTTGGTTAGCCTATTGTGAAAAATTTGAGCGGGACAGACAGCGTATTAAAGACTGCCGCAAGCGGGTCAATGTTGCCGGTCTCGGTGCCGCCGCTCTTGCCGGAACGAGTATTCCTATTGACCGGTTCAAAACGGCGGAACTGCTCGATTTTACAGGTGTTGCGGCAAACAGTCTCGATGTTTCCAGCGATAGGGATTTTATCCTCGAATCGGCGTTTTGTCTCACGCAAATCGCACTGCATTTAAGTACGCTTGCCGAAGAATGGATACTTTGGTCAACGGCAGAGTTTAACTTTTTGCGTCTTCCGCAGTCGTTTTGTACGGGGTCGTCTATAATGCCGCAGAAGATTAACCCTGATGTTCTTGAACTCATACGGGGTAAAACGGCGCGGGTTGCCGGTAATCTGCAATCGCTGATTGTTCTGACGAAGGGGCTGCCGCTGGCGTACAACAGAGACTTGCAGGAAGACAAGGAACCGATATTCGATTCGTTTGACACCGTTGAAACATCATTAACTCTTGCTGCTCCATTGGTTGCCGGAACAACGCTCAATCAGAACGTCATTGCCGACCGTCTGGACAAGGGCTATCTGGATGCCACAACGCTGATGGAATATTTGATTATGAAGGGTGTTCCGCAGCGGACGGCGCACGGCATTGTCGGCAAATTGGTGCGTTCGGCAATGGAGAAAGAAGTACCGCTGACAAAATTATCGCTCAAAGAATTTCACGAATTTTACGAAGGGTTTGATTACAATGTTTTTTCGGTGCTGGGAGCAAAAAATGCCGTTGAGGCAATGAAAAGTTACGCTTCGACTGCGCCGGAACAAGTCCGTATGCAAATAGACCATTGGAAACAAAAAATCGAACGTGAAGTTTTGGACGGAACAGAAACAGCGGATAGTGAAAATTGATGTCTCGTCAGAACCGCTGCGCAAGAGCAGAATATCGAAAATATGCCGGACATTGAGATGTTATTTCTCCGATTACGACATTTGAAATTGGCAACACACCTGAACCGAAACGTAAATATCCTGTTCGATTTTTTAGGACACTGCGGTTGCATCTATTTGAAATCTGATGACGAAGCGTTAGAATCAAGGGACGTTTACCCTTCACAGGAAGTTGTTTTAACACAAAACCAGTTACAGGATTTAACACACATTGCTTATGCGGTTGCAAGCGGGTGTGATATGACACTGAATTGAATGCCCTCCAATATCCTAATTTCCGTTACAATATAAAACCCTATAACAAATTCTCCATTCCCGTCATTCCCAATGTCAGCACATTCAAAAAAAGCCGAGCGTTTTCTCGCTAACGAATCCCGCACCGACTGGCACGACCAAACTCTTTGGATGGTCAGGCAAAAACGGGATAAAACCGCCGCTTCCGTTGCGGACTGGGAACAACTGCGTACAGCAGCCTCGTCAATCAAAGAGCATACTCTCGCCCATCTCGATGAATATCTGGAAGAATTTGAACAAAAAGCCGCTGCAAACGGCGTAACCGTTCTCTGGGCGAATGATGCCGCCGAATTCAATGACATCATAATCGGCATTATCCGTAAACATAACGCTAAAAATATCGTTAAAAGCAAGTCGATGTTGACCGAAGAATGCGGGATGAATCATTTTCTCCAAGACAGCGGTATTGAAGTCGTTGACACCGATTTAGGCGAACGCATTATCCAATTCCGCGGGGAAATGCCGAGCCATATCGTTTTGCCCGCCATCCATTTGAAAAAAGAGGAAATCGGTGAAACATTTCATACGAAAATCGGAACTCAAAAGGGGGCAAGCGATCCGGTGTATTTAACAAAGGCAGCCCGCAAACACCTGCGGGAAAAGTTTCTCGCCGCCGACCTTGCCATTACCGGTGTTAACTTTGCGGTCGCCGAAACCGGCAGTGTTACTGTTTGCACGAACGAAGGCAATGCGGATATGGGGGTGCAGTCTGCGCCTGTTCAAATTCATTGCGCTGGCATCGAAAAACTGATTCCGAAACAAGCCGACCTCGGTATTTTTACCCGGCTGCTGGCAAGAAGTGCGACAGGACAGCCCGTTACAACATATACTTCGCATTACTTGAAACCGAAGCCGGACGGGACAATGTACGTTGTGATAGTGGACAACGGACGTTCGCAGCGGCTCGGCAATGAAAAGTACGTGAAATCGCTCAAATGTCTTCGCTGCGGTGCGTGTTTGAATACCTGTCCGGTCTATCGCCGCAGCGGCGGACATAGTTACGGTTATTTAATTCCCGGTCCGATTGGTTCGATACTTGCCCCGCACGTTGATGCTCACCGTCATAACAGTTTACCGTTTGCCTCATCGCTTTGCGGCGCGTGCAGTAATGTTTGTCCGGTCAAGGTAAACGTACACGAACAGATATACCGCTGGCGGCAGGATTTAACGCAGCGTAAGCAAACGCCGCTCTATAAACGTCTGATGATGAAGGCGGCGGCATTTGTTTTGTCAAATAATCGCCGTTACAACACGGCAGGGGCATTAGCACGCTGGGGACTGCGTTGGATGCCGCGTTTCGTCGTGTATCTGCCGCTGAACATCTGGGGCAAGGGCAGAGAGAATCCGCTGCCGCCGAAAGAATCGTTCAAACAATGGTACCGAAAAAAACGAAGGTGATAGAGCATACCATCGGAAGAGTTGTTATCACTCTGTTTCTGACATTCGGGTTTGAAATGAAATACCGGCATACTATTGACTCCTCCGGCTATGCATTTTGTGTCTTTTACGGCAATTTATGTCCCATACGATCGCGTTTCGTTTCCATATAGCGTTTGTTGAAATCGTTTGGTTCACAATAGACCGGTACTTGGTCAACGACCTCCAAATCGAAACCGCCGTAAATGAACGCATCCGTTTTTTTCGGATTGTTTGTCAACAAACGAATCTTCTGTAATCCCAGGTCTTTCAGGATTTGAATACCAACGCCGTAGTCCCGCAAGTCCGCTTTGTGTCCGAGAGCCAAATTAGCATCGACCGTATCAAGCCCCTCGTCCTGCAATTTGTACGCCTTAATTTTTTCCGCCAAACCGATGCCCCGTCCTTCCTGCGGCAAATACACCAGCACACCGGTTTCCGCCTCGCTTATCATCATCAAGGCGGTATGCAGCTGGTCGCCGCAATCGCAGCGCAGCGAATGAAGCAAATCACCCGTAAAACAAGATGAATGAAGCCGAACGAGCGGCAACTCTGTTTCGGACGGATTGCCGAACACGACCGCCACCGGCTCTTCTTTTTCGTACTGGATACTGTATGCGTAAATCCTTGCGTGTCCGTATTTGGTCGGCAAATCAGCATCGGCAAGCCGCTTGACAATTTTCTCACTCCGCCGCCGGTATTTTATCAATTCCGCAATGGTGATGATGTCAAGTTGAAATTTTTGAGCGGTCTCCAAAAGTATTTTTCGATTGGCGCGATTGCCGGTTTCATCAAGAATTTCGCAAAGCACTCCGGCTGGCTTCAGTCCGGCGAGCCGGGCAAGGTCAACGGCGGCTTCGGTGTGTCCCGCCCGGCGAAGAACACCGCCTTCTTTCGCTTCCAGCGGAAACAGATGTCCGGGACGGGCAAAGTCGCCCGGCTGACTTGCAGTATCAATAATAGCCCGAATAGTTGCCGCTTTTTCTTGGGCAGTTATGCCGGTACGGTTCGATACGTGGTCAACGGGAATGGTAAAGGCGGTTTGCAGCGGAGCGGTATTGTGAACGACCATCGGGGGAAGTTCGAGCCGTTTACAGATTTCCGGCAGCACGGGCATACAAACCTGTCCGCGTCCGTATCGGAGCATAAAATTGACCTGTTCGTCTGTTACGGTTTCAGCAGCGCAGACAAAATCGCCTTCATTTTCACGGTCTTCATCGTCCATTACGATAACGATTTTGCCGGCTTTAATGGATTTCAGTACGGATTCAATAGAAGAAAATTGCATTGTACCTGTTTGTTAGGTCAGTACATTATACTATTTTCGGTTTGGATTTGTACACTTGCGGGAGAGCAGAGCGTTGACGACTGATGGACTTTCGTTGTGCGGTGCGGTTTATGTTGACGGTCATAAAATTGACCTGCACGCAATTTCTAGCAATATATCCCGTTAAATTTCAACAACGGTTATTGTATCGTTCCGCAGGTTCATTTTGTATCGGCGGACAAATCAAATCCGTTTCGGGGTTATCGGCAAACTGACAGAAAGGATTGACCGAAAAAACACAACACCGGCTAAACGCCGGGCTGCGTCCGGTGTTTGTTACCTACCCCTTCGCAGATTTTTCATTTGTGTTTCAAACAATGAGTTCGGGGGAAAGACGGCTGTTTCAGTTCTCAACAGCCGCATCTTCACCGCTCCCGCTATCATCGGACTGACTTCAAGAAGAATATGTCCGCCGTCTTTTAACCTATTTGCCGACTGATGTATCAGCCGTTCAATAATTTCCGTTCCCGTCTTTCCCGCCGGAAGCACCGGCTTCGGTTCGTCAATTCGGACATCCGGCGGCACCATCAGACGATAAAAAATAGACTGTTCAACAATGCAAGAAATTTTTATTCTTTACGGAACCGTTTCGGTTTCGTTTCCGTCGCGGCTTGCCGCGCTCATCAGCAAGACGGCAGACACCGCTTCGCCGACAAAATGCACCGAACCGTCGCAGTACACAAAGTTGCCCCCGCCGGTGTGATTGCTGCCCCAAGGACCGACACCTTGACCGCCGCAAATTCCCGCCAACTGACCGCTGCCCTGAACAACAGCATAACTCGTCGTGTCTGGTGTTCCGTCCGGCTTGTTGAACGTCATCGGCAGTGTCGTTCCGTCCGGCTTGTTTTTCCCGTAATTGAGCAGCAAGTTGTACGAAACACCTTTACCGCTGACCATTGGAAGTCCAACGGCAGAATTCATCGTTCCTCTTGCCCAATCGTAATGTCCGCCGAACCTGTCCCACGAAATTTCGCCGATAAGAAACGTATTCGACGTTCCGTCGGTGATAGAAGCAAGCGTCAAACGACCGTTCAATACAACCGCACCGGAATCCGCAATCGGTCCCACAGGAATGGTCATCGGTCCCATTGGCACCGAGTAAGTTGAATTCAATGCGTTCACCGGATAATACGAAACCGTATCGGGCATTTGTCCCAGCGCACCGGCAACACCGTAATAGTGAGACGCATATTTTGTAACACGCTCACCCGTATCCGGGTCGTCGTAATAACTGCTCAAATCACATTCCGTTTTCGCTGCACTGGGACAGAGAAAGAACGAAATTTTGTTTCCGCCCAAGGTATTCCGTTCCGCGTCCGAAAGAGCATACCTCTCGTCAACGAGTGGTGTTGCCGTATCATCGGTTCGGACATTCGGATTAAGTTCGACAAGGTTCTGTGTTGCCGTTTGTTCGGCGTACGGAAGCAGGCGAACCCGCCAACTTGCCGTATCGGGGACTAAATCAAGTAAATTTTCAGCAGACACTCCGTAAGCGCACTCCGGCGGCAGGGTGCCGCGGGTATCGTGATGATTATGTACCGCAGTACCGGATTGTTTTAGATTATTTGTACAAGACATTCGCCGTGCCGCTTCCCTTGCCGTCTGGACGGCAGGCAAAAGCAGCGCAATCAAAATGCCGATAACGGCTATCACAACGAGTAACTCGACCAGCGTAAAGGCGTTATGGAATCGGACAAGCGGAGTATCGTATTTCATTGGTCTGTGAGGGTTATTGTTTAGGATTGTTTGGTTATTTCGGGGTACTGTACCCCGCTAGCGCAAGCAAAAGCGCAACTTATTTTGGTTGCGCTTTTGATTGCTCCGATAAAAAGGCAAATCTAGCGTTCCTGTAACAGTGCTGCCGGTTCTGTGCGTCCGGCGGTGATTGCCGGAAACATTGCCGCCAGAAGACACATCGTTATCGTAACAATCAGTCCCGCAGAAAGATAATAGACCGGTATCGTCAGCGGAGAAGTAAAACCGCCGAAAAACGAAACGTACTTCATCAGACCGATAAAACACCAGGCACCCGTCACGCCGAAACCGAGACTGATAACAACGGCAGTAAGCGAAATGAGCAATGCCTCGGCAAGGATTAACCGCACAAGTCCGAATCGTGTAACACCGAGACTCCGCAAAACGCCGAGTTCAAAACGCCGGGTACGGATAGAAGCGGCTATCGTTCCCATCATTCCGAGCGATGAAACCGCCAGCAGAATGAACGGCATCTTCGCCGCCGCCTGTATCACATGGTCGGCACGGCTGTTCACCCGGTCATTCAGATAATCGTGAGAACTGACTTTGACCATCGGACGTTCAATGTTAGCGGCATTGACTTGTCCCGCCTGCGCATCCGCCAGTTTTTGTAACGCTAATTCCAAATCGGCATCCGAAACAACCGGTTTGCCGTTTGTGTCCAGCGTTCTGTCGAACCAAAAATAGGCGGCATCTTTCAACTGAAAATCATTCTTTACTGTTTCATAGGGCGCAAGAAGCATCGCACCGGAACGATAACCGTATTTTCGGATGCCGCTTAATTTCGCCATCCAAAGCCAGCCCGGTATCGAAACCACTCCGGCAATTTCGTATTCAACCGCTTGCGCCTGCATCTGCGGCGTACCGCCGAAACCGCCGCGTCCCATTCCGGTACCGCCGCCCATTCCCGTCATCGGAGGCGAACCCGCCGGTCTGTCCTGTCCTGCACCTTGCCCTTGACCGTCCGGCATTGGAGGACGACCGCCGCCGAAACCGCCGCGCCCTCTGCCCATTCCGGGCCGCATTCCATTGGGACTTGGCGGAAGCAGTTTTACTTTATCGCCGATGTGCAAGCCCGCCCGGAACGCAAACGAATCGGGAACGATGCAGTACCGTCCGCCGGTCTTCAATTTTTGTAACGCCTCGTCCGGTGTTCCTTCTGTGAACCGGACATCGACAAACGGTTTGCCGTTTTCCCGCTTATCAAATGCTTCGGCAATATTCAAACCGAACACAACAATTCCCGCATTCGCCTGCATCGGAGACATTCCGTTTGCCTGAAACTGCTGCGCCTGCCCCTGCTCAAACAACGGCTGTTCCAAAGCAATCGGCAGAAAACGCTTTGCATCCACGCCGGTTAAATTTCTGACCTTGTCAATGTCTTCAAACGGCAGTCCCTTCGGCAGAAATGCTGCCAGCGTGTCCGGCAGTTTTTCGGAATGTGTGAACGGAACGAGCATCGAGTAGCCTGCAATTTCAAGGAACGAATAAACGCCCAGCCCGATGGACAGAGCAATCGTTGTACCGAGCGTCCGCCAAAGGTTACTGCTCAACTGATTTGCCAGAAGTTCTTTGCGGACACGCAGGAGCCAAGCGGCGGGCGGGGCGAATAATTTTTCGACCAGTAATACCGCTGCCGGTGCGATGAGTGCAAAGCCGGCAATTTGCGACGGCAGACCGGCATAAGTGTACAAAAATTGCCGCAGTTCACCGCCCTTTGCGAGTGCTTCGTAATAAACGATGACCGGATTGAGCGTCAGCAGCAATGCACCGATGACGGCGCAAAGGACAAACCAGATTTTTCGTACGGAAACGCCGTAACCGCGGTTCATTCCTTCAAGCGGCTGGATGCTTGCCCCGCGCAGTGCCGGAATAACGGCAGCGAGCAGCGAACCAATCAAAGCGGCAATACCGGCGGTGATGACTGCCGTTGTCGGTAAGGTAATCGGAGGGCTGATACTCCATATCGGGGGGCTAACACCCCCCGCTCTTGCGCTGATACTTGCGCTGCCGAAGGCTCCGGGTTGTAACCAAACCGATAATTGTAACATAAACCAGCCGGCGGCAATTCCGCAGCCCCAGCCGAGCAGACAAAGGATAATGCTCTCGCCGAAAACGAGAGCGGCAATCTGACGGCGGGACATTCCGACTGTCCGCAGCATTGCGAAAACCCGTGTCCGTTCGCTGATACCCATACTCAATGCCGTAAAAACGATGAGAATAGAAACGAGCGAAGTGAACAAAATAACCGAGTTGAGCGAAGCCGCCCCGCTAACCAGTCCGCCGGCATTACCGCGTCCGCGCTGATTGTTCAGCGATTCCTGAATATCGTCTGCGTCAATAAATTTCATCATCACATTTTCGGACGCAAGATATTGTTCCCACGTTTCTTTGAACTGCTTCACGTTGGCTCCGTCGCGCAAACGGACATAAAGATACTGGAAAGGCAGGGGATTTTTATCTTCCGCCGTACTTCCTTGTAACTTCTCCGCCGTTTTCATTGAAACGTACACAGCACCGACTGCCGGTGTGATACCGGCGCCCGGCATCCCGGAGCCGCCGCCGAGTTTCTGCTCAACGGTTCCCGTGATTTTGATTTTGAATTCCCTTTGCTCAATACGTACGGCAATGGAATCGCCGGTCTTTACGGGGTCTTGTTCCCCGCCCCAAATGCCTAAACTGTCGGCGGCACCGGTTCCGATAACGCCCTGCATTTCTTCGGCGTTTGCGTCAAACCACTTGCCGTCTTCGAGTTCAAAGGGCAGTTCGGCAGCATCAATTCCGATAATCGTTGGGCTGCCCATTGGTGTTCCGGTACCGGCACGCTGACGGCGCAGAACGCTTTCCTCATCGGTGTATTTCGCCATCGTGTTACGGATTTGTACCGCACCGCTGACCTGCATCACGAGGTCATTTTTCTTCAACGCATCAATCACCTTTTGCTCTACAAACAGCGGCGCAGGCGGCGTTCCCAAAGCGGGCGCAGCCGTTCCTCCGCCGGACGAGGCTGCATTGCGTTCACGCTGCGAAATCATTGCAGCGTGAAAATTGCCGAGATAATGTTCGCCGTCCCGGTCGAAACGCAGCATCATCAGGTCAATGCTGCCGATGAGCCAAACAATCATACACGACATTGCTGCCGCAGCGATGACCGCAAGCGAAATCCGGCTGCGGTGATACCACGCTTCACGGAGAATAAGTTTGAGTAACAGTTTCATTGTACAATCCTCCCGTCTTTAAGGGTGATAGTCCTGTCTCCGAAGCCGGCGACGTGTTTTTCGTGTGTTACGAGAACAACGGTACGCTTTCTTGCGGTGCAAAGTTCACGGAGAATTTTGCACAAAATTTCGCTGTTGACCGAATCGAGATTTCCTGTCGGTTCGTCTGCGAGAATCACTGCCGGTTCCATCAGCAGCGCACGTCCAATCGCTGTCCGCTGTTGTTCTCCGCCGCTCAAAGCATCGGGACGGTGCTTCCGCCGTTCCCAAATGTCCAGCGTTTTCAGCAAGTCATCGAGTTGATTTTTCGTAACATTTTTCCGAACGCCTCTGTTACGGTCGATGAGTGACGGCAGCAGGATATTTTCTTCAGCGGTCAAGGTCGGAATGAGATTGAACGACTGAAAAATAACACCGATGTTGCGTAAGCGGAACCGTGTTTTTTCGGCATCGCTCAAAGCGGCAATATCGACACCGTTGATACGGACGCTTCCCGCCGTCGGTTCGGTCAAACCGGCAAGGAGGTGAAGCAGTGTACTCTTCCCCGAACCGGACGTTCCCATTACGGTTAAAAATTCACCTTCTTTGACGTTCAGGGAAACGTCCGTCAAAGCATAAACGCTGCCTGTCTTTTTGTTACGGCTGCGGTAAATCTTCGTTAAGTTTGTTGTTTCAAGCATAGTTAGTTGTATGGTATGAGTGATGAGCGGCAGTAACGGGCTGCATCTTGAACCCGTTACGCACCGCTCTTTTTGGGGTGCTTTCATTTATTCACCGCCGCTATGCGGCAGTATCTTTACGGCAGCGATACGGCTTCACCGTCATCGCGGCAGGCATATCTCAAACGGATACGGTCATCAATAGTCTCGTTGACAAAACGTACGGAACCGTCGCACAAACCGATGTTTAGTCCGCCCGAATGGAGAGAGCCGTAAGGACCGCAACTCGATGATTTGTCAACATAACATTCAGGATTGCCGATAGCACCGCTGCCCTCAACGGGATATTTCCAATCAAGGCGAATAACGTTACTCGTTCCTTCTGTTACGGTGATGGGCTTGCCTTTCTTATGCGCATTAAACGGCAGTTGCTCGGCGTATGCTTTTGCGTGACATAGTGCAGGGTCAGTTGACCTGTTCCAGCCCGTAAAATCAAATTCCGCAAATGCAATTTCGCCCCAAGCAAAAGTATTGGACGTGCCGTCCAATATGCCGCTGAAGGCAATTCTACTTTTTCGGAAAATCACACCGTTAATGGCTTGTTTCCCTCCGCCGGCGGGGCTTCCCCAGTATTCCCCGAACGCATATTCGGCTTCTTCGCTGTTTGGGTCGCCTGATTCTGTAAGGTCGGACGAAGCGGCTAATGCCCCGTTATTACCGAAGTAATGAACATAATATCCGCTTGCAACACCTGAAACCGGGTTGTTTACCGTCCGGCAAGACGGGCAAAGGAACACATTAACTTTATTTTGGGCTAACGTTCCCGTCAATGTATGTCCGCCGCGTCCAACCAATGCCGTGTCGTTTTCGAGAATGCGGCTAATCGCATCGTTGATTGCTGCTGTGACATCACTGTCAAGTCCCGTTTGTTCCATAAACGGGAATATTTTCGCAACACACGACAACCCGTCATTCCAAGCCGGGTATGCGTCGTTGATATAATGCGTATCAGAATCAGCAGGAAACACTCCTTTGGCATCGTGGTGATTATGTAACGCTAACCCCATCTGTTTGACATTGTTTTGACACGACATCCTCCGCGCAGCCTCCCGTGCCGCCTGGACGGCAGGAAGAAGCAGGGCAGCGAGCATACCGATAATCGCAATGACAACCAACAGTTCAACAAGTGTAAAGCCCTTGTTCGGCTTATTAGTCATTGCAGTTATGGTCATCGGCGCACCTCCGCTAAAACGAGTAAGGCGTAGCCGGTTACGAGATTCGGGTCGTTCTCCATATATTGGCGTGAACCTTCATTGAGCCACGAACCGTCTTCCCGCTGTTTCTGTAACAGATGCGCAGAAATATCGCTGCGCCAGTTATGCTTCCTGCCTTCGGTATCGGTGATTTCCGGTAATTGCAGCACACCGAGCGCCTTTGCCATCGTTTGGTAATAGTAGAACAAGCCGCTGGCACCGCGCCCCGGATTTTCCGTAACCGTATAATGTCCGCTAATCCAGGTGAACGCCGCCTTGACCCGCTTGTCCTCTTTCGTCAGACCGGCATAAAGCATACTCTTGAGACCGGCATACGTCATCGCACCGTAACTGCGGAGACTTTCTTCCTTCGTTTCCATTCTCGACTCGCCGGGCTGGTTCACGTAGATGAACCCACCGTCAAGATTGGCGGCATTCTCTTTAACAAACGGCATCGTGTTGTGTTCCGATTCCAGATTTTGACATCGGGACACAAAGACGAGAGCCTTTTGAATTGCCGGGTCGTTCGCATCTTTTCCCGTTGCTTTTAGGGCATCGAGAAAAAATTGCGTGTTCGACAAGTCGGGACGTGTTGTTCCGCCGTAACCGACACCGCCGTAGTTCGGGTCTTCCGTTTTGGTACTGCGGTCTTCGGTATATTGCTGCGTGCGTAAAAACTTTTCGGCGCGTGCCAGGAGTTCTTTGTACGGTTCGCTGCCGTTTGCCTTTTTCATTGCCGCATCGGCTTTGGCGAAACACATAACAGCGCAGCAGGTTTCGTAGTTTTGAAAGAAGCCGTCGGGAGTATAAACTCCGCCGTCTTCGCGTGTTGAGGCTTCGAGGTATGTTAAGCCCCGTTTAATCATCGGGTCGTCCGGTTTGACTCCGGCATCGATGAGTCCGGTGAGGATAATCGTTGTCGGACCGATACCGCTGCGCGGCGTTGCCGACCACGCACCGGTTTCTTTCTGCGATGCACGAAGGAACGCAACGCCCTTGTCCATCGCTTGCTGAATCTTCGCAGCGTCCTGTCCGAAGGCAGCAACTGCCGACAGAAGGAAAAACAGAATCGTGAATGTATGTTTCATTTTTGAATTGTTGTTAATGGGATTGAATTGTTGACGTGAAAATTCGGTTTTATTTTTGGAGTACGGAACAACATTGTGTTGGATTCGCATCTTCAAATAAAAACGACCGCACCCGAAGTGCAGGGCAATGATGCCGGTACTTCGTGTGAAAGTGTCCCAAGAGGTCATCAAATCCGCAAGACAGTAATTTCGGCAATCCTGACGGAAAACGCAACAGGCTGCTCAAAAGAACGGAAAGACGATGAAACGCTTGCCGGTTTGTACGGCACGAACAACAGCGATTCTGCTGTTTTCGGAACGGTCGAACCGGTGAGGACTGCCGAAGCGAAACAATGCGTTCGGGCAGTCAATTCAAAAGGCGAACCGCCGAACGGACAGTGCCGAGCAAGGAAACAGGTATGTTCCTGTGCCGTTTTCCAATTCGGCAGAGCAACACGCATATTCAGTTGTCCGCTGCGGAATTTTGCCAAACCGGTTTTAATCGTCCGCTCGGTTTGCATTTTGATTGTCTTTTGCAGTTCCGGCGAGAGTTTTGCGGCACGCTGTTGCAGCGATTGCCGATACTGCTGCAAACGCTGGTCAAGTTGAGAATCGAAGTCCGCCCGGCACAACGAAACTGCCGGTAACACAGCGGTCAGCAGCACAGCCGAAAAGACACTCAAACCGATTGTCCGGCAGGAAAACGACATCAGCGGGTATTGTACAACATTAAAAAGAAGTGTCAAGCGGCTTTTATTATCCATTGGACTTGTCTCCTCCAATCCAAATTAAGGCTGGAACAGGGGACTGGATACTTTCAGCAATCTTTGATATAATGTCTGCCGTGTTACTTTCACTGTAAAAAGATGTCCGAAATTTATTTTGACCGCCGCACAGCACGCGGCACTATTATCAGCAGTATGCCGAGTCAGGTGTTCCGGGACTGGAAAGGTTCCGAAGAACGATGGCTCTTCGTCTCGCCGCACGATGACGATGTCGTCATCGGTGCCGGTCTGCACTTCATCGCCGGCATTATGTCCGGTGTCGATACACACGCCATCGTCTCCACCATCGGCGCAGGATACTGCAAAATGGAACATAAAGATACCATCGCCCATATCCGCCGAAAAGAATGCCGAAAGTCATTTGAAATGTTAGGACTGCCGACAGAAAATCTGCACTTTCTCGATTATTGGGCAAACGACATCGTCCAAAATCTGGGACGGCGGTTTGTTGATGACCCCGAAAGTTCAACCGTCATTGCCGGCGCAAACGGCTTTCAAAATTCCTTCACCTGGCTCATCCGCCAAATCCGTCCGAGCAGAGTTTTCCTGCCGACGCAAACGGACATTCATCCCGCACACCGTGCCGTTCACAGCGAATTTCTCATCAGCGTTTTTCACGCTATCGGGAAAATATGGCCCGAATTGGGCGAACCGATAAAATCGTTTCCGATTTTGTATGAATACGCAACATATAATGATTACGTTGAACCGCCGAATCACCGCGTCCGAACATCGCCGGACTTGCTCGAACACAAACTCGCCGGTATCAGTGCGTACGCATCCCAAGAGCAAATTGACTTGCTGGTTGTCAACATTCGTGAACAAGGTCCCCGCGAATACATCAGGGAAATGAACTTCAAGATTTACGACCCCAGCAAGTATGACGATTTGTTTAACTAACTGAAAATTGATAATGATGGACATTACAACACTTTCTCCTGTACCGGCACCGTTTTGGTTCGTGCAGTTTTTCAAAATCACGGGGTTCACCCTCCACCTGATTCCGATGGGCGTTTGGTTTGCCGGTCTGCCGATTGCCGTCCTCGCCGCCGTTGTGCATACGAAAAACTCCGGTCTGTATGCCCGCCGAATGTTCGGGCAGTTTCCGATTATGATGGCACTGGGCATCAACTTCGGTATCGTGCCGCTGCTCTTCCTGCAAACAACGTACTACAAAGCCTTTTACACGGCAACGATACTGACCGCCTGGCATTGGATTGCCGTCATTCCAATCCTGATTGCCGGTTACTACTCGCTGTACATTGCCGCTTACAGTGCCGAACGGCGGGGACGGCAAATCCTCTTCGGTGTCATTGCCTCGCTGTGCCTCATCACTATTGGGCTGCTTATATCCAACGGTCTGACGCTGATGGTGCGCAGCGACCTGTGGAGTACATTGATGGAACAAACGGGTTATTACGGTGCAACGCTCGGTACGGCAAATAACTTTTCCGATACCGCATTGTGGATACGTTTTGCACGGGTGTTTGGTTTCGCTTTGATAACGGCAGGCGTTTGGGCAGCCTTTGATTCACATTTTTTGTACAAAAACAGCGATAAAGCGGCGGAAGACGGTTACCGGCGATGGACGTTCCGTTTGCTGCAAATACTTTCAGTTCTGGGATTCATCGTGATTGTTCTTGCCGCTCGTCCGCCGATGATGCTGGGATACGACCTTGGCGAAACCGTAAGAATGTCGCTGCCTCGTTCATCTGCTGCACGCTTTTTCCTTATCGCGGGACCTGCTGCCGTGGTTCTGTTGACGTTGGGCAAAGGCGATAAAAGAATGGTGTTATTGATTTCGCTTGTGCAGTTTTTATCGTTGGCATACTTTGCCGCAGTGCGTCAAATCGGTCAGAATGCGGGAACGGCTCTTTTTGCCGATGTTGCGCAGTTGCACGTTGATGTCCAATGGGACACGCTGATAGCGTTTCTGATATCCTTTGTTTTCGGTGTTCTGATTATCATTTGGATGCTCCGGCAATGTGCGCTTGCGGCGAAATAATTACGGCAACGCAGCAAGAGCGAGGGGGGCGGCGCATTGCTTGCTCTTTTCGGCAGAAAAGCGGATAATGAACAACATCGTCAATGCGGACACAGCCTATTTCTCTATTATCCGTTATCAATTCCTATGCAGATATTACCGGCTATTGATATTCGCAATGGAAAGTGCGTCCGTCTTAAACAGGGCGACTACGCTCAGGAAACGGTCTATGGCGACAATCCCGTTGAGACGGCACTGCACTGGCAGCAACGCGGTGCAGAGTTTCTGCATATCGTTGACCTTGACGGAGCAAAAGACAAAGAGCCGGTGAACAAAGACATCGTTTGCCGTACGGCTTCAAGTCTTGATATTCCGCTCGAAATCGGCGGCGGTATCCGCAGCGAAGAAACGATTCGCCTGTATCTCAATGCCGGTGTCCGGCGGGTGATTATCGGCACATTAGCACTAAAAGAGCCGCAATGGTTTCGGAATATGTGCAAACTGTTTCCCGACCGCTTGGTTTTGGGCATTGATGCAAAGAACGGCAGCGTTGCAACCGAAGGCTGGCTGGAAACAAGCCGAATGAAGGCGGCGGACTTGGCAAAGCAATATGCCGATTTGCCGTTGGCAGCAGTTGTTTATACAGACATAGCGAAGGACGGAATGTTAGAGGGACCGAATTTTGAGGAAATATCGGCAATGCAGGAAGCGGTGCCGTTTCCGGTCATTGCTTCCGGCGGTGTCAGTACGCTTGCGGACATTCAGAAACTGATTCGGCGTAACATTCCGGCGTGCATCATCGGCAAGGCATTGTACGAAGGTACGCTGCGGCTTGAAGAAGCATTACTGTTGTAACGTCAAGAAAAAAGACGATTTTGTTCCCCCCCGCTCACTCCCCGTGTTCGTTACCGCGTGTAAATCGGCAGAGTACCGTTTTCTAATTGTAAAATAGTCAGGATAATCGAAGTCGTATAAACCTTGCCGATATATCCTTGCGACCACGAACCATCGCTTGACGCTTCATTGATGAGCCGCTTAAATAATTTGTTACGGTAATCCTCCCAAATTTTTCCGCCTTGCCTGTACATCACTTGAGCGTAATAATAATGGGCATAATGCCAATGCCCGTCGTTCGGGTTACTTGTGTTACCGAGCGTCCGTTCACAGTATTTCAATAGATTCGGTACAAAAACGTCATCGTATTCTCCGGCGTTAAAGAGGCACGCCACTGCCGCCGCACTGATAGGCGGTCTGCCGCCGCCGCCGTGAATGTTGTACTGCACGCCGTCAGCACCTTTTCGGATAGAACACCGGTGAATGTATTTGACTGCATTGTCGATAATTTCCTTCGGTACGGGTATTCCTGCATTGCGGCAGCCGCGTAATGCCTGAACCTGCGTAATCGTTGTTGACCCTTCGTCAAAGTCGCTGCCGTCTTTGGCACTGACATAACCCCAGCCGCCGGCTTTTGTTTGGGCTTGTCCGCAAAATTTTACCGCCTTCGTCATCACGTCCATTAACTGCTGACGGCGGGCTTCATCTTCCTCTTCGCCGAAAACCTGTGAAAGAAACAGCAGCCCGAAACCGTGTCCGTATGTATAGCGGTCGTCTTTATCATCGCCGATGAGACCGTTAGACCGGCTGCGTTTGACAAGAAAGTCAATAGCGCAGCGGATATGCGGGGCGTATTTTCCCTGTGTTGCCGTTGAACCTTCGGATAGGAGTGCGACACCTGCCATACCGGTCATTGCGGAAGGATACATTCCGTTGGCATCCCAGTTGCCGCGGCGGGACTGATTTTCTGCCAGCCAATCGAGACCTTTGGCAACGGTTTTCTGCAAATTCTCTTCATTAACCTGGGCGTAACAATCATTGCAGACGGACAACGCAAAGACGTAAAAGAACACAGTAACAGAGCGGTACAAGCGGGACTTTTTCATTGCGGATTGGTACAATAGTTTCCAGTATAATTCATTGTCCGCCGTTTTATCAAATTTGCAAGTGTCCATTTTTTTGCGCCGCCGTTTGCAGAGGATTATCGACTGCACCGCTTGGGGAATGTTTTCGGCGGTTATTTCACTTTGGCTTCTGCCGCTCGGCATCGCACTTGGTATTTTTATCGGCGTAACGAGGCGTATCAATCCGTTCGATGAAGCACGAAACATTGATTCCCGTTACGGTTTTTATGACCGCATTTTAACGGCAACTGAACTGTCATTGAAACCGGCGGCACAGCGTTCCCCGATAGAGGCACTGCAAATTGCCGATGCTGCCGAACATTTGCAGCACGTGAAAGCGGAGGAAGCAGTGCCGCTGCGGATACCGAAAATCCTTGCCGTTGCAGTGATTGCCTTCATACTTGTCCGCTCGGTAGAACGGCTGTTGCCGCACTATACGGCAAATGTTGCCGTTTCCGCCGTCAGTGCTTCGCCGTTCGAGCCGCTGCTCGAATCGCTGCCGGAAAATGTCAAAGCACTCGTCAAAGATGTTGTTGATGAACATCGGGCAGGAACGCTGGTTGCCGGTATGAAAGACACGCTGGCGGCTCTTTCTAATATACAGCAGGATTTACAGCAAGGCATTGCAGAAAAAACGTTGCAGATGCATACATCGGCAGAGGCACTTAAAGAATTTGCCGAAGCGTTGAGCAGTGTGAAAGAATTGAAGCCGGTCAGTAAGGCAATGCAGGAAGGAAATTATGCGAAGGCTGCCGAGGCGGTGAAACAGCCGGACGGTGAAACGGTGAACAAAATGACTGCCGGCGAACGGAATACAGCGGTTAAAGAATTACAAAAAGCGGCGGAAAAGATGCAGTCGCAGCGTCAGGATACGCTGCAAAAGGCGGCGGAACAGTTGGGCAAAGGTTTGAAAGAGCAGAACACATCGGAGTACAAGAGCGGAACCGATACGCTCACCAGTGAATTGATAAAATTAGATTCCCGGCAAAAAGCGTTACAAAATACGGCGGCTTCGTTGGCAAAATTAGCCGAAGCGAAAAATTATCTGATGAAGGGCAATGCCGAACCAGGCAATATGGACGGCGGCAAACAGACGGACAAAACGAAGGAGCCGGGGAAAAATTGGGGCAGCGGTTCGGCAGACAATCCGTCGGCGGGAAAGCAGACGGACTTGCAGAGCGGTCGGCAGCGTCAGGAATTGACGGGACAAGCGGGGACGGCGGGAGATTCGGAACGAGAAAAGCCGAACGATAATGACAAAAAGACGGAGGAGCCGCAGAAAGCAAAGGCGGCGGCAGATTATCAAAGTGTTTTTCCTGAATACCGAAAGGCGGCGGAAGCCGTATTGGACACCGAAGCGATACCGCTGGGCAAGCGTCAAATGATTCGCCGGTATTTTACCGCAATCAGCCCGGAGTAACGGGGAGGACGAGAGAATTTCCGTATGACAAATTGTAGAAAAAAATCGGTCAATCCTGTTTTTCGTAACGATTTGCTGACACGCAGGACAGTTCTTCGACATCAGTCATCTGCCTATTTTCTAGTGTTAACACGCCCTAATACGCTGATATTTTAAGGTTACGAAACTGAACCGATGTACCCGCTTGCGGAGCAAAAAATTGCAGCGTCCCCGGTTCTAAAAACGGTCCCGCTGTAGAATGTTCCTTTTTGCGCCGGTTGTCCGTAATTTCACACACCGGCACACCGTTAATCCAAGTCTGACAATGCCGGTCTGTCACTGACAACGTCAAGTAATTCCAGATTCCGTCCGTTGCCCGGACATAACGGGCATCTTTTATTCCGCGAAACGAACCGGCATCAACGCCTACTGACGATTCCCTGTCTTGACGCGTAGGAAAATTTTGAAGCGAAACCTCGTATCCCGTTTCCGCCTCGCCCGGTCTCGAACGCACAAACAAGCCGCTGCGCGACGAGGTAATCCCGCTATAGTATTCCAGTTGCAAAACAAAATTACCAAACGTCTCCAACGTTTCTACAACGCCCGGTCCGCCGGACATCCTGTAATGTCCCGGTTCTGCTGCCGAATCGGCAAACTGCAATTCTTTCGGAAGCGGCCGCCAAGTTTTTTGCAGGTCGTTATCCGCATCAAAAAGCCGAATCGGGGCAGACGGTTTCCACAATATGTTACGAAAACTGGCTCTGCCTTTCGCAACAAGAAAACCAATGTGTCCGTAACGTATCGGTTTCGCATCAATATAGGTTACAGGATTCTGCCTGTCGATCCAAAATTGTAACTGTGAATTATCAACCTGTACCGTAACGCTGCGCCATTCTCCGCCGTCCTGGCGGCTCGGCTCCGTGTTGATAGAATAATCCTGTCTGCCGAGAATCAAGCCGCAAAACCGGTTTCGTGTTGCTGACTGAAGGATAATGCTGTAACAGGAAGAATACAAATCGTTCGGGTTGGGCGGCGTTTTCAAAAGAAGCATCACTTCGGCATCCGCATCGGCTTTGTAGTCAAAACGCAGCGTGAGATTGCCGAATTGTGCTTTCGTAAAAAGCAAACCGGGATGATACGGGTCGCTCTTGATTTCACCATTTTCAAACGCAAACTGCCCACCTGCATAATGTCCGTTGTTCTGGATTTGCCACCCGAACGATGTCTGCCCGTCAAAAAGTTGACACCAGCCGCCCTTCAAATATTCGTTACGCAATTTCGGTATGACGAACAGTTCTGCCCCTTGTTCGGCAATCGAGCGGCGTTCGAGCCAATTTTTCCGTGCCTCCTCACGCTGCTGGACTGCCTTTAATTCAGCAGCCTTTCTTTCGGGAGCAGCAATCGCAGCGGCACGCCGCCGAGCCGCCCTGATTTCGCCGTCAAGACGGTCGTCTTCCGTTTTTGTTTCAAAAAAAGAATTGCCGTCTTGTTTTTCCTCCGGCTCTTCTGCGGTGTCCAGTTCAATAGATTCGTCCGCCTTATCGGGAACTTTGGCATCTTGTTTGAATAGTTGCGTTGCCTGTAGCAACTGCGCCGCCGAACCGCCCGTTGACAACGGTGCCGTATCTAGCCCCAACGGCTGCTGCACCGAATTCGGCTGTCCGGCATCCTGCCGCTGCTTCGGCGATGTAAACATTTGCATCGGGTCGGCACCGGAAGTCCCGCTCTGTACGCCCGTAGCCAAAAACGGATTTTGACCGCCGATTTGAATACCAATCGGTTTCGGTGCCGGATTCTGCCGCATATCATCGAAAGGAGACGCTGCCGTTTTTTTTCCCGTGTTGGGCGGCTGGAGAACCGGTGCTTTTTTTTGTTCCGCCTGCGGCGTATCAACGTTCGTCATCAAGTCCCGCTGTTGAGCAAACAAACACAACGGAAATAACACGAAGAGCAAAAGGAATAAGAAAGAACACTTGACAAATGACATAGAACAAGGGACAATAGGAGCGGCTGTGCCTGTCGTTCATTGTCCCTTGTCCGGTGCTTGCTGTCAATGCCAAACCTGCTGCTTTCTGTTGAAAATCTCAATGTGGTTTTCGGATCCAATCAGATACTGCGGAATATCACGTTCTCTGTGGAGCGGGGTGAAAGTGTTGCGGTCATCGGCGAAAGCGGCTGCGGTAAAACTGTTTTGCTTAAAACGCTCATCAACTTACATCCGCAAACGTCGGGACAAGTCTTGTTTGACCGTTGCGATTTGAGTCAACTGTCGTACTTCGACCTGGCACGAATCCGTACCCGATTCGGCTTTGTCTTTCAGCAGGCAGCATTGTTTGACAGTATGACGATAGAAGAAAATGCGGCGTTTCCGCTGCTTCAACATACGAAAAAAACGAAAAGCGAAATAGCGGAAACGGTGAAGCGGCTTTTGCACGAGACCGGTTTGGACGATGAAACGTTGTTAAAAAAACCGGCAGAACTTTCCGGCGGAATGCGGAAGCGGGTCGGTATTGCCAGAGCGTTGGCTCTGGAACCGGAATTGATGCTTTACGATGAACCGACGACAGGACTTGACCCTGTGATGAGCGATGTTATTAACGATTTAATGATAAGCGTCAGAGAGCGGTACGGTGTAACAAGTATAATGGTAACACACGATTTGCGTTCGGCGTGTAAAGTTGCCCGCCGGATTATAATGTTATCGTCTTTGACTAAATTGAATGCAGACGAACCGCAAATTATTTTTGACGGTACGCCGGAGGAGTTTGTCCGGTCGCAAAACAAACGAGTGAAACAATTCACGTCTGTAAGTGTTTGACAATTTACCTATATCAAACTGCAATTAAATTACTTGATATAAGAAACATTATTCCTCTGATATGACTATGATACAGCATATTCTTTCCCCCTTATTTATTGTTACGGTTATTATTGCCGTTGTTGTTCAGCAAGCCGATGCGGACATCAATGTCCTGCCGCTGCCGAAGGAGGTCAAACCGCTGCAAGGGCAATTCGTACTCGACGAAAACACCGTAATCAATTATTCGGCAGAGGCAAAAGAAGCCGCCGCTTTTCTCGCCGATTGGCTGAAACTGTCCGGCGAAAATGTCCGCTCGGTACCATCGCACACGCCCCTTGCGAAAAACAGCATTTTGTTCGTGTCCGGCGATACAATGTATCCCGACGGCGGTTACAAGTTGATAATCAAACCGGAAAACATCACCGTTTTATCAAGCAACTCTGCCGGCTGGTTTTACGCCGCCCAAACACTGCGGCAACTGTTTTCCGAAAGCAGAACAGCCGATGCCGCCGAAATCAACGATGCACCCCGTTTCGTTTGGCGGGGCTTTTTGCTCGACATTTCCCGGCACTTTTTCGATAAAGAACAAATCAAGCGGCTCATTGACCGGATGGCAATGTACAAACTCAATTCGCTGCAATTTCACCTGACCGATGGTGCGGCGTGGCGGATTGAAATCAAGCGGTATCCGAAGTTAATCGAGGTCGGTTCTGTCGGCGAAAACGGTAATCCCAAAGCACCTTCGCGGTTCTTAACGCAGGCGGATTTTAAGGAAATTATTGAATATGCGAAAAAACGGCACATCAATATCGTGCCGGAAACCGAAATGCCCGCTCATATCGGAGCAGCCGTGCGCTCGTATCCTGAAATTGCCTGCAATCCGAATCGGCTGACCGATATGTGCTGTCCGGGAAAAGACGCAACGCTGCGTTTTCTCGAAGAAATGTTGGACGAAATCTGCGAAGTGTTTCCCTCGCCGTTCATTCATATCGGCGGCGATGAATGTTCCAAGGCGGAGTGGAAAACCTGTCCCGATTGTCAAAAGCGGATGAAGGACAACAACCTGAAAGATTATAACGAACTGCAATCGTGGTTCATCAGGCACTTCGATAAATATCTGGCGGACAAAGGGCGGCGGCTGATCGGCTGGGACGAAATTCTCGAAGGCGGTCTTGCACCCGGCGCAACGGTAATGTCGTGGCGGGGTTACGCTCACGGAATGGCTGCCAACAAGAGCGGACTTGCGGCGGCGAAAATGGGACACGATGTTGTTTTCACGCCGCTGGATTTCTGTTATTTTGACGCTGCGCAATTTGAAGATGCTCAATCCAAAAAAGCGGTGAACGACGGACACCGTTATCTTGGTTACCGTCCGATAACGGTAGAAAAGATATTTTCTTACGACCCTGCGGCGGGTTTTACGCCGGAGGAGGCAGTAAAAATTCTCGGCGTTCAGGCAAATATGTGGACGGAAGTTTGCGGCACGGAGCCGGATATGGAGTGGAAGGTTTTTCCGCGTTTGGCGGCACTGGCAGAAATTGCGTGGGTGCAGCCGGCGAACAAGGATGCGGCAGCATTTATGAAACGTTTGGCGGCGGAGCGTGAGCGGCTGGTCAAACAGGGCATCAACGCCGCCCCGCTGAAATGGCAACCGGCAGGAAAAGAATAGATTGAAAACTATTAGGGCGTGTTGCCGGACTGTTTTTATTTGCCGCGATTGCCGCTGTGTTGAAACAAGAAGACAAAACGGGATTTAATTGATGCGGTAATCAGAGTTGCTATCGCAGGATAGCGGGGCTGATTTTTGCGATGCAAAATCTATGCAAGTCCCCGCTGCTAATGTAAAACGGAAAAAAGAAAGACAAAACGAAAAAAGTCCGGGCGAGTATGCAAAGAATAACACCGCACCGGACCCATCCCCCCCGGGAAATCGTTTTTTAACGTAGAGTACTATTTTGTCCCTACACAGTTTGTTATCGGAATATCCTTGCCGGTACTTTTGTCAAAATATTTTTTTTTTCGGCAATTTTTTTACAATGTCTTTTCCAGCAATGTTTTCACGTGCGTGATGTTTTGGTACAATCCGGGGTAATACATTCTCTTGCCGCTTGAATCCTGCTGCTTTGCTCCAATCGGTTCCGCTTATTAATCCGTCGCTCTTGGCAGCGGATTTTGCCGACCTGCGTCAAAATATCCGGCAGTTAGAAGAAGCCGGTGCGCAAATTATTCACCTTGATATAATGGACGGGCATTTTGTCCCGAATTTAAGTTTCGGAGTTCCCGTCGTCGAAGCCGTCCGCCGAATAACCAACTTGCCGCTCGATGTCCATTTGATGCTTGACAATCCAGAGCCGTTTTTGCCCGTATTCCGCAAAGCCGGTGCCGATTTTCTTTCCATTCACATTGAAGTGATTGCCGACCCCAGACCGATATTGAAGACCATCCGCAAACTCGGTGCCGCAGCGGGCATCGTCTCAAATCCGCCGACTCCCGTTGAATTTGTCCTGCCTTTTGTCAACGATGCCGATTTGATATTAACGATGGGCGTTATGCCCGGTTTCGGCGGTCAACCCTTCAATCCGGCGGTTCTCGACAAAATACGGCGCATCCGGCACACTGCCGATGCCGGCAAACTGATTTCGGTGGACGGCGGCATCAGCGAGGAAACAATAGCGTTCGCAGCCCAAGCCGGTGCGAACCTTTTTGTCACGGGTACTGCGCTGCTTGGAAAGCCCGACATCAAAGCGCAGTTTGAGTTATTACGCCGTAAGGCAAGCGGACAGATATGAATTTTTTTCATCCTGAAACAGTTAAACGGATTTCCCGTCTGGATTTACGTGCCAAACACATCGTTGACGGCTTTATGAGCGGGTTGCATCAATCGCGGCACTTCGGCAATTCTGTCGAATTTCGGCAGCATCGGCAATATGTGCAGGGCGATGACCTTCGCAGTGTGGACTGGAAGGTCTGGGCAAAACAAGACCGGCTCTATGTCAAACAATATGAAGTCGATACGAATTTGCGGACGATGCTCTTTGTCGATGTTTCGGCGAGTATGTTTTTCACAACAAAGATAATGACGAAATACGAATATGCCTGCACTGCCGCCGTTTCGTTAGCGTATCTGGCTTTGCGGCAGCAAGATGCCGTCGGCTGTATTGCTTTCGGCGGTGAACAGCAAACGGAGATTCTCCCCAAGACGAAACATTCGCAACTGAATGCCGTTGCGGAACAGTTAAGTGCTTTCAGCGGCGGAGCGGCTCTGAATACAGCAGGCAGTTCGTTCTCTTTTGTCCCGCATCAATTAAAACATCATAGTCTCATTATTTTGCTCTCCGACTTATTGACGGAACGTGAAGATTTATTTCAAACGCTGCGGACATTGCGGAGTTGCGGACACGACGTGATTGTTTTGCACATATTGGACGCAATGGAAATAGATTTTACGCTCGGCGGGGCAGTACAGTTTGACGGACTTGAATTACCGATGCAGGTACGCTGCCAGCCGAAAACGCTGCGGAAGGATTACTTGCAGGCGGTCAATGCGTATTTAGACGAAGTAAAACAGGGATGTGCCGCATTGAAATGCGATTACGCTTTGTTGCGTACCGATACGCCGCTCGATGCCGCTCTGCCGGTCTATTTGAGTAAGAGAAAGTCGATTCGGTGAAACATAGAAGCCGCCGGTGATATGCTTGTGCCGTTTTGAAATTCTTTCGCAAAAAGGAAATGAAGGGTTATTGAGTAACGGGAGGCTGGGCGTATTGTCGTCCGAGCGGGCTGCCGGTCGTTGCAAGTAGCCCATCTCGTGCGCTCAGACGCAAAGCGTAATCCAGCCGCTCACATCCCGGCACCATTTGCGGGGGCTGCTTTTCGACATTGGTAATCTGCCGGATTTTGGCATCAACACCTCACTAAATTTCCTCAAAAATTTGCTCTTGTCTAAAATACCGAAATTTGTTAAAATGCCAGCATACTGACTTAGATGGGAACGGAGTATTGCCGGTTGATGGGTGCCATAATCAGGCAAAAGTGCCTAAAAACAGCCTAATAATTTGACCAGACCGGTACGAACATTTTCAGGGATGAACACAATGACACGCTCGACTTTTGCACTGGGATTCGTCGTATTTACCGTCTTT
>JAITOZ010000180.1 GCA_031289675.1 Planctomycetaceae bacterium
CTTACTTCGCCCTTGTACATCAATTCCTGTGCAGTTGACGTGAACATCTTTTGTGCCTCCTTTTCGTCGAGAATTTTTGAAAATGCCTTAATCACCAACTCTTTGCCGATTTTACTGACCGACAAAGCATAACGAACAAACGATTGAACCCAGCCTCTCACCCGCGGGTCGTCCTTCACTCCGGCAAGAGGATCCATCGCCCCGTCAAAACCCGATGCCAGTTTGCCCGCCGATGCCAGTTGCAGCACCGCAACCAACGTCCGTAATGCCGGATGTCCCTTGACATTATCCCGCGAAATCACCGACAAGTCAATCAATATCAACGGAAACCGTAAGAGACCCCGCTCCGCCCCCGAAACCCTGTCCATCATATCATCCATCTCCGGCAAATCCCTCCACGCCGACTTGCCGTGATACAACAACACCGCAACCGGATACGGAAATAAGGTTTTGCCCTTGCTCCTCTCCTCAAAATGCTTATACGACTGGACAATATAATCCAAGCCCCGCAAACGAATCCGCCGGTCAATTTTCGACTGATGCTCGAAAAGCAGAAACACGTTAGACCTTCTGGAACAGCCCCTGAAACCCGCAGTGAACCGCAAATCGCCGACGGCTTCGGCAAGATTTTCATCCACATTGACAGGCGACTCGCAGCGCAACTCCCTGAGGTCAAGAAGTTGAACCGTCCGCCGGTCAGCAGCACTCTGCGGATAATAAGTCAACAAGTCTGCCATCAGTTCCGGCTCGAACAGGAAACGTCTGACAAGTAAATCGTGCGGATGAGCAAGTTCTGCGGCAATCATTGAAACTTCTCGCAAAGGACAGCGTTGCTTAATGGACACGCCCTTATCCTACCCGATTTCCCGCTCAACTAACAGCGGCAGTCACTCAGGTCACCTGCAAAATCGTTTTTTAATCGCGATTAAAAAACGATAACGCTTAGGGAACAAGTCTACTTGTGGCTAGCAATGCAGGGAAAAGTTGGCAGTGAAAACTCGCCGCTTTACTCGCCTGTTGTATTAGACAGCAATAAATGTTATCTTGGCTGTGTCTGAATAGTTTTAATTTTGTTCCGCTTGACCCCGCATCAAACCGCCCGTCAATTAGATTCGCTTCGGCAGCGCATTGACCTCGCCGCCGTCAAAAGCGGACGAACCGCAAAAAATATTCAGATTGTTGCCGTGAGCAAGTATTCCGTTATCGGTGACGGTGTTATTGAAACATTCGTTGAGAACGGTCTTTATGACCTCGGCGAATCGCGTCCGCAGTTTTTGTACAAAAAAGCGAAGCATTACGCTGCTCTCGGTTTGCCGATACGCTGGCATCAAATCGGACAATTACAGAAAAACAAAATACGCAGAATATTGCCTGTTACGGCATTGATTCACAGTATTGATTCGATGAAACTTGCTGAAGCAGTCAACCGGATAGCCGAAGCGGACGCTTTACCGGCAGTGCATTGTTTGCTTGAAGCGGCAATTTCACCGGATACGTCCAAAAGCGGTTTTAAGATACCGGAAATACCGGAACTGCTCGAAAAGTTGGCTGCCCTGAAAAACATTGCAGTTGACGGTCTAATGGGAATCGCCGGTTTAGAATCGGATGAAAGGCAGATCCATCAGGAATTTGCATCGCTGCGGAACCTTGCCGAAATGCTGCGCAGCAGCGGTTTGCCGCCGAATATATCAATGAATACGCTGTCGATGGGAATGAGCGGCGATTTTGAAATTGCTGTTGAAGAGGGAGCGACGTGTCTGCGGCTCGGTTCGATTTTGTATTAGCCTCTTAGAGGCGGCGTGTTGACCCCCGCAGAGAAAACCGTTAGACTATAGCCACGTTATTCTATCGCGCATAGCGGCTTCGTTGTATAACTTTTACGTTCATTGAATTTGAGGAAACGCAAAATTCGGTTTTTGTCGGCGTACTGGCAGACAGCGGCTCTGCTGGTTCTCCTGCCGATTGCCGATTTATTTATTCTCTCCTTTTTTGGGTGGTGGTTCACTCTGCTGTCAATGGCAATTGGAGGTTTTGCCGGTGCTGCTATCATCCGTTGGCAGGGGCTGCATTACTGGTACGCTCTCAACGAACAAATCAGCCGCAAAGAAATGCCCGCTGCCCCCGTCCTGCATAGTTCGCTTATACTCCTCGCCGGTATTCTTGCCGTTATGCCCGGTATTTTGACCGGTATGATTGCCCTGTTTTTGTTTTTTCCGCTGACACGCGCCTTTGCCGTGTCTTATATTATGCTTCGTTTTGATCTGTACAACCGGATTATTGATATTTAGTACGAAAATCACTTCCTGCCCGTTAGTACAGAAACTTTACTTCCATTTTCCGTTTCAACAATGCGCTCCATACTCGGTATCCGTATCAAAAATTACCGTATCCTCAAAGATATTTCGCTCGGTTCCATTTTCGCACCGGCAATGTCTATCGGACAGGCTGCCGGTTTGCAAAGTACCGGCGAACCGCTCACGCCGATTACGGTTGTCATCGGACGCAACGGTTACGGCAAAAGTACGCTTTGCGATGCGCTCGGTTTTATTGTTGATTGTCTGAAAAGTAATGCCGAAGAGGCTTGTCTCCTGCGCGGCGGATTCGACCGGATTATTTCCGAAGGGGCGGATAGAACGCTTGAATTTCAAATTCAGTACGGTAATCTGCTCTATACACTTTGTATCCGTTCCGACAAATACAATGTTCCCTTTGTTTATGCCGAAACCCTGTCGCACGTTGCGTCTGAAATCGGTGCGGAAGGTTCAATGAATTTTTTCGTTCAGAACGGAGTCGGTAAAGTCGTCCGTCCGCACGCTGCTGCCGAAGATATTCGTCTGGCAGACACCCGCCGCCTCGTTTTGGCAACACTCGGTAACCTGACCGATTTTCCTGATATCGTTGCGTTCCGAAAATTTCTTGATAGTTGGTATCTCTGTTATTTTTCGCCGGAAGCCGCCCGAGTTCCGCCGCTTGTCAGCGCACAGCGGCATCTTTCCTCAAGGGGAGATAATTTAGCAAACGTTATTGCGTATTGGGAACGCGAACATACGGATTTGCTCAACGATTTAGTCAATAGAGTTTTTCTTGATGTTTTGGGAATCCGTAAAATTGAAACATTTGCCGCCGAAGACGGCAGACTTTTAGTCCGTTTTTACGAGCGGGGCTTAACGAAACCGTTTTACACTTCGCAGATGTCGGACGGCACGTTAAAACTTATCGCTTATTTGCTGCTTCTCGGCGACCCGGTGCCGCCTCCGCTTATCTGTTTTGAAGAACCGGAAAACGGACTCTACCATCGGCTTCTTTCGGTATTTGTCGACGAAATTCGGGGACGCACGGACACCGCGGCAGCGGCAGGGAAAAAGAAATTGGCCGCCCATTCCTGTTCTCCGGCGCAATTTTTCATCACAACGCATCAACCGTATCTCGTGGACTCGCTGCAGCCGAACGAAGTTTGGATTTTGGAAAAGGGGGAAGATGCTTTTGCGAAAATACGCCGGGCAAGCGATGACCCGATAGTCGGCAATATGGTTCGGGAAGGTATGCCGCTCGGTGCGCTGTGGTTCAGCGAGTATTTGGATAAATGAAACCGGATTCCGGTTTCATCTGTTCCGTAACTGTTCAGCCGGAACGGATAATTTGTGCGCACGGGCGGGAGATGTTTCGCACCGCTAAAGTGCGCTCTGCTATTTATCGTACTAATAGTTATTGTACCAATATGTGTCAAGAAGAAACGGACAAGCGGACGGGCGGCGTGGAGCGTAAAGAGGATTTTGCCTCACAGAGTTTGGCAGTCCGATTTCCTGCTGTTCTCGCCTCGCCTTTTACTCCCTCTGACGGCGAAATTCTTGCGGTTCTTGCAACCGACCGGTATGACAAGGAACTGTACAGTCTTGCCGATGCACGGCGGCGGGAATATTACGCTACAGATGTTTATCTGCGGGGCTTGATTGAAATTTCCAATTTTTGTAACAATGATTGCCTGTATTGCGGTATCCGGCGAAGCAATCGTCAACTTGAACGCTACCGCCTGACGGACGAACGGATATTACAGTGCTGCGAAACCGGTTACGCTCTTGGTTACCGGACGTTCGTTATTCAAGGCGGTGAAGATGCGGCGTTTTCAGATGAGCGTCTCGTACCGCTTGTTGCCGAAGTACGCAAACGCTATACCGATTGTGCGGTAACGCTGTCGCTCGGTGAAAGATCCTACGAAAGTTATCAAAAACTCTACGATGCCGGTGCGAACCGGTATTTGCTGCGGCACGAAACGGCAAACGCCGAACATTACGGAAAACTGCACCCGGCGGTAATGTCTTTGACAAACCGGAAAGAATGTCTTTGGAATCTGAAACGTATCGGTTATCAGGTCGGCAGCGGTTTTATGGTCGGCTCTCCGTTCCAGACATTGCAATGCCTTGTTGAAGATTTGCGTTTTCTTCAAGAACTGCAGCCGGCAATGATTGGTATCGGTCCGTTTATTGCTCATCATCAAACGCCTTTTGCCCGGCAGGCAAACGGTGATTTTATTCTGACGCTGCGGTTCATTTCTCTCTTGCGTTTAATGTTTCCTTATGCGCTGATACCGGCAACAACGGCATTGGGAACGATTGACCCGCAGGGACGTGAAATGGGACTGCGTGCCGGTGCGAACGTAGTGATGCCGAATCTTTCTCCGCTAGAAGTCCGCAAACAATATGAGTTGTACGATAATAAAATCTGCACGGGAGAAGAGGCGGCAGAGTGCCGCGGGTGTTTGAGCGGCAGAGTGGAGTCGGCCGGTTATCACCTTGTAACTGCCGTCGGCGATGTGAGAATGAGCGGCGGGTTGTGAGCGGTGCGTGATTGTAGGTTAGAAAAATCACCGCGCTGAGTTACTCACTCTTCGGTTTTATTCAGATATTCAGTTATGTCGGAGACGAGTTTGAGGGACACTTGAACCAACGCCGGATGACCGGCTAATACGCCTTGCAAATCGCCGGCTTTGGCTGCAAACTCCTGCGTCTTGGCGGCTTCACCAATCTTCACTGCCCCGATATTCAGCGAACCGCCTTTAAGACCGTGAACGACCATCGCATAGTTCGGCAAGGTCTCCGCCGACGGATTAGCCAATTTATCTAACGTCAGCGGCACATCTTCGACAAAGATTTTCAGGATTTCCCGATAAATCATTGCGTTACCGGCAACCCGCTCAATGCCGTCCGCCATATCAAGACCGTCAACGGCGGAGACTTTCGCCGCTGGTGCTGCCGCCGTCCGTTCAGGATTGCCTGGCGGTGTTGCGGAGGGTGAGTCGCCGTCCGCCGATGCCAGACAGCACTTGTCTTTCGGCAGCCACTTAATGAGCATTGATTCCAACTGATTCGGGTCTATCGGTTTGGAAATAAAATCCGTCAAACCGTTTTCCAGAAACATTTCTTTCATACCGCTGACCGCATTGGCGGTCAACGCAATGACAGGGATATTTGTATAGGCGGGATTTAAGCGGATTCGGCGTGTTGTTTCAAGACCGTCCATCTCCGGCATCATCTGGTCCATAAAAATCAGGTCATATTGTTTCATTTCGATATTTTGTAACGCCGCTGTCCCGCTCTCGCAGGTGTCAATTTGCATTTGATAGGGACTCATCAAGCCCTGAGCCACTTTTAGGTTGGTTACCACGTCATCGACAATGAGTATTTTTGCCTGCGGTGCAGCAAAGCGGGCAGACACGCCCCAATGATTGATGACGCTCCGATGTTCGGAAATATGCTTAAATGTGTCCGCAACGGGAGTCTCATCGGTGAACTTCTGCGGCAGCAAAAAGGTAAAAGTACTGCCTTGACCGTATTGCGATTCCGCTTCAATACTGCCGTTGAGCAGCGATGCCAACTGATTGGAAATGGCTAAACCTAAACCGGTTCCAACGACACTTTTGTTTTTGAGTGAATCGAAACGGACAAACGAGACGAAAAGATTTTTCAAATTCTCTTCGCTGATGCCGATACCGCTGTCGGAAACAGCAAACGATAAATTGACCGTTCCGTCCCCCTGTTTTTGTCCTGTTACATTTAATTTGACAAAACCTTCACGTGTGTATTTTACGGCATTGCTCAAAAGATTCGTCAGAATCTGCCGGATGCGGACTTCATCGCCGATAAGATTGTTGGGCAGCGTCTCTTCGCATTCAATACTCACTTTCAGCGGCAAGTCCGCTAACTTCGGACGCAGCACATTGAGCAGGTCGGACAGGAGATAATTGAGTTGATATTCCGATTCGACAATCTCCATTTTGCCGGATTCGATTTTGGAAAAGTCCAGAATGTCGTTGATAATGGAGAGCAGTGATGTTCCCGCCTGATGAATGTCGCTGACCATTTCTTCGGCTTTTTCGGCAAGCGGTTCGCGAAGAAGTAAATCGGCGAGACCGATGACGGCGTTCATCGGTGTTCGGATTTCGTGCGACATATTCGCCAAAAAAGAGGATTTGATTCGGTTTGCCTGTTCGGCTTCGTCTTTGGCGACAATAATTTCTGTAACATCTTGGGCAAAAATGATGACCCCGTCAATTCTGGATTCGCTGCCGACCATCGGCATAAAATTGACAACGTAGTCTGCCGGCTGAGCATCGGACTTCCATTTTGTCCGCAGCGTAATTTCCTGGGCGGTGTTTCCTACCATCACTTCTGCAATGGCTTGCCGCAGCGGGGCGTGTTCGTCTGTCGCAAGGACATCTCTGAACTTTTGGACACCGAGAAAGCCGAAGGAAGGAATCTGCATCTTGTCCAAAAATATTTTGGACGTATAGACGAACCGCTCATCTTTGTCGAGCATCACCACGACATTGGGACAATTTTGCAAGAAGAAGTCGAAGTATTTTCCCTGCCGGATATACTCTGCCTGCACTTCGGCTTCGTAGGAGACGTTGGTCTGCTGTGCGGCTTTTGTACGTTCAATCATCGTCTCCAGACGATTGACTTCCCGTTTGAGCCGGTTATTTTCCCGAACAACCGCCGCAATATCCAGCGGTTCGCTGACAGACGGCGTTGACTCCATTTTCAATAGGTTATGTTCAATAGTGGCAAAGACGGGAAGCCCATTATCCCTTGTCCGCTGCCGCTTGTCAATTCCCGTGTCAACGGCAAAAAAATGATTTTTCATTTTTCTGTCTGACATATTTTCGCAAAGACCGATAATACTCCTAATGGAGCGTATTGCTTGGCATCCGGCGTTTGTCGAGGCAATTCAACTGGAACTCGAAGAATATCGGGACTTTTTGGAGTTTATGGCGGAGTATCAACTGACTTCCGAACCGCTCCAGATGGATGTTCTCATCGTCAAGAAGGTATCGAATGTTAAAATCAGCAAAAATATAGGACAGATTTTCCAGAAATATAATGTCATAGAATACAAAAGTCCCGAAAATGACGCACCGGTAAGCGGTTACGGCAAGACGCAGAGTTTTTTATGTGTTCTCTTTTTATCTTCTTATCTTCTTCGTTTTCTACGCGGCTTTGCGATTATCACTTTCCTTTTACAAATTGAGATAGAGTAAGAGTAAACGCCGGCAGTTAGGAAACAAGTTTAATCGCATTTCGGTATCGGTACTAAAAAAACTTGCAGGCGGTTCAAAACCGAAGAGATTGGCGTTGATTTATGTCCGGCAATCGGATAGACTATACCGGCATACACTTATTTCTTTCCCCCCCATTCAAACGGATATTTCAAATGAAGTACGGTATTAACCTGTTGCTGTGGACGGATACGCTGTCTGATGATGCGTTTCCGCTTTTAGATTTGGTCAAGAAAATCGGTTACGACATTATCGAGTTGCCGATGTTCTGCAAAGACACTGCCAATGCGGCACGTTGGGGCAAGAAACTCGATGAAGCCGGTTTGCTCCGTTCGGCGTGCGGTGCGCTCGGTCATAGTGAGAATATGACTTCTGCCGATGCGAAAGTCCGCCGGGCGGGAATTGATGCAAACAAGAGCGTCCTCGACTGCTGTGCCGCTGCCGGCTGCAAAATCCTTATCGGCAATACGCTTTCGGCACTCGGCTACTTTACCGACAAGCCTTTGAACAGCGATGAATGGAAATGGGCTCTCGAAGGAATGCGTGAAGTCGGCGACCACGCACAAAAAGCCGGTGTCCAATACGCATTGGAGCCGATCAACCGCTTTGAAACGTACACGTTCAACTGTGTTGCCGACGGAATTCGTTTCGTCAAAGAACTGAATCATCCGGCGGTCGGAATGATGTACGATACGTTTCACGCCAACATTGAGGAAAAGAACGTTGCCGATGCGATTCGCAGTGTGAAAGATTATCTGCGGCACGTTCACATTTCGGAAAATGACCGTTCCACGCCGGGTTCCGGCGGTGTGCGCTGGCAGGAGACGTTTGCCGCGTTGAAGGAAATTAACTATGATAAATGGCTGGTCGTTGAAGCGTTCGGGGCATCGCTGCCGGCACTCGTTGCGACGACGAAAATCTGGCGAAGGATGTACAAAGACGAAGTGCAACTGGCGACCGATGCCCTCAAGTTTATGAAGAGTTTCTGGGAAAATAGTTGAACGGACGGAATTTCTCTGGAAAATGATGATACCCTGTCAAGCGGAATCAAGATGGACATCTGCCCGATTATCAGATAGCGGGACAACGCTCAAAAATTCCGAAATGAAAGGGCTAGGGAATGTCCCAGACTTTCGGTATTTTGGGGGCAACCATTATTGGTACAATAATGGTTGCCCGTTCCGGCGCAGCATTGCTGGAACATCGGATTTTATATCCCCATAAACTTGACAAATCAATCAAATCCCCCTGATATTGAGCGGGATTCGTCATCACCGGTAACGCGAACGGTTCGCATACGTCTGCGTGTCCAGAACAAGCATATCTTGCAGCGATTTACTCAAAACGAGCGATTCAATTGATGAAATGGACAACGAAATCGAAAACTCGCCACTCGTCACTCGCTACTCGTCACTTTCTTTGCGGCTTCGCAGCATAAGTACCGGTATCAATCCGGCGGACACTGCCCCGGCTGCCGGAGATGTCTCCTTCATAATCCAAATACGCCTTGCGGTGCGGCGGCAACGCTTCGGCAAACGTCTCAAAGGAACTGCCGTCAACCTTCTGCGGCGGAATCGCCCACGTGTCAAGTGCCGACTCCGTTTCCAGCATTACGTCCCAATGTTCTCCATCCGCTCTTCGATGAAGCAGAATAACGAATTGATAGTTGATAATGGATAATGGATAATGGGGGGGAATTAAAAACGTACCGCAAGTCAGCATCATCGGTCTTGTGCCGAAGACGTAACTGCCTGCCTAATTATCAATTATCAATGTCTTACGTTCGTTCCGAAATAGCAGCGATGTCGGGATATGTTCCCGGCGAGCAGCCCTGTGAAGGTTCTGTTGTCAAACTCAACACCAACGAAAATCCATACCGTGCTTCCGAAAAAGTCAATGCAGCAATTCGCCGGACGCTGAAAAAAGGGCTGTCCCGCTATCCGGACCCCGCTGCGAGCGAAGTCCGTAATGTTGTAGCAAAAAAATTCGGTGTCTGCTGCGACTCCGTCCTATGCGGCAACGGCAGCGATGATTTGTTGACGATATTGACCCGGACGTTCATCGGCAGCGGAGATGTTCTGCGCTTACCGTATCCAACCTATATTTTGTACCGTTCGCTTGCGGAAATTCAAGGGGCAAAAAGCGAGACCGTTCCATTCCGTCCCGATTGGACACTTTCTGACGATATTCACAGGCGGACCGAAGCGGACAATCTGCGTCTGGTGTTTTTAGCGAATCCGAATTCGCCGTCGGGAACCGTGATACCCAAAGAGCAGATTTTGGACATTGCCGAAAAACTGCCCTGTCCGTTGGTTGTGGACGAAGCCTACGCCGACTTTGCCGAAGAACACTGCATTGATTTGGTTAAACGTTGTGAAAAAATTATCGTTTGCCGAACGATGAGCAAATCATACAGCCTTGCCGGTTTGCGTTTCGGTTACCTTGTGGCTCAACCGCATCTGGTTGAAGAAATGATGAAGGTCAAGGACTCGTACAACTGCGATTCGCTGTCGATAGCGGCGGCGGCGGCGGCACTTTCCGATGATGATTGGTTGGCGGACAACCGGCGGAAAATTATTGTAACAAGAAAACGTTTGGCAGACCAAGTCAGGGCGTTAGGTTTTACGGTGCCGGATTCGCACGCTAACTTTATTTGGGCAGCGTATCCGGGGAAACCGCTCAAAACGATATATGAATTTTTGAAAGCCGGCGGAATTCTTGTCCGCTATATGGCGTATCCGAATTGGGGGGACGGTTTGCGAATCAGTGTCGGCACAGACGAACAAGTTGACCGCTGTATCGAATTGCTGGAAAAAGGAATATAGAACGGAAAGCCGGCACATACGAATCCAATAGAATTTTTTCTCGACGTTGACGTTATTGTTACTAATGTATTTGACAAAAGACAAGAAATATGCATAATGGCCCCGGCTTTTCACTTTCATTTTATTTCGATGCACTATCCCTGGTGGTATGTTCCTGTTTTGACGGCTCCGATGCTCATCGCTTTCATCGCCGTTATTCACGTCTTCGTTTCGCATTATGCCGTCGGCGGAGGAATCCTCCTCGCTCTCGAAAATCAATTTGCCGTCAAAACCGGCGACAAAGATTATCGGGACTACCTGCATCGCCACGCCCGATTTTTTGTGCTGCTGACCGTTGCCTTCGGTGCCATCACCGGTGTCGGAATCTGGTGGACGATTGCCCTCACCTCGCCCCTCGCTACCGAAATGCTTATCAGAACCTTCGTCTTCGGTTGGGCAATCGAATGGGTGTTTTTCATTATCGAAGTTACGGCAGCGTTCATTATGTATTATCAATGGACGCGTCTGCCGGAAAAAACGCACATCATCATCACATGGATTTATGCTCTTGCCGCTTGGATTAGTCTCGTTCTGATAACGGGCATTACGGCATTTATGCTTGACTCGCGGGGCTTGATTGCCGATTGGAGCGAAACAGGTAATTTCTGGCACGCCTTTTTCAACATACAATTTTTACCGCAAACGGTTGCACGCACCGGCGGGGCGTTACTTCTTGCCGCCCTCTATGTTTTGCTGCACGCTGCGTGGACTTTTCGTAACAATAACGGCGGACTTTTGGAAAAGACCGTCCGCAGAATGTCTAAACCGCTTATTGCCGGTATTGTGATGGTGTTTGCCGGTGTTGCGTGGTCGTTCTCGCTGCTGCCCGACGCAACGCTTTTGAATATTGAGCGAACCGTATTTCTGACAATTCTTTTTACGCTCTTTGCCGGACTTTCCGTTCTTGTTACGTTAATGATTGTGTTCGGACCTATATTCAATCCGAAGTCGGTCAATGTCGGTTTTGCCGTCTCTATTTTTATATTGAGTTTAACGGCATTGAGCGTTGCGGAATTCAGCCGCGAAGCCGTCCGCAAACCGTGGATTGTTGACCGGATTGTTCTCGGCAATCAGATTTACGCTTCGGAGGTCACAGAGCGGCAAAAGACGGGGTTCTTGACGGATACGTATTTTACCAAGTTGCCGAAGGACAAATTGCAACTCGGCGGAATGGTTTTTATGTATCATTGTAATAATTGCCACGCACCTGACCGCGGATTATCGCCGGCAGGACTGTTGGTGTACGGCGAAAGTAAGGAGAAGGTCAAGGACAAGATACGTTCCTTGAATGTACCGGTTTCGTCAATGCCGCCGTGGTGCGGAACGGAAAACGAACTTGATGCGCTGGCAGATTATCTGCTGTCGCTGCGAAAAATTTGAGAGAGGGTTAGAGGTGATTGCATTTTTAGCCGAATGCCGCAGGCATCGGTGTCTTTGTGATGTTACGTTACGGAATTTACGGCGGAGCATTTGACCCCGTTCATTTGGGGCATCTACTGCTTGCGGAAAACTGTTTGCGGCAGGCGAATTTAGACCGCATTTTTTTCGTGCCGACAGGAATTTCACCGCACCGCAACAGCAAAGAAGCCTATCATACCTCTACAGAAGACCGGTACAATATGCTCGAAGCCGCTCTGCTCGGTTATGATGAATTTCTTATCAGCCGATTTGAAATTGACCGGCAGGAGAAAAGTTATACTGTTGATACGCTGCGGTATTTTCACCGGATATTTGCCCTGACAGAGCCGAAACTCTTTCTCTTAATGGGGGCAGATATGTTCAACGACTTGCCGAATTGGTACGAAGTCCGGGAAATCTGTAGACTGGCAGTGCCGCTTGTTGCCGAAAGATCGGATACACCGCTGCCGTATTTTGCTGCTTTGAGCGGAATCGCTGCGGCGGAACATCTTGACGAAATCGGTCAATCGGCGATTCAAATGCCGCAAATCGGTATTTCTTCTACGCAGATACGTCAGCGGATACAAAACGGTGAAAGTATCCGCTTCCAAGTTCCGGCAGGTGTCGAAGCGTACATTACGGCGCACCATCTCTATCAATGAGCGGCAAATCCGTACCAGCAATGGGTCTAATCAATTTTCGCTGTCCCGTCCGCTCGTTCACTGTTGTCTGCCGTATTACCGGTTTTGCTCCAACTCTGACATTGCCTTTCTCATCTTTGACCGCATTTCTCTTATTTCCTCCAGCGGCGGCAACTCTTGTTCCAGATCCAGATGGAGTGATTTCAGCATCTTTTCGACCTCGACAATGATTTCGACAATCTGCACTTCGAGAATATCTGCCATCACCTGCCTCTGTTCCCACCGGCAGTTACCTATCGTTATCTGAACCGCATAGTCGTCTTTCAGTCTGACCAGTTTCTTAATGGTATCCGTCTTACCGGATACCGTCAAAGTAAGCCCCGAAATGGTCTCTTTATTGACTATTTTTACCCCTTCAAATTTGAGGAAATTTGTGCCGCCGTAGAACCACACTTTCGGGAATGACAACGACATATCATTGCGCAGGAATATCTTTAATTCCGCACTGCTCTTTGAAGAGAAAAACCACGAAGCGATGCCGGTAGGTGTCTTTCCCACCTCAACGTTTTTCTCTTCATAAGGCGGCAGCATAAAGATAAACTTTTTGCTGCGGATTTCCTTTTGCTTTTCTTCGATTTGCGTTTGCACGTCGGCTTTATCGAAGGCATCACTTTTTCCGTGTTTCTCCTGCAAGTCCCTCGTTCCGAATTGAAGGAAACTGACAAGAGGATTGTCCAGACCTTTGTAGTAGGCGGTGTAGGGGATAGTACCTTGTTGGCGGAAGCGGTCAAAAAAACCGGTATAAAAAAGTGTTTGTCCCAATTCCACCGGTTTGCCCGATGAGTATTTCTCCTCCCATTCGTCTTTTATCTGCTTTTCTATCGCAAGAATCTCTTCTCTTCTTTGTTTTTCTTTGGCAAGGCGTGCTTCTTCTGCCTGTTGTTGTATAGCACGGCGTGTTTTTTCCTCGGTTTCACGCCGTGCTTGTTCTTTCTGCTGTCTTTTTAGTCCATCTTCGACTCTGGTACGCCGTTCCTTCTCAAACTCTGCTCTCTCGTTCTCTTGTTTTATTTTTAACTCTTGCTCTGCGGCAATTCTCGCTTTGTCACGCTCTGCACGCTGCTGTTGCTCTTTTGCATAGAGTTTCACTAACTTCGATAAATCCCAAATGCGGGCAGTTTTGTCATCGCTTGCCGTCAGCACTTTGGTACTGTCCGGCGAAAAGCAGGCGGAGTTCACTTTGTCGCTATGGAGTGCGAGTTTGACAATTTCCGTCTTGTCGGCGGCATCCCAAACGGTTACAACGTTACCGGTTCTCGTTAACTCTTTCGTTTCGTCCGGCGATAAGTTACGCGGATCAGGGGCAACCCACTGCTTTGGATCGCCCACAGAAACACCAGTCCTGGCATTAAACGTATAAGATAATGCCCGCGTCTCGTTGACGATTATCAGTCTGCTTCCGTCGCCGGAAAAAAGAACAGAAATGTCATCATTACCGGCATCGCCATCCGGTGTTTTACAGATGTATTTACCGGTATCTGTCCAAATCCAGGCGGCTTTTCTGCCTAACAGGGCTATTCGTTTACTGTCTGGGGAAAAGGCAATCTTCTTCGCACTACTAGAATAGAAATCTTGGGCTTTGTCGAGAAAAAATTCTCTGCTGGTTGCGGCATCCCAAAACCGGTAGCCGCTGTTAATACCGTTATTATGATACGTTGCAATTTTTTCACCATTCGGGAAAAAATAGGCAACTCTTGCTGTTGCCCGCCCATCTTCCCCTACGATATCCCTCAATTCTTTTCCGGTCTCTGCATCCCAAATACGGGCAGGATAATGTCCGCCATCATATATCGTTACGACTTTTTTACCGTCCGGGGAAAATTTGGCAGACTCCACCGATTTATTGGCGATGTTGGGAAAATATCTTTCGGATACTTTGAGTACGGTAACCGCATCGTCTGCACCGGCTTGTGCCGCCGCATTATTTTCCTGCTGAAACTGTCTTTTTAGGGCATCACGTGCCGCTTGCTGCCTTTCAGTAAGTTTCTCGGCAGCGTCGCCATCATCGTCCGATACGCGTGCGGACCTCTTTTCGGTTCGACCGCTGCCGAATTGCTGGACTGACAACCGTTGAGATGGAGAATCATTTTCTCCGCGCCGGTAAGGTTGAGCAGCAGCGCATTGAGATAAGCCGAAAAGGACGAGGGCAACCGCTGCAAGCCGTTTGCTTGCCGGAACAATCGAAAAACGGGAGGCGGTCATCTTGGTGTTCATCGTAATTAGGGGTTATATGGTTAAATTTCATTCCCGGCATCAGCGGAAATGGGAAAAGGGAGGTTGGTATTCCCCGTGCTTATTTGTTTTTTGTATCGGCGATTAAGCCGTTGTCTTTTCCGTTACACAAACGGCTGTTCGTCGCCGTCCTGCAAACGTTTTTCTGCTTCTCTGGTGAAATGGTTTGCGGCTGTTCGTACGTCAACCATCCAATCAAAGAAATAAATTATCCATTCAAACGACAAACGTATGATACAGAGAGTGAGTAAATACAAGCACACTGCAACAGGGACCGAAAGAATAAGGAGAATGAGACCTCCCAACCCCGATTGCAGGTTGTCCGCTGTATTCATTAGTGTACCTGTGACGAGGACAACGATGATGACATACTGACACGAAACGACAATGATTGACAGTATGTACGCTATACACGCTATCGTATGTATAAATGCCATCACCTTGGATTGTTTGAAACCAAAATCAAACAGCCAGGAAAAAAACCAGGAAAAGAATGAGGATGCCTGTTCGGCAGAAACCGTATTTAAGTCTGCTTCCTTCGGCTTCGCCGTACCACCCGGATACGGGTTTGCCGGAAAAATCAATCCCTTGATTTGCCCTGCGATTCCCTGCTTTCCGCTCTCGGTTTCGAGGCGGGTTTGCGGGGTGATAACTCCGTTCGCTGCCAAGTCTTTGAGTGCCTCGTGCGTGATGAGTCCTTGTTTCTCACCGTTGTTGTCGTAGTAATACCAGTTTATCGTTACAGACGAACCGGAATAGTCCGGGAACAACCCCTTGACCTGTCCTGCCGTTATCCTCTTGTTCGCTTTACCGTCTCTTTCATATTCGACCTGTGTTTGCGGTATGACAATCCCCTGTGCTGCCAAAGAAGTCAGTTGAGAGTCCGTGAACGGACCTTGTTTTGTACCGCCGTTGTCGTAGTAATACCAGTTTGCCATTGTAAATACCGGGGTTTTACGGTGCAGTCCGGCAAACTTTCTGCGCAAAAAGAAAGAGTGCCTTTTCCGAGTTGTCAAAGGCACTCTTACCACGGAGTTCATAGAACAACACCGGCAGGCACTCCCTTCGCAGGGAGCGTCCTTTCGATGTCGCCTCTATGACAAGAATCTCTCGATTCAAGGTGGTAAATTGCCTTTGAGCAACAGAACGCAAATGTTATCTGATTTTAATTTACATTCATTTCGGACACTTGTTTGGACTAAAAATCGTTCAGCAACGCTTGCCGAACATAACGAAAAATAATATCACAGAGAAGAAATAAATCAATAGGGGAGAGATTTTTCCCAGGCACCTGCAAAGTAATTTTTTTGAGCGGCGTTTGCAGTGTTTCACAAATTGACCGACAAGCGGCACAAACGCGGCATACGTTACCCGTTTCACGCCGTTTGCTCCCTTTTTTTTTTTCTGGCTTTGCCCGCGCTAACCGAGACCGCCGCCCTCCTGCGATGGGCGAAAAGCCATTAACATTCCGGCAATCACAATGACGAGATTGTTCAGGTCTTTCAGACTTTTCATTTTTGCTTTCCTTTAAGTCAGGGTTTAAGTTATAGCAACCTCAAGCAATAGATCTGTTCCATAGCCCCATTTCAAGCAGCGAATGCACGAAGATGAGGGCGTGCCACCTCTAAAATTCGGCAGGGCGGGGGAATGATAACTCCAGCGGCTTTGCCGGAAGTGTGTCCCGTTTGACAGCGACCTTACCGTCATAAAGCACATAAAAGCCTTTACCTTTGTTGTAACGGCTGCCGTCTTTGTCGTAAAATATCGTTACATTGTGTCCGTGATACCTGACGGCATCAAGACAAAAATATGCTGTGTCCGGCGGTACCAACGGATAAATGACCGCATTGCCGCCCAGCACCGGACGGAAACCAATCAAGCCGCTGATAATTAAATCGCAAAATGTCGAATGGTTGTAATCCTTGCCCCGTTCATAACCGCCCTTGCCCGCATCCCAAGTACCGTTTTTCCAGGTCTTCAACCGCGTTCGGGCAATCCAATCGCCCGTCGCCGGATTGATATTTTCGTCAATCCAGGAAACCGTCTTGCCGTCATCACGCTTCAATGTATGCGATTGAACATAACAGTACAGCGTCTTTTGATATGCGTCTTTTAATTTCGTTACATCTTTACCGGCAGCGGCATCACGGTTAATCAAATTCGCCAGTCCGGTCAGCGTTATCGCCGTTGCAAAGGGCCAACTCGGACCGTTCCATTGACATTCGTGTCCCTTGTAGGAAATTTTGTAAAGCGGATGCCGCTGCTCTGCCGTTGTCGGTCCGAACGGAGCATAAAAACCCTGCGGGTCAAGAAGTTGTTCCCAGGCGGCAGTATATTCTTCCGGCGGATTCAATTCGGTAAAATACCACGGCGTGTAACCGTGCAGTTCCCGAACATTGACAAGCGTCAGTTTATCATCCGGCGATTTCACACGCGGAGCAACCTTATAAAACTCGGCATCAGCATCCCAAAGGTTTTTATGTAACAGATTTTTAATCCGCTGTGCTTCGGCAGCAAACTTTTCTGCCGCTGCCGTATCGCCGGCAAGTTTCGCAATCTTGGAAATTGCCGCTGCTTCGGCAAACATATACGAATTGATTTGCGCCCGGTAATGTGCATCGTTTTTGAGAATTTCCGTTGCCGCAGACATTTCGCCGCCGTCCCTATCGCCCCGCTGCCAAAACAGACCGTTTGGGTCGAGACGTTCTTTCTGCCACGCTTCATAATTTTTAATCAGGTCGGGCAGAAGTTCCTTTGCCGTATCCGTCTTACCGGTAACAGCCGCTTGCTGCAAAAGCGAGTCGGCAATCCAAAAACTGTATGACCGGACGGCTCCGCCTTTTCGTAACCAGAACACGGAGTAATCGTTAAGGAAATCGTTATTATGCAGCCAGCGTCCTTCGCGGTAGTGATGTGCGGCGGGACAAGAAATCGTGTTGTGTTTTCCTGCCCAGGAGACATTTGGATGAAATTCGGTAACGACAAAACCGTCGGGCGTGGACTTGATATGTTTGCGGTACGTCCACCAGCGGAAATAGTACGTCCGTTCGAGGTCTTTATCGGGATAATCGAGCAGCGGGATATTCTGCGACAGGAATTCCCAAGCCTTATCGTTGGGATACGTTTGTTTGACGGTTTCTTCGTCATCGGCATTGAACGTATCAATGTAATGCCTGAATTGTTCCGGCTGTAAAACCTGCGCAAAAAGCGAACCGGCAAAAAGCGAACCGGCAAAAAGGATGGCGAAAACGGTTAGGAAAACGTTGTATTTCATCTGTATTGGGTGTGCAAGTAAATTTCAAGGCGGGTTGACGCTAATCATTTTCAAACGTTACAGTTTTTTACTGGTTAGCAATCCAATCGTGCGTCCCTTGTTGCCCGTTGCACAGTAATACATATAGTACGTTTCGTTCTTCGGATTATAGACGAGCGAAATCTTGTGCGCAAATGTTTTATCCAAGCCCGTCGGATGACCGCCCGCCTTGTAGAGCGGTTCGGGGTCTGCCGTCCAGTGTACCAAATCACGGGAAAACGCAGTCATAACGTGTGCGCCGCCCTTGCCGACACCGAAGTAAAACGCCGTCCAATGGTCGCCGTCCCGAAACACTTTACAATCAGACGCAAATTTTTCGTCATATCCGCCTTTCCGGTTGCCGATAACCGGATTGAACGGATAACGAACCCAATGAATCATATCGTTCGATAATGCCAGTCCCATCTGTTCGGTTCCGCCTTCGGCAGCGTTGTAAAAGTTGTAATACGCCCCTTCGTGTTCAACGACCCAAGGCTGATAAATACAGTTTTTCTCCCATTTTTTGCAGTCGCTCTGAAAGACGGACAATGCCGGCTGGTCGGATGCCCGCTGCCAGGCGAGACCGTCTTCGCTTGCCGCAACACCTTCATACCCCGGTCGCAGTTCGTAGCCGCCTTGTTTCGGATAACAGCCGTAGAGCGTCCAGTATTTGCCGTCTTTCTTTTTCAAAATGCGGGGGGCTTTGATGTCCCAATTTTCGTACAGAAATGCACCAATAACGCAGCCGCCGTGGTCAAATTCGCCTTCCTTGCCGAAGCCCATTGCTGTTTTCGGATTTTTCCAATGAATAAGGTCATCGCTTTCGACAACGAAGGAGTTGTATCCTTTGCCGTTAAAGCCGATAAAAGCCATATACCAAACGTCGGGCTTGCCGGGCAGTTGATAGATGCAGGGACAGTCGTAGGAGTGAAAACCGGCATCGGAGACTTTGTAATCCGATGGAATAACGGCATCGGGATAATAGTGCCAGTTGCGGTACGGTTCGCTCCATTGTTTCATCGTATCGGCATCAATAGGCGATGTTGATTCCTGGGCGCAGGCGCAAAGTGCCGCCAATGAGACCGTAATGACGGCAATGGTAAAGGCAGTGCAGCGTTTCATTCGTAATGTATCCAAAAGGTTTGCATGTGTGGTTATTAGCAGGCATTATATCTGCTGGCGGTGCGGGTGTCAATCTGCGTGAAGTGCGGCGGATGATGAATTCGATAAGTTCGCTGGCTTGGCGGTTTAGTTCGCACCGGATGGTCGCAGATTACACAACGGAAGCGTATTTACCGGCAGCAGGCGGAACAAGTTGCAAAGTCGAACGATAGTGAAAAGAGTAGAGGGTTGCGATACGGTAATCGTAATTGCCGTATCGCATTTTATACTGAAAATTATTGAAACTTCGGTTTTTGTTTTGCGTTAAGCCTTAAAAACAAGGAATTTTCAATATTGCAAAAACCGAAATTTCAACCGTGAAAAGTATATTACCAATCCTCTGCGGTTAGTTTGTGTTCTTATGTGCCTCGGTAACCGACAGGCGTACCGCTTTACCGACATCAATGGTCTTGCGGTTACTCTTCGTTTCTACCGTAATACTCTCCGGCGTGGTCGAAACCGTGCTGTATTTCATATCCACTGTGTAGTAACCCTCAACACTTTCCTTCGGCAAAGACGGATTGTCTTTGTCTATACCCTTCGGTACAACCCGTGCAGCAACATCGAGCGGCTTGACCTCAAATTCCGTCTTGAGAACAGTAATCTGGTACTCGCCCGGAATTACACCGCGATACTTGCTGAGCGTCTGTATCACCGCCTGTCCCGAAGTGTTTGTTACTGCCCCTGCCGTGTAACGCTGACCGGCAGTAACATTTTTCGGGGCGAGTGCAACACTTGCCCCCGCAAGCGGCTTACCGTCCTGAATGATGGTAATCGTAACCGGATACGGTTTCGGCATCCCGTCCGGCAACTTCTGTCCGCAGCCGGAAAGCATTAGTGTAACAATAAGTAGTGTAATGGTCGTTAAATGTTTCATAAGTATTATGGTTAGTGGTGAGCGGCTAGTGACGAGTGACTAGTGATGAGTGACTAGTGACGAGTGACTAGTGGTTAGTTATCCATTTCGACCGCAGGTCGAATTACTCGCCACTTGCCACTAATCACTAGCCACTAACTACTCGCCGCTAACTACGGCACTGCAACCGCTTCGCCGCAGGCAATCGTTCCCAGTTTGCCCCAAACGCCGAAGTCGCTCGGACACGCCGTACCGCAAGTAACCGCATCACCCCAGCCGTTTGCTCCGACAGCAGAGGTGGCATCAACCATACCGGGTGTTGAGGGATGAACCCACGTCTTGCCGCTGTAAGGGAAACCTCTCGTACCAGCCATCACAGCCGTCTCGTCAAAGTAATTGCCCGCTCCGCTGTCGGCATTGATGCTGTCCGTAACAAAATGTACCGAACCGTCAAAGAAAGCACAGTTCACTCCGCTGGTATGATAACTCTGTGCCGTTCCGAATCCGCCGAATTGCGGCGTGTTGCTGTACGGTGCAACAAAGGTCAGATTAGGACCATTGGGCGGCAGTATCGTGCTGACCGTATTGCATATTGCCGTACCGCTGTAACAGCAGCCCCGCATACTTCGTGCTGCACGGTCAGGTGCAATGTTATTGCCTTGCACGTACACCAGCCCGCGCGACATACGCTCATCGGCATTGATGAGAACAACGTTTCCGGGCGCAGCACCGTAACCCGAATCACCGCAGCCTATCATTCCTCCGCGAAGAGAATGAGTCGCCGCCATTGGATTATACGTTGGGGCAGCGGCTGTATTCAGCGTACCGGGGTCAGGAGCGATACTCGATTCGGCAAAGCATATTGTGTTGCTGGTGCCATCAACGACATTGGCAAGACCGACTTCACCGTAATCGTCCCCGTCTTGGGGTGCCGGCGGAAAGGCACATCTTGCCAAATAGTTACCAGCCGGAGTCGGAGAATCGCCTTTCCCCCATTCCTCTCGTCCGGCAGCGACATCAGCGATACAGAACATATAATTGACGGCGGTACCGCCTGCCATGTCTCCGTCAGTGTAGGTCTGTACTTTTTCAGAAGGACAAATCAGCGAAGCGATATGATAATCACGCGGGTCGCCGCCGGGGAATGTTTTCCAGTTAGCACTCCACGTATCCCAACCGTTTGTCTCAACGGCATTCACAAAGTCCATAAACTGGGCGGTTGACTCCATAAAGGGGTACAACTTGTAGTGTCCTCCCCATCCGAATCTCTTGATTGCACCGTCGGTTCCCTTTCTTTTGGGAAAAGAGCCGATGGCATCGTGCCGGGTGTGGATGGCGAGTCCCAACTGTTTCATATTATTGCTGCAAGACATTCTTCGTGCTGCTTCCCGTGCGGCTTGCACGGCTGGCAATAAGAGGGCAATCAATATGCCGATGATGGCAATGACGACAAGAAGTTCGACGAGAGTGAAGCCTATCCTACAGGATTGTTCTCTCTCTCTCTCTCTTACACTTACGTGAGGTCAATTTTGCAGCACTTTGCTGCGCTAACAGAAACGTAAACATAGCATTCTCCTTTTCAAAAGGTAGTTTCCCGCAGAGGCACAGTACCTCCGCTGTCAACAGAATTGTAACCTATCAACAAACAAATGTCAAGCGGCTTCTGGGGAAAATTTCAATTTTTTTGAAAATAAGGTTTTCCTTTGTCCGAAACCCTTATTTTCTCCGGTACCCTTAGTAGCACAGGTTACCCTTCATTGTTTCCCCTTATTTATAAATGAAGGGAATAAGGGTAAGAGTCTGGAGACGCATTACTATTAAGGGAGCGGAAAAGGAAAATAAGGGGGTGGCGGTATGAAAAGCCGCCTCATCGTCAATCCTCCATTCCTTTCGGTTTTCCCAAAATTTCGGACAACACGACAGCATACCGAACACTTTCGTAAGAATCAAAAAAGCGGAAAAGATTTGCCGGCGGCGTTGACGCTTTATTCTCCGATACCGGCAATTCATAATTTCCCGTCAAACTGCCCAGATGCGGCTCTGCCCCGACAAGCGTTGCGGCTGGAATTGCCGGTGCAGCCACTTCCGCTGCGGTAAGCGGTTCTGATACCGTCTCGAAGCGTGAACCTTCACCGTGAATCGGCAAAGTCCGCCGCAATGCCTTCTTCTGCCTGCCCTTGACGATACTTGACTCCGTTCCTGCTGCCGGCTTTTTCGGATAGATTACTGCTTCCGGTTCGTCATCAATGACCGGCGGTTTTTGTGCTCCATCTTTCGACTGCGATACTGCCTTGTATATCATATAAATACAGTACAAGACCACACAGATTGTTCCGAATATGTTTTCCATTTGATCGAATCGAGACTGACAGTCCCCGCTATCGGGAACGGCTGCAACGCAAACACCCTATCAGCGTATCCTGCCATTACCGTCTGTTATGCTCCGCTTTATATTCCGCAGAGACAGTCGTTGAAATACCGCCTCTGGGGGTAAACGAAGCCGTCAATGTCATTTGACGCGGTTCCAGCATCTTGACCAAGTCATCAAGTATCCGGTTGGTAATGTTTTCGTAAAAAATTCCTTCATTGCGGAACTGTTGCAGGTACAACTTCAAACTCTTTAACTCGACACAAAGTTTATCAGGAATGTAACGGAAAGTCAATGTACCAAAGTCCGGATGTCCTGTTTTCGGGCAAACAGAGGTAAATTCGGGACAAACGATTTCAATGACATAATCGCGGTTCGGATAGGAATTGTCAAAGGTTTCGAGCATCGGCAGGGAATTTGCTAGAGGAATTGATAATTGATAATGGATAATGGAGAATTAGCGGGCAGCAGCGGACAAATCATCACCCCCGCTGCCAGCAATTATCAATTATCAATTATCAATTATCAATTATCAATTATCAATTATCAATTATCAATTATCAATTATCAATTATCAATTCCCCCTGCCGTGTATTTGACCGCTTTTGAAGAATATATGCTCTTGGACAATCATCCGGCTTATCCGATGAGTTGTTTCGTTGAATTGATTTTCAAGGGCCGTTTTCATCTTGATATATTCACGGCGGCAGCAAATACTGCGGTTAGACTCCATCCGCTTTTGACGAGTACGGCGGAACAGACTCCGTCCGGTTCTTTCCGCTGGATTCCGCACGAACCCGTTGTCCGTATTTCTGAAGTGCCGTTCGACCCGAACCGGCATTTGCCTGCCGCCGAAGGAATCGACCTGTTCACCGAACCGCCGCTGAAAATGACCGTCTGCCGTCAAAATA
>JAITOZ010000245.1 GCA_031289675.1 Planctomycetaceae bacterium
TATTTGAAATAGTTTTTGCAACAGGCTCTGCGAATACGTTCGGGCATCGTTTGCCAGAATTGAATAAGTTCTTCAACGTTCCGTATCTTTTGCTTGCGGACAAAACTTTTTACTTGCGAAAAACTCTTTTCTATCGGATGATCGTCAGGACTGTAGGGCGGCAAAAAATGTAATTCACAACCCTTCGGCTCGATTAACTTTTCTACCGCCGCTTGTTTGTGTTGCGATAAGTTATCCATAATAACAACATCGCCCTTACGCAACTTCGGACATAAGTCCTCTTTGACATATTGTAAAAAACGTGCATTCGTGTTACGCTCGGTGAATGCCCGCGGTACGATAATCCCTCGCCGTGAAATACCGTAAATTCCCGTGATGTTCAGCCAATGTCCCAACGGAATTTTATCCACCAGCCGCTTCCCTTTTTCGCAACGTCCATACCGCCGGGTCATATTAGTACGAAAACCTGATTCGTCTATAAATACAAGGTGATACGGGTTCAATCTTTTGATAAACTCCGCCCATTTTTTACGCCGTTCAACGACATCTTCGCGGTCTTGTTCTGCGGCGAAAATCTTTTTTTTACGCGTGATGCCTATTCGTTTTAGTTCGTTGTCAACGACGGAATGATGAACCTTGACGGGCAGTTTTTCGGCAATTTCTTTAAGTGTTGCGTCCGGTGTTTCCTTGAGTATGTTACGAATATGTTCGTGATAAGGTTCGAGTTTTCGTTTTCGTCCGGCACGTCCTTTGGGATCGATAGGAATGAAAGAGCCGGTTGCTTTGAGTTGACGTTTGTAGGCTTGAACGGTTTGCCGGGAAACGGAAAACTTATCGGCGGTATCTTGTTCGGTTTCGCCGTTTTCGATATCGGTCATAATGCGGATGCGTAATTCCATCGGATAAGGGACAGGCATTTTTATCTCCTTGATGTGTGCTGTTCGTTACGAAAAAAGCATTATAACATATTTGCTGCGTAAAGACAATAACAATTAAAGAAATGGGCTAGGATAATCTGAAAGGAAAGAAAAAATATCAAACTATGCCCTATTACAACGCTGCATTACCCGGCATCTAGAAATGGGCAGAGTTTTTTAGACGCGGTCAACTATTATCGAATTTCTCCCACCGGCACGCAAAAAATCCCTGCCCCCGCAAAAAAAAAAAAATTATTTTTTTTACGCTTAAAATAGAGGACTTTCAGCAACTTGCAGAGGCATCTGGTGCGAAAAGACTTGACAGCGGAAAAAAAAAACTAGAATGTGAAGTCCGGCGGTACGTCAGTCCCTTCTAATCCCTAAACTAAGCTTAACAAAAATGGCAAACTCTGTTCTGTCGGAAGTTCAATCAATAACGGAACACTTAAAGTCTTGCCGCTGGCAGTGCTGTACGGCACGGACGGTCTCGCAAAACGATATGCGTTTTATGCGAAAATATCCGGTGTTTCTTAACCGCTATGCAATCCCGTTCCAGCGGATTTGCGGGGAATTTACCAGGCAGAAACGTCCTCTTCGTATTCTCGAAATCGGTCTCGGCAGCGGGATGATGCTTTCCTACACGAAAACCGCTTTGAGCATTTTCGATGCAGAATACCGGAACGTGATTGAGACCTGGAATGGAGTCGATATTAGTCCGCAATACGAATCGCTTGAACGATGCGGTTACGATACAATAATCAAAGCAGACATTGAAAAACTATTTTCCGGCGATAGTTTTGATTTTGACATTTGTATTCTGTTACATATTGCTGAACATCTTTTCAACCCGGAAAAAACGCTGGGAAATCTTTTTTCAACGGGTTCGCCGGAAGCGGTTTTTTGTATCGGCTATCCGGCACATTTTGCTTTTGCGCAAAGATTCTATGAGCCTCGGTTGCGTGCGAATCCCAATGCCAATGGACACGTTTCCGTGATTTCCGACCGGCGTATTAAAAAGATAGCGAAAGGCTGCGGCTTGAATTGTTTGGCAAATCAAGCGTCATTTTTCCTGCGGGCAAGTACAAGTTTTCTTGAAGATTACGCCTGGTGGTATCGTTTCAATTTTTTGTGGGGACAATACTTTCCTTTCTGGTATTCGGAACACACAACAATTTTACAAAAAACAACGTAATCAGAGCCGCAATCGCAAGATTGCGAAAATCTATATTTCGTAATCTTGCGATAGCGGCTCTGAAGTTGGCGGTTCTGCATTTGGCGGTATAATGGAATGAACTGCCGAAAGCAATGAGAAAAATGACGACCGATAATCCGCTGTTCAATTACGAAAAAACACTCAAAAATCTGAGGGCGATAACTGCCGTCCCCCTGCCGTCCGCTGCCGCTGCGCCGCTTTCCGTAACTGAACTAACGTTACAAATTCAAGCGGTTGTCGAGAAACGTTTCGATGCCGTTTGGGTTGCCGGTCAGGTTTCCGGCTTGAAAAAGCACTCATCGGGACATATTTATCTGTCGCTCAAAGATGACGGTGCTGTTTTGCCCGCCGTAATTTGGAAATCATCGGCTTCAAAAGTCCGGTTCAAACTCAATGACGGTCTCGAAGTCGTGTGCCGCGGCAGACTGAATGTTTATCCGCCGCAGGGAAAATATCAATTTGTTATAACTGAAATTGAACCGAAAGGCATCGGCAGTCTTGAGTTAGCATTTCGGCAACTTCACGATAAACTTGCAGCCGAAGGCTTGTTTGACGCTTTCCGCAAAAAGCCTCTGCCGTTTATTCCCCGCCGCGTTGCTGTGATAACAAGTCCGACGGGAGCGGCAATTCAGGATTTTCTGCGGATACTGCAGCGCCGGACGCGGCTCGTTGATGTGTTAATCGTTCCGGTACACGTGCAGGGCGAAACGGCGGCGGGGGAAATTGCCGATGCCCTGCGGAACGTCAACGAAATTGCTGATGCGGAACAGATTGACTGCATTGCTGTTATCCGCGGCGGCGGTTCGGTTGAAGACCTTTGGGCGTTCAACGAAGAAGTGCTGGTTCGGGCGGTTGCGGCATCGGCACTGCCGGTTGTTTCCGGTGTCGGACACGAAATTGATACAACGCTTTGCGACCTTGCGGCAGATGTCCGCACGGCAACGCCGAGTGAAGCGGCGGAACGGATTGTCCGCGAGGACAGCGAATTGCAGCAGGATTTATTGCGTATAAAACAGCAACTCGGCAATTTACTGCAACAAAAACGGCGTTGGTGTTTAGAGCGGTTGAAGTCGTTTCAAACGCAGCCGGTGTTTCAACACCCGGAGCGTTTGCTGGAAAACCGGCGGCATCAGGTTGATTTATGCGAAGAGCGGCTTGACGCTTTGATAAACCGGCGGCTGGAATCGGCGCATAACCGGTTCGGCAAGGCAGCGGCGGAGTTAGAGGCGTTAAGTCCGCTGGCGGTATTGCATCGGGGCTACACATTAACATTAACGGCAGACGGACGGCGGATACAGTCCGTCGAATCGGTTAAACAAGGCGAAATCCTGCGGACAATCGCTGCCGGCGGCGTGATTGAAAGCAAAGTGCTGACAGCGGAGAGAGGGCAGCGTTGATAGAGCGGAATTTTCATACGGAATCAGTACGGCAATATCATAATAGAGAACGGCAAATGGCGGATGCAGCCCAGCGATTATCTTACCCGGGGGTGTATATCGGCAAAAGGCAGGCGGCATCTGTTGGTTTGTGTCTAATGAAAATAACGATTATACCGGTTGCGCAAGCAGCGTAATTCAAAAACGGAATAATTTTCAAATTTTTTGCTTGATGCTGCCGATGTAATGATGTACAATGGCGGTGAGGCTGGCGGGCATTTCGTTCGCCCCTTTCACTAGTGCGATGAGTATTTTGCAGACTTATCTCGGTTCAGCATACGCCAGTCATCCGATTCGGTGGGTGGAAACGCCCCAGTCGACGCGGACGGCGGACGCGTCCGTTCCGGCAGAAAAAGCGGACAAAACTGCCGACCCCGACGCAGGAAAACCGCATTCGGCATCCGGCGATGTGCTTGACCTCTCTGCCGAAGCAAAAACAGCCGAGGCAAAAAAAACGGATTCCCTTAAAGATACCGATAAAGCCGAACAGGCTGGTCAGAGAGAAAAGTCGTCTTCCGGTAAGGTCTTAACGGCGGAAGAGCAAAAGCAAGTCGAAGAGTTGAAATCCCGCGACAAGGAAGTGCGGACACACGAGGCAGCACACGTTGCGGCAGGCGGACCTTATGTAACCGGCGGTCCCTCATATACCTATCAAACGGGACCGGACGGGAAGAAATACGCTATCGGCGGAGAAGTCGGAATCAGCACTAGTGCCGTTGAAGGCGACCCGGATGCGACGATACAAAAAATGCAAACGGTAGCAGCCGCCGCTCTGGCACCTGCTGAACCGTCGGGACAAGACCGCAAGGTTGCGGCGGCGGCAAGACAGGAAATTGCCAAAGCCCGAATGGAGAAAGCAGACCAGAGCCATTCGCAAAGCCATGAGCAGACAGATGCTCCGGCAAGTACCCTGGCAACCGGTGAAACGGAAGAAGCCGGCGACGCAGATAAGCCGGCGGGTGAAGCGGAACAGAGCGGAGCGAAACGAGGTGAAGCCTTGTCGGCGGACAAACCGGCACACACAGCGGTTTCGGCATTTTCCGCCGCAGCGGCAGCATACAAGAATCACTCGTCTGTGTCTTATCAGTCAGTGATGCCGTTGAGTTCGCCGGGATTCGCGGTGTTTGCGTAAAAATGTCGCGTGAAACAATTTGTGTATAATGTCCGTTTTGCGTCAAATCTTTGAGACGTTGAGGGAATACTATGCGGGAGAACTGTACCGGTGTTGGCCGGACGATCCCATCGGGGTAATTGTCGGGGCAATTCTCGTGCAGGGTTCGACTTGGAAGTCCGTTGATAAAGTCCTCGACATAATGTATCCCCAGGGCTTTATGGATTTTGAGGTGCTCGTTGACCTGCCCAATAAACAGTTGATGGATACCATTCGTCCGGTCCGGTTTCAGTCAAAGAAGGCACAGCGTCTCAAAGCCATCGCAAAACTTTTTCTCGAATACTTCAGAGACAGCACTGATTGCGGAGATGATACCGGTCGAAATAGTATCGAGCGTTTTTTTGTAAGGGATATCGAAACGGTGCGGCGGGAATTATTGAGTGTTTCCGGTATCGGTGCTGCCACTGCCGATAGCATAATGCTCTACGCCGGTAATCTGCCGGTGTATGTGGTTGACCTCTTTACTATCCGTCTGATGCGGCGGCACGGTATCGTTTCGGCAACGGCAGACGTAAAATCAATTCAGGAATGGATTTTACGGGAGTTGACACCGGACGAAGAACCTTACGGAGCGGACTTGTTCAAGAGGATGCAGGGGTATGTTGTTCGTCTCGGCAGGGACATTTGCGGCAAGACAGCCCCGAAGTGCAGTCAATGTCCGCTGCGGTCTTTCCTGCCGAATGGAGATATTCTGCCGGTAACGCCGCAGAAAATGGCGTTACCGCCAACAGTGCGGCAGCAAGCCGCCGTTCCCCAACCGCAAAAAACCGCTGTGCCGGCTCCGGCTGATACTTTGCCAGAAGGGACGGAAGCGGAAAAACAAATTTTTCTGTGCATCGGCACGGAGCCGACACCAATAGACACGGTTGCCGCAATGTCGCACTTGCCGATTCATATTGTCCGCGCAACCGTTGCAATACTCCAAATGAAAAAATTTGTCCGGCAAGTTGAAGGCAATAACGTGGTACGGATTGTTTGACTCGAAAGTTGCTTTCCCTCTGCGTTCTTTGCGTCCTCTGACGATATCTGCTCCGAACTCGTATGCAAAATACGTCTTTTCTGTAGAATCCTGGTATTTTACATTCTTTTATCATTATTATGTCAAAACGATATAATTTTCAACCCCTTGTTATAAAAAGACTTCCAAATTTTCTTGCTTGGTGCCAAACGTGCAGGACAATATTGGTGGTACTGTCCCCAATGACAAGAGAAGTAACATTCTCTTGTGATGCGACGCAAAAATGAGGAAGATTATGAGGTTCAGTGTTCTTGCTGTATGTCTGAATGCGGATACCGTAAAACTCCGATATACAACAGGCATTATCAAAACGACTTCCAGCAAGGGCGTATCAGAGTACCGGAAACATCCGCGCTGACAGCAGGGACTTATACTCAAACACGCCGTATTCCGTTCCGTTTGAAATTGCGGGGCTTGTACTCAAATACACCGTACTCCGTTCCGTTTAGTTGACGCATCGTCAATGTCAATTTATCAGTAGTTGCCTCGCCAAAGACGATGGCGGCATCTTTATCCAAGTCCCTTCCTCCGCCGATAATCTGGTCCCAGCATCGCTGCGGCGTACCGGCTTCACGGCGTAATGCGTGCCGATGTGCCGAAAGCACGATTTGCGCCCCCGCCTTATGAAGCAGCGGTCCCCAAAGCGTTAGCCCCTGCCGGGAAAATCGCGCCCAATCATCAGTCGTATCACCGCCGTTGAGCGTTTGGTCCGGTTCAAAAAGCGGAATGTGGCAAATCGCAACGAGGAACGGAGCCGATGCAATATCGGGACGTTTCAGCACCTTCGCCAGCCATTCGGCTTGTTTTGCCCGATAAGGTTCGTGAGCAATCAAGCCGCCCCAAGCCGGTGCCGCATCTGCCGAAGACGCACCGGTGTCCAAACCGACCAGCGCAACCGGTCCCTGCCGAAAAGCGAAATTATAACTCAAAGCACGTTCCTGCGGATTTTCCTGTTCCCACGGAACCATCAGCCGCGAAAGATTATGAACCCAGGGACCGACACAATCGTGGTTACCCGGAAGATAGAGGAGCGGCGATTCGGCAGAAAACACACCGGCAGGAAGAGCCAGCGAAGCAATGGTGCGTTCGGCAGAATGAACATCATTGAGTATGTCGCCGTTCCATATTATGTAATCCGGTTTGAGGGCGGGCAATTTTGCGGTGAGCTCTTTTAATATCGCCTGATTTTCGTGCGTATCGTTAATCATCGCAAAGGACATTCTGGATGCCCGCGGGTCAACCGTTCGAAAGGAGTGAATCGGACTGCACACCGGTTCACCTGCCGGCTTGTTGTCATCTTTGTAGGGAATCGTTACCGCCCGATAGTAATAGGTTGTACCGCTCTTCAAGCCGGTTATTCTTGCAAAAAGAAAAGTATCATCAAGCGGTTTCAACCCCGCAAGCGTGTTGAAGGCTTGTTTTCCGAGTTCGGCGGTTTCTCCGTACTCAACGTATCCTGTTGCCCGACCGCCGACAGCCCAAGCAACGGTCATTGAATCAGTGCCGGGATTCTGCAAGAACGGCAGAAAGGGGACTTGTTGTACGGCGGTTTTTTCAGCCAGCGGTGCTTCTTGAGCGGCGGCATTTTTTACCTGTGCCAAAGCCAAAGCCCCAAGCGGGACGGCTGTAAAAAAATCTCGGCGTTTCATCGTTATCGTATGAAAAAAGGGTGAGTGTACTGCTTTCGGTTATTCTACCAATCTAACGGAATGAATCAATACAGACGAAACACATTCTCCCCATCTGCCCGCAACCCAGCGGGGCTTTAGGGGACAACATTTGGCAAACACAAGGGTTTGAGGCAGCCTTCCATTTTGTCTCTGGAATGTGATAAGGCTACGGCTTCGTATGTACCGGTTTCGCTGAGACGTTTTTGAAGACTGCTTATCCACTGTCAGGACACGCGTTTTTTTCCGGCAGTAACTCAATGACCCAAAAATCAGGACGGCAGCAGAAACGAACCTGCGGGGCGGTACCGCGTTCCATTCCGACACCGTTCGACACTAACAGCAACGCTCCATTCGCCATTTTTGTAACACCGCTAGCCCAGCGGCGCGGCAAATTGCGGGAATGAGTTATCGGCGGTCCGTAAAACGGTATCTGAACCTGACCGCCGTGCGTGTGTCCCGCCAAAAGCAAATCCGCATCCTGCGGTGCCATCGCATAAAGCGGTGTGTGTCCGACCATTATACGCAGCCGGTTATCCTGATAATAATCGTGATGCGTGCGGACGGCGACAGAACCGCCGAGACTTAAAAACGTCAAGCGTAACTCTCCGATGTCCATTGAAGATGTCCGCTCTTTGACCTGAACCGATGTCCCTTTGAAAATCTGCTGTGTTGCAAAACCGGACTCATGATTGCCGACAACCGCAAAAACGCCGAGCGGTGCCTGCAAAGATGCCTCTTGGAGAATTTCATTCAAAGAGGCAATGATACTCTCTTCCTCGGACGGCTCATCGCCCTGAATGTAATCGCCGCCGAATAAAATTAAGTCCGCATTTTGTTCTCTCACCATACGCAGGGCTTTGCGCTCGTACCAGCCGGCTTTATTCGTTTGTATGTCGGCGAGAAAAACAATCTTCACCGGCTCTGTGATTTTATCAGAATGGAACGTTAAATGTTTTATTTGAAGAGCCGTCGGTTCATAGACCAGCGCATCAAAGGCTGTTGCGAAGTAAATCAAAGCAAAGAGAAAAAGGCACATCGGTACAATGCGGCGGCGTTTATTGTTGACCGTTTGCCGGCTCATCAGGACGGCGGAAGCGGAGAGAAAAAAACTTCCGTGCCAAGCAAGACCGTGAACGGCAAGATTGTTGTCTGTTTTTCCCAGATAAAACCAAGACAGGGCAAAAGCAAACAGCGGAGCCGCTAATAAAATTTGTTCCGAAAGATTAAGATACCGGATAATTGATGTCGGCGGACGTTTGACAATCCCCCAAAGAAGGAGAATGTCAATTACCAACAAAACGAGATGATAGGCGGCTTGTAAAAACACAGAGAGCAAAATATTGAGAACGAGACCGGTGCGGTTATTTTGCCGTTTCAACAAACCGCGTTTCACGGATGACAGTAACCTTGATTTCGCCGGGAAACTGGATTTTTTCTGTCAGCAACCTGGCGATGTCCCGGCAAATTTTTGCGGCAGATTCATCCGTCTGCTGCGATGAATTGACCATCACGCGGACTTCTCTGCCTGCTTGTATTGCAAATGCCTGTTCGACACCGGCAAACGCAACGGCAAGCGATTCGAGTTCATCCATCCGCTTATTATACAAATCCAGCGATTCCCGTCTTGCTCCCGGTCGGGACGCACTGCACGCGTCTGCCGCGGCAACAATCATCGTATAAGGATTTTCAATGCGGGCATCTTCGTGATGTCCCAATGCGGCATTGACGACATCCGCCGGTTCGCCGAAACGTTTTAAGAAATCCGCACCGATTTTCGGGTGTCCGCCTTCGGATTCGTGGTCTGCCGCCTTGCCGACATCGTGGAGCAAACCGCAGCGTCTTGCTAGTTTTTCGTTCAAGCCGATCTGAGCAGCGATAGCACCGGAAATGAATGCAACTTCAATGCTGTGTTTCAGCACATTTTGACTGTAACTCGTACGGTAATGCAATCTGCCGAGCAGTTCAATCAGCCGGTCATCAAGGTCGAAAATACCGACTTCCTGTGCTGCCTCCTTGCCGTTTTTCAAAACAAAAGCGTGAACTTCGTCTGTCGTTTTGCTGATTACCTCCTCAATTCGGGCCGGATGAATCCGTCCGTCAGCAATCAGGCGTGTTAGGGCAAGACGTGATATTTCACGGCGGATAGGGTCAAAACAACTGACCACAACGATTCCGGGGGTGTCATCAACGAGTAAATCAGTACCGGAAGCCTTTTCAAAAGAGCGTATGTTGCGTCCTTCCCGTCCAATGATACGTCCCTTCATTTCATCGTTCGGAATATCTACGGAAGCAGTGGTTGTCTCGACCGTATGCGGAGAAGCGTAACGCTGCAATGCGGAAAGGAGAATGTTGCGGGTCATTGTTTCACAATTTTCCTTTATTTGCTTTTCGTGCCGCATTATCATTGTGCCGGATTCAACCTGCAATTCCCTGTCCAGCAAGGCGAGTAGTTTTTCCTTCGCCTCTTCCCGGCTCAAACCGGCGGCTTCGTGGAGTAAAACACGCTCCTTTTCAATGAGTTTGTCCAAGTCCCGGCTTTTCCGGTCTGCTTCCGCTAACCGCTCGGTCAATTTCAGTTGCGTATTTTCAACGATTTTTTCCTGTTTGCGCTGGTCCTCGGCCTGTTTGTCGAGTAAATCCTGACGTTTATCGAGCAGCCTTTCACGTTCGTGCAGTTTTTTACGTTGTGAATCGAATTCTTTCTCGGTATTTTCTTTTAGACGGAAGGCTTTCTCTTTGCCGAGAATTTCTGCCTCCCGAATTTTATTTTCGGCTTCGTTTTCGGCACGGCGAATAACATTTTTTGCAGATTGTTCGGCTCCGGAACGGGAAAATGTGTCCAGAAGGCGAATGATGATAATCGTTAAAATGACCGACGTAACCGCAATGATTGCCGGTGTAATCAGTTGCGAATATTCCATTTTTCGGGGAGTGTTACAGCGTGGCTGCATTTCTGGTGAAAAACCAATGTATGCCGCAATTTGTGCCGTTCAAACGATGTTGTTCGGTAAGACGGCAAAACACACTCCCCCCATTCTATCAAAAGAAGACTGGTTGTGCAAAGAGGTATTTTCCGCCTGATTTTCCGGCACGAAGATTGCTGTTTTGCTAAAAATCAAGTGCCTGACGAACAAGTGAGAGACGGATATTGTCCAAGAGATGCTTGCCGGTAACGTCTCCGGCAGTGACGTTTCTGTGTCAAAACCGCCCAATATTGATCCAGGTTATATTGGGTTGGATAAATTGATATAGATTCGAGGAACAACCACGCTCACCGAATATGTCTTTCCTGCGGTATCTCTGCCGAAATATATGATAATGTACACGCAAAAACATTGGAGGGCGTTACCGTGGAGTTACCCGACTGCCAAAGTGCGGGCTGTCAAACGGTACCAGACCTTTTCTCGAACCTTTTTTGTCCATAATTCGTAAGACTCTTGCCCGGCATCGTCACGGCTTGACAGAATGTAACGTTTTTTCTAAAATCACGCAGTAGAAGTTCCTGCTCCCAAGGAAAAAGTTAGAGAATAAGGTCCTAATATACCGGATATTAAAGCGGCGGACGAAAGCGGTGCTGTTTTTGTTGTTGAGTTTCAATCGGCAGAGAAGCCAGCATTTGCAAATCGAATGTTGTACTGTTGCAGCAAATCGTACTGTTCGCAGATGTAGAAGACCGGTTCGTTCACGGTATTGCAGCCGGTCATTGGAATTGCGATAACGGCGTATGATTCGCTCAAACATTTGCCGGAGGCGCATCATTCGTTTTATTTTCGTTCAAAATATGCCTCCGCCGGTTATTTTACAGACGGGATTCGGATGCACGTTTTGGAAATTACGGCACGGAAGGCGGGGCAATTCGGACGTTTGAAACCGAGGTTGCGATATGTTGGATGAATTTGTTATACTACGCAGACAAGAAAGGAGAGACGGAAATGACGGCATTACTAGCAGACAATCCGGCAGCGCGGCAGGCTTACGAGGAATGGAAGTATTTCAATTCCGATGAACGGATGCATTCAGTTGAGCAGGCGAATGAATTTTTTATACACGATGTCTATACGGCACAACACATCGCCAGGGAGAAAGGACTGGAGGAAGGACTATCCGTAGGACGCGTAGAAGGGATAACGATAGGCAAAATCGAAATTGCCCGAAGTACGTTACAAATGAAAATCGAGGACATTGTCCGTCTAACCGGCTTATCCCGCGAGGAAATTGAACGATTGCAGTAGGTGTATCCGCCGCATTACCGTAACGGTTTCGGCAGATTACTTTTATTTTTTGCCCTTTGGATTGAGAACGTCTATTTTCATTAACCGCAATGCACTCTCTCGTCATTTTCGGAGCGTCCGGCGATTTGACCAGCCGTAAATTGATCCCCGCCCTCTACAACCTGTTCCGCAAGAACAGGCTGCCGAAATTCATCAATGTTGTCGGTTTTTCCCGCACGAAAATGTCCAGCGGCGATTGGCGTAACAAACTCGCCGAAACGACAAAGCAATTTGCGAACAAATCGTTTTCCCAAGATGTCTGGAATCAGTTTGCTGCCCGAATACATTATTTTGCCGGCGACATTGAAGAGTCCGAATCCTTCGGACAACTCGATAGCCTTTTGAAAACGCTTGAAGGGGAAGATGAAGTTCACCGCTTGTTTTATCTTTCGACGGCACCGGTATTTTACAGATCCGCAACCGAACAACTCGGCAAAGCCGGAATGTCTGTTGATTCGCCGGGACATAGTTGCCGCATCGTTATCGAAAAACCGTTCGGAACGGATTTGGAATCCGCCCAAAATCTCAACGAAACCGTCCACCGCAACTTTGACGAATCGCAGATTTACCGCATTGACCATTATCTCGGCAAGGAAACGGTCAACAACATTCTCATTCTCCGGTTTGCCAACGCCATTTTCGAGCCGATTTGGAACCGCAACTATATCGGCAACATTCAAATTACGGCAAACGAAGAAGTGATGGTCGGCAGACGTGCCGGTTATTACGAAAAAGCCGGTGTCCTGCGGGATATGTTTCAAAATCATCTTTTGCAAATTTTGACGTTTGCAGCGATGGAGCCTCCCGCCCGCTTTGATGCCAAGAGTGTTCGGGACGAGAAAGTAAAGGTATTGCAGTCGATTCGCTCAATGACCGCAGATGAAGTGTTACAGAATTCAGTCTGCGGACAATACCGGAGTTACCGTGATGAAGCAGGTGTCAAGACAGGCAGTCAAACGGCAACGTACGGGGCATTGCGGTTATTCATTGATAATTGGCGTTGGAACGGTGTGCCGATATTTCTTCGCAGCGGTAAAGCAATGTCCTGCCGAACGACACAGATAGTTATCAACTTTCGGCAGCCGCCCCACAAGATGTTCGCCAACGACGAAGTTTCGACTCTGCCGCTGCCCGGAAACCGGCTGGTGTTACAATTACAGCCGGCAGAGGGAATTCAAGTCCATTTTGAAACAAAAATACCGGATACGGATATGCAGATGCGGAGTTCGGAATTGAGATTCAATTTTTTAGATAAGTTTTGCGGCGAGTTGCCGGATTCTTATGAGCGGCTGCTGCTTGATGCTTTGAACGGCGATGCGTCGTTGTTTGCAAGGAGTGATGAAGTTGAAGCGGCTTGGCGGATTATTGACCCGATACAAAAGTGCTGGGAGAGCAGCAGAATTATTGACCCCGAATTTTATGAGCAGGGGTCAATGGGACCGGCACACGCCGACCGCTGGATAGAATCGTTCGGAGTCCGCTGGTTTGATTTGTGTCCGATGTAGCAATCTGTTATTCAGACTTGTCAACAGTGCAAGACGTGTTAATTGTGCAAGATATAAGGAAACGATTTTATGCTTCATTGTTACGTTATCAATTTAGACCGTGCGACAGAACGTTGGGAACGGCTCATTAAGTCCCCCGGCTTAAGGGAGTTGAAAATCATCCGTGTTCCGGCAATTGACGGCAAGACGCTCATACCTCCCTATCCGAATTTTTCCCCTTGGGGGTATTATCTTTGTCACGGACGTAAGCCGAATCCCAACCACATCGCTTGTCATAACAGCCATCTAAAAGCGTTTCAGACTTTCCTCGACTCCGGCGAAGAGTATGGAATCATCTGCGAAGACGACATCATCGGCACACCCGAACTGATTGCCGTTCTCAAAAATGTGATGTGTTACGCTGATTCGTGGGACTTGGTTCGCCTTACCGGTTTTCGTCAGAAGCCGTTCATTCCCTTCGCCGATTTGGGCAGAGGCTACCGGCTCGTATCCGATTTGCGGTGCAGTACCTCTGCCGCCTGCTATTTGATCAATCGGAAAGCCGCTAAAATTTTATCGCGCGTTTTCGTTCCATTACGGATACACAACGATTTAGCCATTTTTTACGGCATCCCTAACGGGATTCGGGAAGCGACGGTGACACCTTTTCCGGTCATTTTGGGCGAACTCTCAAAAACATCGCAGATTGCATTGACCGGCAACGCTTTTCGGTATCCTATCTGGCATCCATACCGGTTAAATTTTTTAACGGTACTGCCATATCGGTTCATCACCCGAAACTGGCGAACGCTTCATCGGATTCGGGTCGGAATTCAACGTTATTTCTTTCCCCCCAAACCACTGACAACATCGGACATTGTCCGATAGTTCGTTATGCCTTTTATCCGTTATGCCTGTCCCGTTGTGAATGTCGTTGGCAAAGAGAGACGAATGGTTATTCAGCGGCGTGTTGTGAGCGGGTGCGTTTTTTTGATAACGAATCGAAGCACTCACATTTCTGCATCTTATGCTATGCGGTTAATGCCCCGTTGAGGCAATGCTCCGCGGCTCTGCGCACAGTTCGTATTTCATAGAAAATCAAGTATCTGTCAGGGCGTGTCCATCATTTCTTTGACCAGTCCGGCAAATGTGTACTTCGGCTGCCAAGCGAGTTTCGCCTTCGCCTTTGACGGGTCGCCGAGGAGTACCAAAACTTCCGATGGACGATACAACGCCGGGTCAATCGCAACAAGCAGGTTTCCCGTTTCCGCATCAAACGCCTTTTCATCTTCGCCGCTGCCGCTCCATTGAAGCGAAACACCGACCGTCGAAAATGCCGCCTCAACAAATTCCCGAACGCTATGATTCTCGCCCGTCGCCAGCACATAATCGTCCGGCTCCGGCTGCTGTAACATTAAATACATTCCTTCGACATAATCGGCAGCGTGTCCCCAGTCCCGCCGGGCATCAATATTACCGAGTTTCAAAACCGCCGTCCGCGAATCTCTCCATTCTTGACGCTCAATCGCATTTTTGTAAAAAGTAACGGCTTTGGTAATTTTACGTGTTACAAAAGTTTCGCCCCGCAGCGGACTTTCGTGATTGAACAAGATACCGTTACAGGCGAACATTCCGTAAGCCTCGCGGTAATTGACCGTTGCCCAATCACCGTAAAGTTTCGCCACCCCGTAAGGGCTGCGCGGGTGAAACGGTACCGTTTCACTG
>JAITOZ010000252.1 GCA_031289675.1 Planctomycetaceae bacterium
CTTTTAGGAACTGCCATTTTATAATGTATCGAGTAACGTGCCGACCCGGCACCTCAATGCCCAAATGATACGGAAAAACCGCCGTATGTCAAGGGGATAGAAGCAGACGAAGGACAACGTCTTTATTTTAACAGACGAGACAGTTGAGATGGAGTAAAAACTTCGTTGGTTCGGTCATTCCCTTGAAAAAAAACCGCACTCCCTCTATGAGAGTCGCGCAGCGTTCCTTTTCATTAGTAATTTTGCCCGGGTGGTCCGTGAAAATCACCAACTCGCCGTAATACGGGGCGAACCCCATCGGGGGCTAAAACGCAAGCATAGCATAACTCACCGCCCGCCGCCTTGTTCCCGCCGCGGCGTTTTTCGTAATTCGCCAGCAATTTGTTTCGTCAGTTTTTCCGTTGCCTTAACGGCATCCTGATGCAATTTCCACAAATCAAAAATCATCGAAGGACGCTTCCCTATCATTCGGACAAGCGTTCCGGCAAGATATATGAATCCGTGCTTCGCGCTGTTTTGTATCGGCAGCACACCGGACATCAGCGGTTCATTTACGGCATCAAGGATGATACGGACCGGCAGGAAAGGCAACTGCCGTTCCCTGCAAACATCGGCAACGGCAAACGTTTCCATATCGACCAATTCGGCGGCGAATTGCCTGCCGAGTTGTTGTTTTGCGTCCGGTGCCGAAACGGGTTCGTCAGCCGTCAAAAGCGTCAGCAGACCGGCATTGGGAACATCCGCACGCTGCGGAATGGACGAGGTTAAATCAAGGGCTGCCCCATCACAAAGACGGATAACTTGCTGCGGAATACACAGGGTCAATTTTTTGAAACGTTCGGTCAAACCGCCGGCATAACCAGCCGAACAAAGGCTTTTCGGCTCAAAGACATCGCAGAGAACGGCGGCGGCATTTCGTGCTGCTTTTTGACCGACACCGGCTTCTATCAGAACGACCCGCCGGTCGGCGAATATGCCCGTATGAAAGGTATGACCGTTACCTTTGGTCGTTTTCCGGTACGTTAGCCGACTCACGATGCCGGCACTTTCTATCGGCATAGCAAAAATGAATCCGGTATCGGGACGGGAACTTATCCTGTCGGCTGACATCTTTTTCTCACAAATATCTCCTTATCATAGCAATTTTCCGGCTGCAATTCAAATTCTCTTCTGCCGCTGTATCGCCGGATAGGGCTATTTGAAATATCTTGAATTACATTGTAGCCGGCTTGACCCCAACCAGAGGAGATGTCCCTTTACTCCCCGCTAACTATACCGATTACGGTTGAAATTTCGGTTTTTGTTATATTGCAAATTCCTTATTTTTAAGGCTCAAACGCAAAACAAAACCGAAGTTTCAATAATTTTCGGTATATAACGATTTTCACATTACGCAACAAGTCTATTGAAAAACGGCGTAAAATGGGAAAACAAAATCGAATCATAACTCCCCCAAATTGTCGCCTCTCCATTGAAAGAAACACCGTTGCTACGGGACAGAATTCTAAACGGCGATTGCTAAAATTTGCAGTTCTACTGAACGCAAGTTTGCAGTCTTTAATTATTTCCTTGCTCTATCAAATTTGATGTCATAGACCCGCAGCGAAGTGTCCGCGTTAATGGTCAACCCCAATGTATTTTTGTTACCGTACTTGTGCTATGCGTTTTGCTTTGATTACTGTGTCCACTGCCGACCACTTTGCGTTTTTGGAGAGTGTCAACGTGTAACCGCCGGTTGCTGTTTGCGCGACTGTGACTTGCGCTGCTGCGCCGGTTGGGACGACAAAGGCATCGCCGGTCTCATTGTCCTGATTCATTAGCACGGCGGTCTGCCCGAATACACTGCCGTCCGCAGGTGCCGGAAGCGACAGCGTCTGTCCGCTCACCGCCGACCCGCCGGGACTCAGTATATGGAGATAGACATACTCTGCCTTCCCGTCCGGTCCGGAAGTGTCCGGCGACTCCGTCGCTACGCCCCAAAGCAGGTTATTCACAAATGCTTTTTCGGGACTCACGTATGCTTTACCGACATTTGCGTTGATGATTGACTCTTTGACGGGCGTGATATACGCCTCATTCACCTGTATGTAATCTTCCTTAATGGTGCTCGGCCATAGATTATAGTTCAGGTCCGCCGCCGTCTGTCCCGGCTTCAACGGAAAGCAGCCTACGCCCAGAAGCAGCCCGCCCATCTTCGAGATGGATGCCTGCGCCGCAAGATAGCGGATCTGCTGTTGCGGTGTAATTCGATTGGACAGAGGCGCATCCTGCGGTGCGCTCGCGAACCACCCTGCCGGAGCATAGCCAGGAGCGTTCTGATAGGCATAACTAGAGCATATCTGACCTATCGTGATACGCCCTCCCGAAGCAATCGATACGGCTTCCCACGCCTTGTAGTCCGCACCAACCGACGGTTTTAAGTTCGGGTTGTTGCCGGCACCTCCGTTTGCTGCAAGTATCATCGCCGGGTTGAACTGCGTGCAGGTCTGCCGATACTGTGTCTGGTTGATGCCGTTCCCAAAAAAGCCGTCGTTCCATAACCCCTTGATACCCTTGCCGTAACGTTCGCACAGTTCATAGAACAACTCCATCATATACTTGTTAAAGTTTGAACTCTGAATGATACTTCTATCCTCGTCAGAAAAATCGTGCCAGTCGCTTGCGTGCACATACAGGTGCAGGTCGATATCGTAGGGTTCAAGCACTTTAATCAGTTCCGCAATAATATCTTTCGTATCCGGATCCGTATAACTCTTTAAATTGTAAGGCTGCGTTTCGATCGTTTGCTTGCGCCGGTCATCCCGCCACCGCTCGTTCGTCGCACTTGGGAACCCCGCAACTACGTGCGCGTGCCACGCCGAAAACACCACATATTCCATTCCGAAATCGTGCATATCCTTTGCGAACTGCTTCGCGTCGAAGCCGTTCACGAGCGCATCCACATCGTCCAAGTACACGCCATCCGCGTAAATGGGACTCTTGTACCGCGTCCTGTTCATTGAGTACGTCACCATCATCCCGTATTTTTTCTGCTCGTATGCTTTCTTTGCGGCGGCGATGGTTGCGGCATCCGCCTGCGGTGCAACGTACGGCTTGTACACCGGCAAAAGCAGCGGGTTTGTGTAGCCTACGCCGCCCGTTGTGTTGTTCACCGCTTTTAGCGTTATCCGTACCGGCGTTGTATTAGCGGGGCGCGTGACCGTCGTGCTGCCCGCCGCGATAATCTCCGGATGGTCTGACACGGCAACAGACACTGTATAGCCCGCGAGCATCGGCAGCACGAGCGTCGTGGTTGGCGATGTGTAGTCTGAAGGCAGATTGATGAAGTCTATTTGCTTCGCGGCGGCGGATGCCGCACTATCGCTCGGCGACGGCGGCAGCGGTTCAGCGGCATATGCTGTGTTTGAAAGTGCGGGTGCGGCGGTTTTTCTGCATAAAAACGATGAACCGCCGATTGTTCCCGCGAGTCCGCCGACTCCGAGAATGCTTGCCTTACGCAAAAAATTTCTGCGTGTTTCTCCGGCTCTTTGTTTTGAATGTCTGATTTCGCTGTTGTTCATACTAGACCTGTTGCCAAACGTTTGGTGCTTGACAAGTTTATAGGTTGTTTTTTCATAAGTTTTTTTTATAATTTTGGCAAGGTTTTCTTTTCGATGGTTGAAGCGGAATTCCGTTTCCTTTAAGTGTATCACAAACTTTTCAGACTTGCAACCATTGAACTTTGCGAGTCGATGTTTTGCATAACTCCAAAAGGATTCAATGCCGTTAACGTGACATTTTCCTCCGGCAAATTCATTTTCGTTATGATAAACCCGGTAATGATCGTAACCATTCAATATCAATCCGCCGCAGGCTTTTCAAGCGTCCGTATGTATCATACTTCCTTCAAGGATTCGTCCTTGAGCGATGTTGTTTTTTGAGCAATCAAATGCTCTTTTGAACAATTCGGAACGATTGTGACAAAAACCTTTCCGCCGCGTTTGAGCAGTCTGAAGACAGGCGTTTTTCCGGCAGCACAGCGTCCTCTTTTGCCGCGAATTCTTTTGTCTCCGAAATAAGATTCATCGAGTTCAAACCCGCCGAGTTCTTGGCTGCTTTCCTGTAACGATAACTGAAATATCCTTTGACGGATTTCGCTAAAATAACTCTTCACCGTGTTGCGGCTCGTGCCAACTAACGCTGCCGTCGCCGTCGCTGTCAAGTCCGCACAAAAGCAGCGGATTATTGACGCTATTTTATTCCCGATGACTGCTTGTTATACATAAGGTTAGAGTAAATATCCAACACATAAACTTGTCAAGACCCATTAAATTTTCCAGATTTCGCCCCCAACGATATAGAGCAATAGATGTGAAAATGGAATTTGCATTGATGCGGTAATCAGAGTTGCCATCGCACGATAGCGAAATGTCCGTTCGACATTTAGAGTTGACAGACATATTCCGCAGGAGTAGAATGTGTTCCACAGACACCGTTTCGCTGTTAGAAAACAGTGTAACACGTTAACCAACCCCAAAAACCAATGCAACGACATCTTTTCACCTTTTTTGCGTTCCTGCTATTGTTAGGCAACGCTTGTTCTGCGGACAACACCGCACAAGCCTTTGCCCAGCCCGGCAAAGAGTATCAGCCCTGGGTCTATTGGTTCTGGAACAACAGTAACCTGACCGAGGAAGGTATCAAGGGAGACCTCGAAGCAATGCACCGTACCGGCATCGGCGGAGTGCTGATAATGGAAGTCAATCAAGGCGCACCGCAAGGTCCCGTGGACTTTCTCGGCGATCAATGGCGCAAACTCTACACGTTTATGCTCGGCGAAGCCGCCCGGCTCGGTATCGAAGTCAATATGAATAACGATGCCGGTTGGAACGGAAGCGGCGGAAAATGGATGAAACTCGAAGACAGTATGCAAGTCCTGACATTTTCGGCGGTGTATCTTGACAAAGCGGAAACAAACGTGAAGTTGCCCGAACCGCCGAAAAAGATGGATTATTACAAGGATATTGCCGTCCTTGCCTTTCCGACACCGGACGGAACGGAAGCACGGAAACCGCTCACCCCGAATAATCACCGCCGCGACCCGAAAGTTATACCGATTATCGCACAAAAAAACATTGTCGATTTGACCGGCAAAATGGCGGCGGAGGGAACGCTCGACTGGAAAGTTCCCGAAGGTAAATGGACAATCCTGCGTATCGGACACACGACCAAAGGACAAAACGTTCATCCCGCTCCGACAAGCGGTGTCGGTCTGCAATGCGATGTCCTTTCGGTCAAAGCATCGGAAATCGCCTTTGAGGGGCAAATCGGTCGGCTCACTGCCGAAAACAAAGCGAACACCGGTCAAAAGAAAACTTTCGTTGCAACGCATATCGACTCTTGGGAAGTCGGTTCGCAAAACTGGACTCCGCTGATGCGGGAAGAGTTCAAAAAATATGCCGGTTACGATATTTGGAAATTCCTGCCGGTATTCAACGGTTACGTTGTCGATTCGCCGGAAATTACAGACCGATTCCTTTGGGATTTTCGCCGCGCGGTTGCCAAAATGTGTATGGACAATCATATCGAAACGTTCGTGAAACTGTCGCACAAAAATGGTTTGCGCTTCTCCGCCGAGGCTTACGACAGCACGCCTTGCGATTTCCTCGAATACGCCGGTTTAACCGATGAGCCAATGGGCGAATTCTGGTGCGGTGCCACGGCCGCCCAGGACGGGAGCCGTCTTTGGGAGTGCCGCGGAATGGCAAGTGCCGGACACGTTTACGGAAAGAACATTGTCGGTGCGGAAGCATTCACCGCTGGCAACCAGGAACGTTGGCTGCGGCATCCCGGCAACATCAAAATTCTCGGCGACCGAATTTTTTCCGAAGGTATTAACCGTTTCGTTTTTCACCGTTATTCTTTCCAGCCGTGGAATAATGTTGCGCCGGGAATGATGATGGGACCTTGGGGACTGCATTATGAACGGACGAATACATGGTGGGAACAATCGAAAAACTATCACGCTTATTTGGCACGCTGCCAATATATGCTTCGGCAGGGAAATTATGTTGCAGATATTGCGTATATTCAATCCGAAGATTCACCGCAAAATTATAATAATAATTATCCTCGCGGTGCTTATCAATGGGATCAAGTTGCGGCGCACGCCGTTTATCAAATGGCGGTCAAAAATGGCAAATTCACGATGCCGAGCGGGGCAAATTATTCCGTTCTCGTGCTGCCGGACAATGACCGGATGACGCTTGGTTTGGCGAAAAAGTTACAAGAATTGATAAAAGCGGGCGGAACTGTTATTGGCTATAAGAAGCCGATAGGGACTTTCGGTTTGGGCAATTATCCGAACGGCGACAAAGAAGTTGCCGCCCTTGCGGATAAGATTTGGTCGTCCGTGACGGTCGGAAAAACACCGGAAACTGTTCTCGATGAAAAAGGTATCAAGCCGGTGTTCGCTGCCGATAAAAAAGTGAACTGGCTTTATCGTACAACCGGTGATAAAGACATATTCTTTGTAGCGAATCCCGCTAATGCCGAAGTGCTGCTGACGGCTCAATTCCGAACGCAGGGCAGGGTGCCGGAATTGTATTATCCCGAAAGCGGTCAAACGATTACTGCGCCGATTTATGACGGTAATAAAGTAACGCTGCCGATGAAGGCGCAAGAGTCGCTGTTCGTTGTGTTTGCAAAAAACGCCGTCAAAAAAGATTCGATTGCTGCCGTTTCGCTTGACGGAAAACCGCTTGTTGATTTGCAAAAGACGTTCGACATTCAAATCGAGAAGGCGGTTTATCACGACAGGGACGCAACGGAAGCGGTGAAGAAAATCGTTGCAGGCGGCGATACGGGAGTTTCCGTTGCGGATATAACCAAGGCGGTCGGCGATCCGGCGGTCGGTACAGTGAAAACGCTGACGATTGATTACAAGGTTGACGGCAAATTGTATAGTGCGGCAGCACAGGACGGGGGCGTTGTTATGCTGTCCGGCGGTGCGGCGGCGGGTTCACTCAACGACATTGCGGTTTGTCCCGGCAACGGTTTAGTGTTTCTGAAATCGGGAAAATACGAATTGACGTTTGCGTCGGGGAAAAAGGTTACGAAAACGTTCAAACTTGCCGAACCGGTTGATTTGAGCAGCGGTTGGACGGTAACGTTTCCGGTGAAAGGGAATACTGTAACGAAAACGTTTGATGCGTTATCCTCGTGGAGCGATAGTGCCGATGAACCAGTAAAATACTTCAGCGGTACGGCAGTGTACAAAAAGACGTTTCAAAGTCCCAATCGCAAGACGGGGCAGCGTACGATTCTCAGCCTTGGTCAAATTGAAGTCGTTGCGGAGGTGAAACTCAACGGTAAGAGTGTCGGTACGTTTTGGCAAACGTCAGCGAAACCGGACGTAACGGATTACTTGAAGAGCGGTAACAATACCATCGAAATTTCTGTTACGAATTTATGGGTGAACCGCCTGATAGGCGATGCGTTTTTGCCGGATGTACCGGAGCGGCAGGAAAATGGTACATTAAAAGCGTGGCCTCAATGGCTGCTCGAAGGCAAACCAGACCCGTCGGGACGGCAGACGTTCTGTATGTGGAACCTCTGGAAAAAGGAAGACAAACCGATAACATCGGGCTTGCTCGGACCGGTACGGCTGGTGAACGCCGCAAAATAGAGTCAACCGCAAAAGACGCAGAATTCAAATCGGAGAAGGCGGTTTAGAACGACAGGGACATACGTTTTCTACCAATATCTCTCGTCCCTGTCCCTTGCCGCTCCGTTGGGGGGACACCGACAATACCAGTTGTTTTTCCCGTAATTGGCATCAACACGCCTTACCTTAACCCAATTGATGTAACGCCTTTTCTGCCGATTGACGCTGGTTCTGTAACTCGGTGAGCGATTGACGCTCCTTTTCAACGACCGCTGCCGGGGCTTTTTGCACAAAATCACTGCCGAGTTTGGATTCTTTCGACTGAATAAAGCCGTCCAGTTTCGCAATCTCCTTTTCCAGTTTTGCCCGCTCTGCCGGAATATCAATCAATTCCGATAAGTCAACATATAAATCCATTCCCGTCAGCGGAACCGTCGATGAAAGCGTTGCCGGTTTGAGCGTTTCGCCCCAGCCGACTGCCCTCGCCCTTGCCATCGAAAGAAAATACGTCTCCATCGGCTTTAACAACTTTGCTGTCTGCTCACCGCAGCGGACGGAAAACGTGATTTCTGTTTTCGGCGGAACATTCCTGCTTGCCCGAACGTCCCGAACGGCTCGCAGCAATTCCTGAAATACCGCAAATTGTTTTTCTATTTCGGGGTTAATAGCATTTTCGTTACAAACCGGATAGGGGGCAACAGCAATACTGACAGATAAATCGGGATAAAATTCACGCAGCCGCTGCCAGATTTCCTCTGTTACAAACGGGACGACCGGATGCAGCAGGCGTACCAGACTGCTCAAAACGTGAACCAGCACTGTTTGTGCCTGTTGCCGCTGCGATTCATCGAACAATCGGGACTTGACCATTTCAACGTAAAACGAACAGAATTCGTCCCAGGCAAAATCGTACAAAAACCGCATCGCATCAGCATAACGGTATGATTCTAACGCCGCCGTTACGTCCCGCGTAACAGTTGCCGAACGGCTTAAAATCCAGCGGTCTTCAAGCAAAGAACCCGCTAAACCGCAAGTTTCACTGCGCCGTCCCTGCGGTTCTTCCTGAATATTCATTAACACGAATCTTGCGGCGTTCCATAATTTGTTACAGAAATTGCGGGCAACCTCAAAACGTTCACCGACCATCGCCCCTTCGGGCAGTGCCTTGTCTTCCGGCAACTCCGCCCACTGCGTACGAAAATCCTTTTTGCACTTCGGACATTGAATCTTCGGCTGTGTCCGGTTCTTTTTCGTCTGCTCAACACTGCCCCCGCAATGCGGACATTCAAAATCAAGCGTCAGGCGAATGTCCTGATTTTCCGTTGTCAAATACGCCAAGGCAAACCGCAGCGCATCGGCTCCGAATTCGGCAATGACCGAAATCGGGTCAACGCCGTTTCCCTTCGACTTCGACATTCCTTCGCCGTACTTGTCGAGAATTTTCGGATGAATATAAACCTCATTGAACGGTTTTTTGCCGGTGTTAAACTTCCCCGCCAAAACCATTCGGGCAACCCAAAGCGTCAAAATGTCGCGGTTCGTTATCAGCACGCCGGTTGGATAGAATTTTTGTAACTCCGGCGTATCATCGGGCCAGCCAAGCGTTGAATGAGTCCACAGCGCACTGGAAAACCATGTATCAAGAACGTCCTCTTCCTGTACCAGTTTGTGACCGGACACGGCATCGGGGGATAAATCTTCCGTTTGAGAGCAAATCCGCCAATCGCCGCTCTCCTCATCCTGCTGATAGGTAATATCGTTACGGTTTTTGAAAGAGGATTGCAGTTCCGCCTCGCTTGTGTCTTTGCAGTACCAAATAGGAATCCGGTGTCCCCACCAGAGTTGCCGACCGATGGGCCAATCCCGCTTTTCGCTTAACCAGTCGATATACCCTTTTGTGTAACGTTCAGGAAAGATACGGATTTCAGGGGGCAAGCCCCCTTCGCTAACAACGCTGTCAATCGCACTTTGCGCTAACTCGTCCATTTTGACGAACCACTGGTCGTTGAGGAACGGCTCTATCGGCGTTTTGGAGCGGTCGCTGTGCGCTAATTCAATCATCCGCTCTTCGGCTTTCATCAGCAAGCCCTCTGCTTCGAGGTCGGCAACGACTTTTTCGCGGGCTTGTTTGACGGTCAAACCGGCGTACTTTCCGGCATTTTCGTTGAGCGTTCCGTTTTTGTTCAGGATATTCACCATCGGCAGAGCATTGCGTTTGCCGACTTCGTAATCGTTCGGGTCGTGTGCCGGTGTGATTTTCACGCAGCCGGTTCCCTTTTCCGGTTTTGCCCAAACATCGGCAATGAGCGGTATCGGCTTGCCGAGCAGCGGCAGCAGGACTTTGCTCCCTGCCTTTGCCATTTGGGCAAGCGTTTTCAAGCGGTCAAGCGTTCCGTCGGTCTTGCGCTTTTCGATTGCTTCGAGTTCGCTTTGCAAGTCTGCTTTCTCTTTTTCGGGAACAGTTTCGATGCGTTTTTTCAGGTCGCCGATGACTTTATTGAGAGCAGTTTCGGGGTCGGGATGGACGGCGACCGCAGTATCGCCGAGTAATGTTTCGGGGCGAGTCGTTGCAACAACGACAAATGCTGCTTCGCCCTGTTTCACGTCCATCACGGGATATTTTATGTACCAAAAGTTGCCCGCAACGGTCTCGTGAAAGACTTCGTCGTCGCTCACTGCCGTTTGCAGATGCGTGTCCCAGTTGACGAGCCGCTTGCCCCGGTAGATTTTTCCCTCTTGAAAGAGTTTGAAGAAAAAATGCCGCACGGCTTTGGCGCACACTTCATCGAGCGTAAATCGGGTTCGGCTCCAATCGCAGGAGCAGCCCATTCCTTTGAGTTGTTCGATGATACGTTCCTGATATTTTTCTTTCCATTTCCAAATCCGTTCGACGAGGGCTTCCCGACCGATGTCGCGGCGGGTCAATTTTTCTTCTTCAAAGAGGCGGCGTTCGACGACGGCTTGGGTGGCGATACCGGCGTGGTCAACTCCCGGAATCCAGAGCGTATCGTACCCCTGCATCCGTTTCATACGGATAGTGATGTCTTGCAGCGTGTTATTGAGAGCGTGTCCGAGATGCAGCGCACCGGTTACATTCGGCGGCGGAATCACGATGCAAAACGGTTTCTTTTCCAAAGCGGCGGACGGTTTCTGCTCCTGCCCCTCCGCCTCATAACGGAACAATTTTTTTTCGTCCCAGAATTTTGTCCATTTCTCTTGTGCGGCAGCAGGGTCGTACTGTTTGGGTATTTCCGTTACGTTATTTGTTTCGTTATTAGGAGTCATTAAACTTGTTCCATAACCTGCGGTTTTAATTCTTTATTGAGTATAGCACAGACGCGGAGATTCCGCTATCTTGCGTTAGCGGCTCGGAAGACCGAAAAACTATTGACCGCTCTGAAAAAACGGATTAAAATAATACGGAAACTGCACCTTGTTTAAGCAATTATCTATGCTGACCCGTAAGTCTTTAATCGCTTTTGCGGTTTCCTTGTCTTTCACGGTACTTGTACTGTGCAATAATATCAGATACATCCAAGCCGATGATAACCCCAAGGCGGGTGAGTCATTGGAATTGACCATCAAGAATGTGAAGTACCGATTCCGTTATTGTCCGGCAGGAACGTTCACGATGGGTTCGCCGGTATCGGAGAGGAGCAGAGGCAATGACGAACAACTCCATCCGGTTACGTTGTCACAGGGTTTTTATCTTGCCGAAACGGAAGTGACGCAGGAACAGTGGGGTCCGATAATGGGAAATAATCCGAGCCGTTTCAGAGGGGCGAAGTTACCGGTGGAGCAAGTATCGTGGGACGTTTGTCGGGAGTTTGTTAGGAAATTAAACGCTCTTGATGCTGCGCCGAAGGGTTACAAGTTTGCGCTGCCGACTGAATCTCAATGGGAATATGCTTGCCGGGCGGGCAGCACAACGGCGTATTGCTTTGGTGATGATAGTGATAGACTCGGCGATTACGCTTGGCACCCCAACAACAGCAGCGGCAGGACGCACGAAGTCGGAACGAAGAAGCCCAATGCCTGGAATTTGTATGATATGCACGGTAACGTGTGGGAATTGTGCGCCGATTGGTACGGCAATTATGTTAGCGAGGATTACGTTAGCGAGAGGGCTTCAGCCCCCGCTATTGCCCCCATTGTTACTCCCGTTATTGACCCCAAAGGTGCTTCGTCCGGCAGTATCCGCGTGCGCCGCGGCGGCGGTTGGTACGATGTCTCGGCGCATTGCCGGTCGGCACTTCGAGACTACTACGCTCCCGACTGCACGAACCGCAGCATCGGCGTGCGTGTTGCTTTAGTTCGCGGAGAGTAAAAAGGCGGACGTTCAGAGTTGCCATCTTCAGAGCCGCCATCGCAAGATGGCGAAGAACATTTTATTCGGTAATGAGCGGCGGCTTTATTGGTCGTTCAAAATCTGTTCCGCTCCCTGAACACAGGAACGAAAGTACATCGTTTCTAAAACAAAACAGACGATGATGATGACCATCACGAAAAACTCCACAGCAACCACAGCAGATGCAGATGTCGCACTTGCCGTACCTCTTGACGTTGCCATTATTTCCATCCTCATTAGCGAGAAGAACGTCAGCCAACATATCATCTCGCAATAAAAAGCCCCTCTGCAAAAGTAATTACTCGAAATTACTTTATCGGGTCTGCCTCTCAAAATAAGTGTTTTATTTATTGACTCTGCTAACTGGTTTATCACATTCAGACTACGAAAGTTATACCAAGTCACACGGCTATCCGGTCGAACGCTGACATCGACGGTATCCGCTAAACGATGATACAACTTCCAGCCGAAAAAGAGGCGGGGCGAGTTAAGACCAAGAAAAAAAAGCGGAATTACTATGAATGCTGCTACTGCTTCACCTCCGCTTAACGGTTCCGTATCATCCTCCGGTGCCACAAGGACGAGCAACATCCCAAGGATCATAAGGGCGAAAAATGCCGCCCCCGAAATCCGCCAGCCCATAAAGGCGGAGCGGATATTATCTAACAGGGGGGACGACGGCAGCACTGGCATCGGCGGCACCGGCACGGACGGAAAAGACAGTCCCGGTACTTGACCGGCGAGTCCCTTATGTCCGCTTTCGGTTTCGAGGCGGGTTGTTCGGATGATAACCTCTCGTGCAACAAGATTCTCAAGTTCCTGCTGCGAGATGAGACGCGACTTTGTTCCGTTGTTGTCGTAGTAATACCAGTTCATTGCTGTTAATAATTGTTAAGGGTTACTTTACTGCGGCTTTATTTCTTGCTGATTTTTGCTCCGATGAACGCGCCAAATGCCGCAAATAACAGTATTATGACGAAAAACATTACCCAACCTCCCCCATTGGGGCGTACAGCCCGCTCGGTCGGTATTCGAAGCGACGATGTTCCAAAAGGTCCTGATAATAATTCAGTTTTAGTTACTTTTGTCGTTGTAAGGTTCGGGTTTTCTAATACTATTTTTCTGGCTATCATAATCCCCACTACTCCACCGGCACCGCCGCCAAGAGCACCGCCCAAGCCCAAAACGTCACCGCCATTCGAATCGTCGTTTGTTGCCTTACCGACAGGTTGCGGCTGTACCGTGTGTGTCGGAAGCGGGACGGTGAACGGATTAGCCGGCATCGGCGGTGTTCAGTCCGAAAGAAGCGGTGCAGGAACATTGGGAGGAGGCGGCATTGCAGCGCAAAACGAAAGTGCCGCCGAGTCAAGTGAAACGTGCCGAACAGAGGGCAAAAAATCCGAAACGGCAGGACGGAGAATTTTACTCAACGCAATCCTACGGCAAAGCAATCAAACGCAGTATCAAGGCGGCGAACAGGACGTTGTCCGCTGACCGGCAAATACCGCTCTGGAGTCCGTATCAGTTGCGGCACGCAAAGGCAACAGAAGTGGCAGCAGCGGCAGGATTGGATGTTTGCCGGGCGGTGCTGGGACAGCGGACAATTAACGTAACGCAGCGGTACAATCACAGCGATAGGCAAAAAGCGATAGATTATGTAAGGGACAGACAAAATTTGACCGCCGTACAAGCCGGCAGTGCCGCTCAAAGCGATTAGGACGAATAAAACTACCTGCAAGCAAACTGGCGTAAGACCCTTGAAAACATTGACTCCGTAAATTTATCGGAGGGGGTAGAGCCGGTTTTTGAAGTATGCCAAAAGAGAGTGTACCCTTCCTTTTTGCCTTTTCAGCGGACACTGTAAATTTGCAGTAACGGATTGGACAGCATAATAAATTTGACATAAAAAATTGTTTCAGATACAATTTACCGCATCGGGTAGGGGAGTTATAACCCCCGCTGCCTTTATCGCTGCCGTGTTCCTAGCACCGCAGCGATAAGACAGCCCGTCTTTTACGCTAGCCCGTTTCTTTTAATCGTCTTGTCAATATCCGCAGTATTTGAAATAGTTTTTGCAGCAGGTTTTGCTGATACGTTCGGGCATCGTTTGCCAAAATAAAATGAG
>JAITOZ010000256.1 GCA_031289675.1 Planctomycetaceae bacterium
CTTTTAGGAACTGCCATTTTATAATGTATCGAGTAACGTGCCGACCCGGCACCTCAATGCCCAAATGATACGGAAAAACCGCCGTATGTCAAGGGGATAGAAGCAGACGAAGGACAACGCAGGCGTTTCTCCGCGGTTTTTATTGGTTTGCTGATGAAACTCAAATTGCGGAGTACGGCGATGGTAGTAGATTGGAACGGGGACTGAATATTCCGTCTCTTTGTGTTCCGTTTGCGAACTCTCCCACTTCCTGTTCCCCGCTTCACCTGACGGCATTTTTTTTTCAATTCCAATGCGGACGATTGCCGATAGACAAGGATGGACGCGTGAAGTACTGGTACATTTCACAGGGGCAATGTTACGTTGTATGGAATACATGGCAGTGTTCATCACCATCGGCAAAGGATGTCGAACAGTAACCGCTGTTTTGCTTTTTTGCGCTCTTACACTGCTGCCTTTTGCCTCAAATGTTTTTGCCCAAACAAATAGACCGGATCACAATCAGCAAGCCCAATGTAATGCACTCTTTGCCCGAGGTGCTGACATTGAAAAACAGGGGGATTATGCCGGTGCCGGCTTCAATTATGCCGAGTGTAGAGAACTGGCGAAAATCCATAAATTGCCCCAAATGGAAGCCGCCGCTTTGCACCGCTTAGCGGTCATCGAAGCCCGGTCAAAGAAATTCTCAAAAAGTGCCGAAATGTTCCGTGCTGCTGCCGCTCTGGACAAAAAAAACGTGATGATTCTTTGTGATTTTGCCCAGTTGTATGCAGACAGACGGATGTATGATGATGCGGAAACCATACTGAAAAACGCTTTAATGATGGAGCCGAACAACAGGAAAGTCCTGTACGGTCTCGGATTTACCATCGCCCAGCAGCGGGACAGGGAGGCAGAAGGCTGCCGGTATTTGAAACTGGCACTAGGCGAAGCACAGGGGTATCGGGAATTAGCCAAAATTTACCGCACCAAAGGCAACTTGAATCAGGCGGAATATGCCGAACAAAAAGCCGTCCTTGCCGCTGCAAATCCGGCAGCAGCGAATCCTCCGCCGGAGCCGGAAAAGGCATTATCGCCGGTACAAGCGAATAGAACTCAACCGCCACAGTTAAAGACGGTACTGCCGGAAACGGCATTACCAAAGCCGTCCTTGCCGCTGCCTCATTCCGACAGCAATAGTAACATCGCCATCGCGGCGGGCAATAATGCCGCAGCAAAGCCGCCGGTGCCGGTCTTGACGGTAACGCCGCCTGCCGTAGTACATCGCAACAAAGAGGATTTGCTCCGGTTGGAGACAAAAGAAATTTCCGACGAGCGGAACAGGTTACAAATGGCGGCTTCCGCACCGCCGATGCGTGACCCGTTCCTTGATGCAATGTATATTCCCGCTCCCGCTGCGTCTCCCGCTGTTGTGTTTCCTGCCGTACAGGCAACAGCCCATCAGCAGCCGGTACTCATTGCCGGTCTGTCGGATGCGGAAAAAATGCGTTTCAAAAATCCCGTCGAAACAGTAAAGCCGGAAGCCTCTTCAGCGGACTTTGCGGTACACCGGACAAGCCCCGGCGAAAAACATATACTGCCTGAATTTCCTCCGGCAAAACCGCCGCAAACGAATTCGGCTGGTTTTATTCGGGAGGATGCAAAGAAATCCGAACCGGTGACATTCATCAGACCGGAGTCCGGAAGCGTACCGAAAACGGACGTAAAATTAGTTAAAATTCCTCTGACGGGGAAAAACGGGACTCCGAAAAACGAAATTTCTAAAAATACAGATAAGCCGGACGATTCGCTGCTGCCTGAAAGTTTCGGCAGGGCATCGGGTCCTCAAATGTTGCGGATTATTCCTAACCCTGAAGGTTCGCCGTCGATTGTTGTTGAACCGACCCCGCCGGTCGGCATTGACGTTTCTGGTAATGTTTTCGGCGATGTCTCTAAGAGCGATGCTGCTCAAAGCAGACCGCGCCGAACGCCGCTCGTGGGACCCCGTTTGGTTGATTCCGAATCACAGGCCGCCTTGCTTACTCCGCTGCCGAAATTTACATCGCTTGGAGGAGTGCGTAAAATACCGGGATCCTCAATACCGCAGCAAACCGCTGCCGTGCAGATTATATCGGCAGACCAGCCGAGCGGACAGAGACACCGCGACGGTCCCTATACCTCTGATTCCAATTATACTGCCAAGGCAGATTTTGTTCTGAAAGTCCCCGTGCCAGCACAGCCGGAGGACATTCGCCGTATGCCGCCGCCGCATACTGAAATTACCGATTGGGAGGCAAAGGGCTTATTAAAAGAGGCACTCGACAGAGCCGCGCTGGAGTCTGTGGAGGTTGCCGACAATTCCCGACATCATTCCCCAGACCATTTGCCGAGATACACATCGCCAGAATCGATACCGGTCAGAAATCAGGCGGCAACGGAACATCAATTCGTTCCGAATACGGCACCGAACGTTCTCGCCTTCGGCATTGCAGAGAAAATTCCGCCGGCGCAATCACCGCCGCCGACAAACAGTCAAGCGGAACAAGTCGCAGCCGCTACGGTTTTTTCGCCGCAGGTATTGGACTTTGCGGTTAAAGAGACACCGGAGATACAGAAAACATTGGCAGCGGTAACACCGGCACCGCAACCGCAGCCGGAATTGCCGTTACCCAACAACACAAACATTGTACGTGAAACACCGCAAGAGACTTTACGTGACCCGTTCCTTGCGGCTTTCAAAGAACAGACGGCAAAGACATCACAGACAGCGCAGCAGCAAGAAACTTTGCCGTCAGCGGTTACGCTTGTCCGTGCTGCTTCCGGTCAGCATCAGGAATCGGCACCGGGCTTTGCCGCGTCCCGTCCCCAAAAACCGGCAGCCCCCGAAGAACCCGCCGGTTTTGCCCGGACAAAAAGATAGACCGCTATTCGGCAATCAGATTCCGGTATTGCAAAATCTGCTATCGTTAAGTGCAAGCCAATTTGGCTGTGCTGCGTGATGATATATTGCAGGGAAATGGGGGCGTATGTCTGTATTTTAGTATCATAACGGATATGGAGGGATTCCCCCGATGGAGTGCAGTAGCCGGTAACGATTGACAAGCGGTGTGTAGCAGGCGACAATAGACGCGGTGAAAAATAGTGTATGGCGGTATAATGCGGTTTTCACCGTCTCTCTTTCAAAAAGGAATGCTGCAATGTCTATTGATATTAGTGCTTTTACCGAAAAGTACGTCAAGAAAAAGAAGGAATTCGAGATTGACAAAATGTTCAAAGCCCTCGTCCGTTTGAAGGGCAGCGACTTACACCTGAAAGTCGATAGACCGCCTATTGTCCGGATCAAAGGCGAACTTCAGGAACTCAACCGTGCTCCGATTGACGATGAAGAAATGACACGCGTCATCATCGCTATTATGGACGAGCGGAACCGGCGTATCCTCAACGAAACCGGCGGAGCGGACTTTTCGCACCAATGTGAAGTGGACGGAGAGAATTGGCGTTTTCGTGTCAATGTTCTCAATCAGATGGGACACCTCGGAATGGTCGCCCGGCGTATCAATAACTTCATTCCCGACCTCGAAAAACTGTTCCTTCCCCCCTCGCTTTACGAACAGTGCAAACACTCGCAGGGTATGGTACTGCTTGCCGGTGTTACGGGTTCGGGTAAAAGTACAACGATTGCGTCAATGCTCAATTACGTAAACCGGCACTACCGCAAACACATCTTGACGCTTGAAGACCCGATTGAATTTTTGTTCACCGAAGAAAAGTGCCTCATCAATCAGCGCGAAATCGGTCAGGATGTCGTTGATTTTTCTATCGGAATGAAACACGCTGTCCGCGAAGACCCCGATGTGATGCTCGTCGGCGAAATGCGCGACCGGGAAACGTTTGAAACGGCAATTCACGCAGCGGAGACGGGACACTTGGTTTTCGGAACGATTCACGCTTCCACGGCACCGAGCACCATAGGGCGTATCCTTGACTTGTTTCCTGCGACGATGCACAAGGCGATACGCAGCGCATTGGCGTTTAATATGAAGTGCATCGTGGCGCAGAAACTGCTGCCGTCGTGTATGGAAGGCGTGCAGCGTGTTCCGACGGTGGAAATTATGATTTTCAACGCCACCGTCCGCAAGTTGCTTCTCGAAGAAAAAGATGCGAAACTATCGGATGCAATCCGAATCGGTATTACTGAAGGAATGCAGGACTTTACAATGAGTCTCAAAGAACTGGTATTCAGTAAAATGATAGACAGGGCAACCGCCTTTGAAGTTGCGCCGAACGTTGAGTCGCTGAAGATGGCACTCAAAGGTATCGAAGTAAAGGAACCGGGCATTTTATAAATTGATAATGGACAATGAGGGAAAAACGGATGCCGTAACGGCTTGAATTCGTACCCTGGTTAACTCATTATTTACTCGTAAAAAACATCTGACAAGATAACGAACGATGACAAACAAAAGTATCAGATTGACACAGCGGCTCTTTGCTGCCGCCGTTATGCTGGCTTCCTTTGGCTTTTTTCCCGTTACGGTAGACGCACGAACGTGGAAATCCGCCAACGGCAAATTTTCTATCCAAGCCGACTTCATTGAATTGGATGCCGGCAATAACGTTATCCTCAAAAATGAAGACGGCAAGAAATTTCCCGTGCCGCTCGACAAGTTAGCATCGGAAGACCGCAGTTTCGTAAAAAGACAAGTTGCCAAAAAAAATGTCAAAAACGAAAGCGAAAACGAGGATACCGAAGCAGCCGCAAAGAAACCTTTACCGGAAAAAAAGGCAGGCAAGAAGCCGGCGGTAACGCTTGACAGTATTCAAGAGGAATTGGAAGCAGAAATAGAAAAGATTGAGAACGGCAAGGACAAAGCGGACAAAAAGCAAACGAAAATCAATGATGTCAAAATTGAGGCGGGCAAAAAAATTTTGAAACACCTTGATACTTCGGCAGACAGGGCGAAGGGTTACGAATTGCAGATAGAAGGATTGATTGCCGCTGCGAAAAGCGGTAAAGCAAATGCGGAGAAAGAGTTACGCGCATTAGCCGAAAAGGGAATGAAGGATAAGAAATTGTCTATGCAGGACAAAAAGGAGATTCAACAAAAGTTTATGCCGTCTTCTGCACCGAACAAGAACGGCAGCGGGACTGCCGCGGATGAGGAGGAAAAAGAGAAGTAGCCCGATAGAGAGGAGAGGCAAAAATTTTGTTTTACCGCCGAATCCACTTGACGATGGTTTGATAAAGTATCTGCGGGTTAATCGGTTTCGTAACATAGCCGTTCATACCGGCTTCTAAACATCATTCCCGGTCTCCCGATAGCGTGTGTGCCGTCGTAAATCGGCAGAGTGATTGCGAAGAATGTCCGCGGGAACAACCTGTAGCAAAACTCGCCGAATGGTTACAGCCGATAAAAAGCGGTGAGCGGCTTCTTCGTACTTCTGTAAAACATTTGTCCTACGGAAGGCTTGCGTTATGCGATTGCCTTCTGCTTTTTATCTATCAGTTTCTGCCGCACTTATGATTCTGTCCAGCCCAGTAAAACATATTCGCAAAGTCCGTTTCGGTAAGTGAGATGACGTATCATATAATGACAGCCGATTCCTAACTGTTCCAACGTCGGCTTGGTTTCAAAAAAGCCCTTCGGCGTGTGGTAAATCGAAATGAGCAAAGCCGGCTTTTGGCTTTTAATCGTCTCCAATGCTCCGTCAATCACATCGCTTTCTGCTCCTTCAACATCGAGTGTGGTAAGACTATGCCTTTAAAATTTTACGATTTGCGATAATAGGAGTTGCCTAAAACGTTGGCTCAAGTTGACACTTTGGTTTTCGAGTAATGAATTCGGAACAAAGGAGTGTTCACGATTTTCGTTTGTGCAAAGAGACGTTATTGATGTTGGTCTGTTTGACAGTGATGATACTTGCGGACGAAACTCGTCTGTGCTATCCTTAACAGAGAGTTGAAAGCGCAGGTTATGGAACGAGTCTGATATCCAAGCCCGACACGCTGATAGTCCGCTGTTCATATTAACCCTATTTTTCGGCGGGATAAATATAAGCACTGTCCGCATACGCCGCCTACTGATTAGGAAATAAATCCGTGAACACATTGCTGTCGTGAACCGCTGCCGCCGTTACGCCGCACCAACGTACGGAACGCGTATGCCCAAACGTGATTTATGTAACCGAAGTGATTTTCGTCCCCTTTCTTCGTCCGCACTGCCTCAATGTTTTTCTGCGGCTGTTTTGTCGGCATATTGTTGCTTTTTCGCTGGGAAAGCGGATAATGAACGGCATTGCAGATGTGAACACGCCCTAGCAAAGTTTATGCAAACACCAACCATTGTATCGGAAGAAGAGCAGGTTAAAAATCTCAATTTACGTAATCCGGCGGTTGCCGGATTGCTGTCGTGGCTCGTTCCCGGACTGGGACATTATTACCAGGGACGCAGAGCAAAAGCCGCCGTGTTTTTTATTTGTGTCATTCCTATCTTTCTTGCCGGCTGCTTTTTGGGCAGCAGCAGTGATGTCGGCATTGCCCGAAATGTCTATTGTTCATGGCGGCTCCAAGACCGCCGGTACTTTTTTATTCCGCAGGCTCTTGTCGGTTTGGCTGCGGTGCCGGCAGGAATTCAGGCTTTACAACTGCGCAACGGACAGCCGCCGCCCTTAGGCTCTTTTATGGCAGCGGGACAATTAGCTCCAAAAGACCGGACAGGTGCCGCTCCGGTCATTCAAAAGATACAGCAAAGTTTGCCTTGGTTTGAACTGGGAACTTACCTCACTGCCATCGCCGGTTTGATGAATCTGCTTGTCATCTTCGATGCGGTGGACGGACCGCAACTGCTGCCGAAAAAGGAAGACGAATGATTTCCCGCCGTCAGATTTACACGATTCTTATTACCGTTGCGGCTGCACTGGTTTTTGGACGTATCCTTGCCGTCAACCGTACCGATACGCTGCTCTTGCAGCAGTACCGTTTTGCGCAAATTTCTAAACAACTAGACGAAAAAGAAAAGCGTCTGCGCAATAAGAACACATTGTCCGAAAGCGAAATCAAAACAGCACTCGAAAATACCCGTAAAAAATTAGAGCGGGATGCCCGACTCGAAACGCCGGTATTTTCAGCGAATGACCGAAGCCGCTGGGATACCATTCGGGTTCTCGTTGAACCGGATATGCGGGTTAAAGATTCACAGGGACATACCGTTTGGTACGCTATCGACAAAGTGCAGAACGAAAAAAACTGGGACACGATTGATATGGTAAAACATACCGGACATCTGTATTCCAGCAAGCCGCCGCTGCTGCCGACGGTAATGGCCTTTCCATATTACTGTCTCTATCAGGGCAGCGGACAGCATTGGTCGCTCGGCAAAACGCCGTTTCTTGTTGTGCGGATAATGCTTGTTCTCTGTAATCTTATACCGCTGATTATCTGCTGGATTCTACTCGCAATACTGATAGAACGCTTCGGAACAACGGATTGGGGACGTGTTTTTACGATGACGTTTGTCTGTTTCGGCACATTCATTTCGACTTTTGCTGTTACATTAAATAATCATCTGCCTGCGGTTTTCTGTATCACAGCAGCATTGTATTGCACCGTTCGATTGACACAGGACGATTTGCCGCTTACCGCAACGAAAAGACGAATCGGCTATTATGCCGCTGCCGGTTTTTTCAGTGCCTGTGCTGCTGCCTGCGAATTGCCGGCACTGCTCTTTTGCGTTCTAATCGTTGCTCTCCTGCTTTTGGGCAGAAAGACGTGCGGTATGCCTTGCCCCGACAGAATACGCACTGCCGGAATACGTATTGCCGAAGTGATTGCCGCATTTGTCGGCATCGCTGCCGTTGCCGGTGCTTTTTTTGTAACGAATTATGCTGCCCACAGCACGTGCTTGCCGGCGTACTCGCAAAAAGACTGGTACATTTTCGAGTACGAACGCGGCGGAGTTGCTCGGCAGAGTTATTGGCAAAATCCGTCAGAAATTGACAAGGGCGAAGCATCGAGAGCAATGTATGTTCTGCACTGCACGCTCGGACATCACGGGCTGTTTTCGCTTACACCGGTTTGGATTTTGAGTTTTACCGGTTTGTTTTTTTGGCTGTGTAACGGCAAATACCGGTTCCTTGCGGCGATGATTCTGTCCACGAGTGCTGCCGTGTTCGCTTTTTATATGGTGCAGGAGCAGCCGAACCGGAATTACGGAGGGATGACTTCGGCACTGCGGTGGATATTTTGGTTGATGCCGCTGTGGTGCGTACCGCTGGTTTCTGCAGCGGACTGGTGCAGCCGGACGCGGTTAAAACGTGCGGCTGCGCTGTTGTGTCTTGCTGTCTCGGTGATGTCGGCAGCGTATCCCGTTTGGAATCCTTGGACACATCCGTGGCTCTATAACCTTGTGTGTTCTCCTGTTTTTACGGCTGTGTACCAATACTAAACGCCTCGCTGATAATCGGCAGCGATGAGTTGTTGTACGAATCAATCGCCGTTATTTGCGTCTTCAATTCTTTATCGGCAGGCAAACCGCTAAACGGTACCGTTAACTCCTTCGGCGTTTCACTGCCCAAATAAAACTGCGAAAACTTGCGGAAGGCAGTAATAACTTTGCCGCCGTCTGTTATCTCGACAAGATAACGGAACACAACGTCTTCGTCCAATGCCTGCGGAAATGTTGCCGCAACTTCTTTGCCCGTGATTTTTGTTACAACTTTTGCATCTTTCACAAAATTGTCGAAAAAAGACGCTTAAAATTTGAAGAGGAATAGATTAACGTCAAAAACTTACAAAAGAGCAGAAAATGAAGGCGGCAGTCATCCATTTTGGCCGCCGGAACTTCCGCTTTAGACCGCAGCCTATTCAGTAAAAGGCTGCTGACGTATCGGCGGGGACAAATTTTAAACCGGCTTTAGTACACTTATTCCGTTAGGGCTTGCATAGATAATTGCTTAAAACAGTAGGGTGTAATATGCTTTAGAGTATGCACATCAAGTGTTCTCGTCTTGGTTTGAGCCAGTCGCAAAAGTTGCCGGGGTTTTCTCTTCGCCTGTTGAAGAGGATGTTTCTATACTGCTGTCTATTGAAAATTGGTCTTGCATAATTTTAGGGAACCTCTAATAACCCTCCTTTGCATTAGTTTGCGATTGAAAAATAGAGGTTCCCATAATTTAATTCGTACCATTCGCGGCTTAAAATCATTATGTTAGGAGAACAGGTCGCCTTGTTGAACAATCTCCTATTGCCTTGCGTGCTTGAAATCGTTACCGTTCGTTGTAACAGTCTAATCGGACTGCGCGTTGGAGGCAGGAAACAAACATATTCCGGTTATTTGCACCTGAATAATTTGCAAACCTATACGCAGGCATAACTCCTCGTCTGCCGCGTCCTCCTTGAAAGACTTTGTTGCACGCGTTGACCTTGCCGGTCGAGCACAAGAAGACGAAGGGAACGGCACTGCCGCGATGGATTCGACGGGAATGGAGTCATCGCCGGCAGGTGTGTATTACCAACGCCGCAAGACGGTATGAATAAACGTTACAGTGAGGTATAACCAATGAAGAATCATTTTTCGTTTTCTCTAGTTCATAGTCCATTTATCCTATCGCTCGTTCTTTTTGCCGGCTGCCAGTCGGTATTGCTTACGGCACTCGTTCTCGTCAAAGGAACGGATGAGCCGCCGAAGTACAGTATTTTGCTCAAAGGTGAAAAGCGGGTTGCGGTTGTTGCTCGATCAATGATACCGGCTTACGAACTACAAGGTGCACCGCGTGAGGTTGCCCGGCAGGTTGCTCAATCGCTTGACGACAATACGCGTAACAAAAAACTGCACATTGTTGAACAGAGTAAAGTCGAGTCGTGGCTTGATAACTGCAATCACGTTTTTGAATCATTTACGGAAGTCGGACAGGATAAGACGATCAATGCTGACATTGTCATCGGTATTGATATTGCCGGTTTTCAAATCCGAGATCCGCAGTCGGCATATCTTGTACAGGGAAAATGCAGTGTCAATGTCAAGGCGATTGACTGCAAAACAGGTCAAGTGTTGGCTTCGGAAACGTTGAACATAACTGACCCGCCGAACATACCGTTACAGGGCGGTGTCGGCTTGGAGGCGGCTTTTCGTCCTCAATTTATCGGTGTTGTTGCCCAGCGGATAGCGGCTCTTTTTCATCATTACGACAAGAAAAAGATTAACCGTTTTGATGCCGACAATCTCGATATGACACGGATTGAATAGTACGCTCGACCGATCTGCCCGTCAATGAGACCTGATGAACGACTGAATGTCAATGTCCCGTTTTACTGTAACGGAATTGGAATATCCGCAGTCATTCGGCAGTTATTTTTCCTCAATCACTTTGATTTCCTCCGCCGTCAAAGCGTAAAGACCATAAACTAACTCATCGATTTTATCATCGACTAATTCTCCGTTCAAGCGGCGTTCTACCAACTTGGCTAACGGCTGCGTATCCTTTGCAATGATGACCGGTAAGTGGACAATCGTTGAGTGTTTTAACGTGTATGCCCCGCCTGCGGTCATCACTCCGATAAATCTGAAGTAGTATTGTAAAACCCTACTGTTGAGCAAACCCAAAAGATATTTAACCGGTACCTTTTGCGATGTCAAAATATACCCGTTGCTGGGCAAATAATGCCCCTTGTCATCGTAGGCAAAAGCCCATTTGTCCGCCGTTAACCCCCAAATAATCTTCTCTTTGTCGAATTCAGAATAATACGCCGTGTTAGCTTGAATTTCGTACCAACGATAATTCCCTTCTGACCGGGCTTCTAGTGCATTATGAAATGCCGAGAGATGCGATTCAACAAGCGGATAGTGTTTGATCGTAATCCCTTGACGAGTAAAAATCAAAAATAAGCCGCTGGGGTTATAACGCCATTTGCGGATATTACGTCCCTGCAAGAGCGGTTTAATAATTTCACCGTTTTTTCTATCTTCCCGAATCAGTTCTTGCGCTGTTTCACTATCAATAATAAATGCCGGATTATAACCGGTGGTGACTCCCCGATAAACCGCAACGCCGTTCACTTTGCCGAGTTTCCTGCCCGCCTTTTCGATTTTCGTTTTCAGGGCTTGCTGCGCTGTATCTGTAAAAAACCATTCATCGCTGCCGAGTTGGGATTGAAGATAGGTGCCGAAACGCTTACTCCGTTCAGAAAACTGTTGCTTGAATTCCGTATTGTTCAGTTTGGAAAAATTTCCGTAGGTAAATTCGTCTTTGGAAAACGCCGGTCTGATTCCCAATATCACGCAGGAAACGAGAACACTTTCAAAGACCTTCACCTGTTCAAAGTTAATGAGCGAATAAATCTGATGTTTCAAAATCAGTTTCCGCACCGGTTTCCCATAGCCTGTATTGAAAAATTTATTCGTAACAATGTACATTAACAGCCCGTCCGCCGTGCAAAGATTTAATCCCTTCTCTATAAAATAAACGCTTAAATCGGCTGTCCCTGAAAATACCTTGAATTTTCCCTTCAATTCGGCTGCCCGTTTTTTCAATTTCTTGTGTTCGACATACGGCGGATTGCCGATAACGATGTCAAACTTTTCGAGACCGAACATCCACATCGGATCAAAGAAAGGAACGGACTTCATCTGGTCATACGGATTCCATTGCATTAAAAGAAGTGCCGTTTTATGCGATAAATCACCGGCATCTTCCAACGCAATACCCAACGTTTTTCGTAACGATTCATCGTATTGACGCAGCCGCTCTTTTTCTTGCGGATTACTCGCCGTAAAATGCTGGCTGCGGGTCTCTTGCAACTGCTTGACGGTTGCCTTGACAATCGGCAACTCTAAACGTCCTTGTTTTTCCTTTTGCAATCCCAGTAACGTATTCGCACAAACGAATTTCGTTTCGAGATTCGGCAGCGGTTCGATACCGTAATTATCTTTTTTCTTATCGGGAACAATCTCCTGAACGAGCGACAGAAAAAGCCGAAGTGCCGTAATCTGCACCGCTATCGGCTGAATATCGACACCGTAAATCACATTTTGCAGAATGTATAATTTTTTGCGGTAACGTTCCGTTTGCGTCCA
>JAITOZ010000168.1 GCA_031289675.1 Planctomycetaceae bacterium
ACATCATCACCTGTGAGAATGGTAAGACTTAATTGCTCCATACTTCCGGCGGCATTGACGGCACTTCCCATGACCGAGCAGCCGATAACATCGAAAGGCAGCGTTTTGCAAATCGCTTCCACAACACCGGTTTCGATGAATTCAAAATAGCACGCGATGATTCCGACTGAATTTTTAAGGAGTTTTTTATCTTTCAGTTGTTCGGTGATTTCCGCCGCGGCGACATCCGGGTCGTCAATCTCGTTGGTATAGGCGTTAAACATAGTCAACATCGTAAAGTCCCCCTTGTTTTATTTGAGTTCCAGATTAAATTTAACCCATTTCAGGTAACTTCTGGGTATTATACCAGTTTCGCAAATAATAACTACCCCTCGCCAGGAAACCGGCAGGCATTCGTTTTGGTTAGACCGTAGCCGGTCAGGCATTTGGCTATCGCCCTCCATCAAACCGCAGCCTCGCTGGGCTGCTATCGTGTTCGCGGGGGCAAAATTAAATTGACTTCAGTATAAATCCGAGGGCATAGAGAATTTTTTTCCCGGGAGAATAGTAAATATTTTCTGCGGTTTTGCGGAAAAAAATTCGTCTGATTTTGGAAAAGCCGCAGTACGCAAAGCGGAACGGCTGTTTTTTTACCGAAAACGCATCCCGATTTTCCGCCGATATGGTTGACCCGGTAGGGTTAGACCGCAGCCAGCCCGGCCTTTTTACGGAATGGCTGCTGCCCATTGGGCATCGGTCAAATCGGCAGGACAGCGTTTGGCAAAAGCAATTGACTTCGGACTCCTTTCCGCTGAAAGAAACCGCATTGCAAACAATTTGACTAAATTACCGCACGACCTGAAAGGCGGAAGGAACTTGAAAAACAGTCCGCCGTGGAAAAGGAGAGCAGTAAATAGATAGCGTACTTATTCTCTATTGTCAATGATATTCTTACCGCTGCCGCTGCATTGACAGCGGGGACAAAATAGGGGATAATGACGGCAACTCTATCTAAACTTTAACAAGAAAAATTATGGCTATTCACGACTACATTGGTTATCCCCTGATTGCGTGGAACGATTACAACCGCAATCCTCTGTATCTCGACAAGAACACGCGTTGTTACATCGCCCCCAAATTGTCAGATAAGTCCGGCAAGTATGAGACCATCAGCATTGAGCGTATTGAAGTCGAATTGTATCAGAATGTTGAACCGTTCTTCAAACTTGTCGGTGCGCTGGTCGAAATTCGGATGCTTGATGCCCCTTCAAAAAATACCAATCCGTATTCGAGCAACCCTTACTTTATGTGGTACAGCAAAGGGGTTACGAACACCGGTATCCAGATTGAACAGTACAAAGGCGACCACCTCTTGCAGATTATTCGGATGCCCGCTGCCGTTGAGACTGTAGTAAGAACGCATACGGTTACGATGCCGAATATCGGTCTCCTCACCAAACGCGTCCTTCTCGAATTAAACGGAACGTATTACGGTCCCTTCGATGCGCAGAAGGTCGATGAGAGGACAGTGCGCGTCAATGCCCGAAAGGAAGATAACTTTTACGCCGCAAAACATCCGTTGGAAGCCGTCGAACCGGTTCTGATACCAATGACGGAGAATTACGGCGGTCTTGATTTGGTTGACAGCCGGTCTTTGACACCGGTCAATGCCGAAAACCGGCTGGATTTTTTCAGCGACCTCGAAATACGGGAACTTTTCGTTACATCGCTTGATATTAAATCCCGCGAACAGATTGAAAAGTTGCGGACGTTTTATAATACAGTTGATAACAACATCATTTCCTCCGAGCGAGAACAGCGTATCAGCCAAATTCTGCGGAACGTTGAACACCAGGACACAACGCTTCGGCAAATTGCATATTACGTTTTGGCACAAAAAGACCTTTGTGAAAATGTGATGGACCGTATCATCAAGGAGCGGATGGATATGGTTTTGCAGCGTATTCCCGAAGGAAAATTTAATCTGCAAGAACAGGAGACAGAAACCGGCAGTGCCGATAGTACAGGGGAACCGGCAGTTTCGGAGAGAGTCTCAAGTCCGCATCTGACACCGGATTTTCAGCCTGTAACACCGGTTACGGAAATGCAGACGGCGGAACGGAAAGCCGCCTTGCTGAAACTGCAAACAAAATACGAAAAAACACTTGAAAAACTTGAACTTGCAGATGAAATAGACTCCCTGCGGAAAGAGTCGAAACATTTGAAGCGTGAAATCGACACGATGAATCAAGCCGCTTCTGCCTCGCAGGAAAAACTCGATAACATTCATAACGAGGTGGGAAAGGAAGCCAAGTTTCTCACGAAAGCGATTGATAAATCGTTTTTCGACCTTGTTCTCAAAGCCGTCGGCGATAAAGATATTGCCGAAACCCATTTGCCGCCCTTTAATGTTTCGCTCTTGTCAAAAGAAAGCCGTCCGCAGCGGATTATCGACAGGGTGATGGACATTATGGAACAGGCGAACCGCATTTTACCGGGTGATGAGCAGGGCAGCCGCAATGAAGTTGCCAATTACCTGATATGTCTCGTGCAGGGGTTTGTAACCACATTTGCCGGCGAACCGGGGACGGGCAAGACCTCACTGTGCCAACTGCTTGCGCGGGCGTTGGGTTTGGTGCGGGAAGACAGCAACAAGCGGTTTGTTGAAATTTCTGTTGAACGGGGCTGGACTTCGCATAAAGATTTTATCGGTTATTACAATCCGCTCTCGAAGTCAATGGAAATCAGCAACCGCGAAGTTTTCAATGCGCTGGTGTCGCTTGACAAGGAAGCGGACAAGAAGCCGGAAGATGCGGCTCCGTTTTTAATGCTCCTCGATGAAGCGAATTTAAGTCCGCTCGAACATTACTGGGCAGCATTTCTGCGGATTTGCGATTTTGATTCTGCATCAATGCGGTCTATCAATATGGGCGGGCAGTCCATTCTTTCTATTCCCAATCATCTTCGTTTTGCGGCAACGGTTAACTTTGACCATACGACCGAGGAATTATCGCCGCGTTTTCTTGACCGGAGTTGGGTTATCACGTTACAGCCGGAAATGATAAATACGAATCCGGCAACGCTTCGGGATTACGAAGAGGGAAAAGTCATTTCCTTTGAATCGCTGCAAAAAGCCTTTTCGCCCCGCAATCAGAAAATTGACGGAACGATTTTGGAGGAGTGGAATTCCATTCAGTCGATATTCAGCAGCAATAAACTGCCGATTTATCCGCGTAATTTGAAGATGGTGCAAAACTACTTTCAGGCAGCGTATCCGTGTATGGACACGAGCCGGGAGGAAAACCGTTTTGCCCCGCTGGACTATGCGGTTGCGCAAAAAATACTGCCGACTATCAATGGAACCGGCGAGCGTTACGAAAATTTGGCTGATGCGCTGCTGACGCAGTGTAACGGAAAACTGCCGCTGTGTTACCGGCATCTGATGCGTATCAAGGAAGCCGCCGAAAGCAATTTGGGTTTCTACCAGTTTTTCACGAAGTAGCGGTTCAGGGAGAGGCGGGGAGCAGGAAGTAATTTGACCAGCGGTCGAAGGGAATGCGTCCGAACCGGCAGGGTTTGCCCCTCGCTTGCGAACTTCCTGCTACTACAAAACCCTAAACTAGGCGTGTTCACACATTGCAGCATTGCCCGTGATCCGCCTTTCCGCCGCAATCGCAAGCAAGATGCCCTGATGCCCTAAAAAACTTATGGACGGTCAGGCAGAAAATCAATCTTGAAGCCGTATACGTCGTTTTCTGAAAAATCTTCCGCTGACTGAAAATCATACTTTTGTAACATCGCTTCACCAAAGAGTTTCGCCGGCGGCTCTCCGTTGTATTCTACCTGATTAAGGGCTTCGATGACTCGCAAGTGATCCTCAAATGCAGATACATTGCTGGAACAAAATTTCCCGGATTCATCAAAACGCAAACCTAACCTCAAGGTTGTATTCTGAACGTTACCATACGCATCTTCAAATGTATCCACTCCTTGTTGTTCGACAACAATTTTCTTAATCTCTTCCAACAAAGCGGGCAGAAAATCGGGAGAAGGTACAGACTTTTCTTTCGAGGGAACGTACTTATCACCGGAAAAAAAAATAAAAATAGGACGGCGTGCTGCGGTGTCCGCTAAATTAAAATAAGCCACTTATAACAGTGAGAAACATCTACGCAGTTAGCGGCAGTACCTGCAAAATCAGAGGGTGCATACTCATCGGCATAAGAAGCCGTAAAAGGCTTTGTTTTTTGGAATGCAGACGGCTGCGCTTCCGATGACCGAATTGGCTGTCGGTGCGGGACCGCCGGAAAAGAGAATGGCAACCCGGCATATTTTCGTCCGGGGCTGACGGGGACTGATGATATTGCTTAACTCGAAATCTTCAGGCATCGTAATGATTACTGGGTGAATTTTTTTTTGCTGTGCAGACTTATTAGAAGTGTAAATTATACCTTCCGCAGCGCATCTGTCTAGTATGTGAATTGCGGAGCCGCCATCGCAAACTTCGGGGGGCTTACACTCCCCGCTCTTGTGCGCTGATACCCCCTCGTTATTGTGCAAAGTCATTCAACTCTCTGCGTAACATTTGAACCAATTCGGCATCGTCTTTGTCGAGGAGTTTCCAAATCGGCTCGGTCAGGTTTTTTTTGCGGACAATTTTCCCGTCCCGGACCTCCGCAAGCACTGCCGTTGTCGTACCGACATTCATTTCGGACGCAAGTTTATGATTCGCCGGCACATCGTATTCCAGTTTGAAAAGTTTATACCGGTCATCACTGCCGAGACTCTCTTCGACAGCGTTTTCCAGTTTCAGACAGGGAGGACATCGGGTTTGAGCGTGCCAGAATACAATACAGCGTCCGTCCGTTAAAACGGTAAGCGTAACCGGCTGAAACCGGCTTATAATCAAAGCACATATTAAAATAAATGCAGCCCAAAAAGCGGGACGGATAATTCTTGACATTTCCTCTTTACAAATTATTTCCGAATCGTTATTGTCCGTAGAATGGCTGGGGCAGCAGCCGAAACAACTTTAATGCAATAACCCTCAATAATGCAAAACCCCAATGCAATGCGGTGAGACGAATGTTCTATAAATCAACATTGAAATCAGCACTTCGGACAGGCTATTATACTCTTGTCTTGACCGTTATTGTCAACGGGGCAGCCGTTTTGTGCGATGAAATACTGCACTTGCCCGATGAGACTCCAAGACCGGCAAACAATACGGAGTTAAAGCACAATACAGACCCGGTGCATCCGCCTATTCAAACCGCCGCTTTTCAAAACGTTTCGCCCGGCACAACCACACTCGAACAGATTACCAGCCTCTGGGGCGAACCGCTTCAGGAAACAAACGGCAGCGAAGAAACCGTCCGCTTGTATTCGACTGATTCCCTGCGGCACGTTGAAGTTACATTTAAGGAAAACATCGTTAAGTCGATAGTCGTTCAATTAGCAACGCCGTTTCCCGAAGAACAGGTGCGCAGCGTGCTGGCATCGGAGTTATTAAAATCCCGTCCGGTGTTGATTCCCGACGAGAAAGGCGAAATCATCGGTGAAGTGTTTCCCGAAAAAGGCGTAATTTTTCTTTTCGCTTCGCAGGGCAAACGCAAAGCACTGTTCGTTCGGCAAATCGGCATCGAGCCGGTGAGTGCCGAACCGTTTGTGCTTCGTGCCGAAGCTCTGTTACCGGAACAGCCGGCGGAAGCCCGGCGCGATATTCTCGATGCATTGAAACTGAATCCTGATGATGCAAAAGCATACAGCCTGTTAGCCCAGATTGAAACGATGCAGGGGCATCTCGAATCGGCAATGCTGCATTGCGAAAAGGCGATACAACTCGATGAGCAAAAACCGGCATATCATATTGCTCTGGCACAGGCAATGATACGGATGAACCGGATTGAAGAGGCAAAACTCTACCTTGAAGAGTCGCTGCGGATTTGTGAGGGGTATCCTCACGAAAAATCGCGGGTACTGTGTATTCTCGGCGATTTATACCGGACGAGTGCGAAACCGGACTACGAGTTAGCCTACGAATGTCACAGCGATGCGATACGGATAGCGATGGCACTGTTAGAACACACGAATCCGACCATCCGCCTGACGGCAAAAGACGTGTTGTTTGATGCACATCTGGCAACGGCAAGAGATATTGCGTGGGGAAAGTGGGACAAAAAAAATGAAGCCATCGCAAAGTGGCTTAACAGAGCAAAGGTACTGATGCAAGACCCCGAATTGCAGGTTGCCAAGCGGTTTTCCAACGAATATCCGTTTAAGGCGGCTTCGTGTGCGCTGGCGGTTCTCGTCTGCATACCGGAACAGCATAACATTGACCTGTACATCGAAGACGTTATTGATGCCGGCAATGCGCTCATCAATGGAACGAATGACCAAATACTGATTCACAAGTGGCAGTGGGAGACCAGTCTTTCGCTCTATGATGCGATGCAGATATTTCAGTTACGAAAACAATACCAGTCGGCATTAAAATACGGTGAACTGGCGGCGAAATATATGGAAATGGGCATCGTTGACCGGACGTGCGAAACCGACCAGTATCTTTTGGGACGCTTGTATTTCCGCTTAGGTGCTGTTCACGCGATCGGTAATCAAAATCATCGGGCGGCAATCGAGTGGTTCGATTCGGCAAAAGAGATATTTGAACGTTTGCTGCCGAAAATAGACCCGGAGGCTTTGGGGAAACTCGGCGAGACGATGGTTTCTATGGGCGTTTCTTACTGGGCAACCGACCAGCGTGATGAAGCCGTCCGGCTTACGGAGCGCGGACTGCGGCAGATAGAACGGGCAGTGCGTGCCGACATTATGTCTCCGGCAGCGTTGACGATACCGTACTCGAATTTGTCGAAAATGTATCAGGAACTCGGTGATTCGGAACACGCTGCGAAATACAATAAGTTGGCGGCAGCGGCAGAGAAAAATTCGGCAATTCGATGATATTGCCGCAATGCTTCTCACTACAATACTTTCTGAAGACGTTAAGCGTATCTTGCCGCAGCGTCTCGTCAACGGGCGGATAATGGTTAAATACCATTCCGGCAAGCAGAATGTGCCGGTTTTGTAACGCCTCCAATGTCAACAAGGTATGATTGATACTGCCGAGTTTTGCAGACGTTACAATAATAACGGGATAATGCTGTTCCGCAATGTAATCGGCAGCGGTCAGTGTTTCGGTTAAGGGAACAAGTATGCCGCCTGTCCCCTCAAGGAGAACGGTATCGTATTCTTGTAACAGTTTTTCCGTTGCCGAGGTAATATACTGTGTTTGAATTTTTTGACATTCCAGTTCGGCTGCCAGTGCCGGAGAAGCGGGGCAGGCAAAGCGGTACGGACACGTTAAGTGGTTTTCATCTATCGGCAGCGGTTCGATTTGCATTAGGCGGCGGTGCTGCAATATATCTTCGGAGATGCCGCCGGCTTGACCGGTTTGGACGAGTTTTTGGGTTATAACCTTTATGCCGGATTCGAGCATTTGCTTTGCCAGAAAACCGGTTGCGTAAGTTTTACCGGCATCGGTGTCTATGCCGGTGATGAAAATGACACGGTGATGGAGCATATCCGTATTATAGCAGAAAACAAGGAGCAATACCGCCGCCCTTCCCTTAAAAAGAAACATCGTTGCTATCGAGGCTAATAAAAAAACCGTAGAACAGCAGCCGGTTTTCCATTTCGCCGCTTGACATATTCCGCTGTATTGCGTAGAGTAGTAATAATGCACTACCCTGCTAAAATCGCTCAATACAAATGCGGAAGCGGCGCACCTCTGCTCGTGATTGCCGGTCCCTGTACTTTGCAGCCGGAGTACAACAGCCGTATTGCTGATACACTGGCAAAGTTGAACGATTTGATGCCGGTGAATATCGTTTTCAAAGGGTCTTTCGATAAAGCAAACCGGACAAGTGTTGATTCGCCGCGCGGGACCGGTCTTGATGCCGGTCTGAAAATGCTCGCCGAAATCAAACAACGCACCGGTCTGCCGGTCACAACGGATATTCACGAGTCATATCAAGCGGAAGCCGTCGGACAAGTGTGCGATTTAATCCAGATACCGGCATTTTTGGCGAGGCAAACAGATTTATTGACAGCGGCGGCAAAAACAGGACAGAGTGTGAATGTCAAAAAAGGACAATTTATGTCGCCGAAAGATATGCTCAACGTGATAAAAAAGTTGAGTTCTGCCGGCTGCCACGATGTTATCCTTTGTGAACGCGGCACGTTTTTCGGTTACGGACGGTTGGTGAACGATATGCAGTCGCTGGTGATAATGCGGGAGTTCGGCGTACCGGTGTGCTTCGATGCAACACACAGCGTTCAGGATCCGGGCGGTTTGGGAACGGCAACGGGCGGAAACCGGCGAATGATAGAGCCGCTGGCGCGGGCGGCGGTTGCTGTCGGCATTGATGCTATCTTTTTGGAAACGCATCCCGAACCGGAAAAATCGCCGAGCGACGGATACAATATGCTGCCGCTCGACCAACTTGAAACATTTCTGACCAAAATGCTGCTCATCCGTGAAGCCGCTCAATCTGATTGTCTCCGAATTTAAGGCTGTTCGGCGTTCCAGCCCAGAACCGTTTTCTGCGCATTTTGCATATCAGTACGAAACCTTCCCTCGTTGCCTAAAACACAAACAGATTTCAAAATTGCAATGCGTTGCCGGCAAACTCTTGACAAAAGGACACTTTTCGGTAAAAATTTTCCATTGATAGCGTTTTGTATCATTCATCACTTGAAACAGTAGCGTTCAAATAAAACAATAGATATGTTTGACAATTTTCTGATTTGGCTCGATGACCGCACGGCAATTCCGGCACTAATTCATAAATTCCGGCATTGGAACGTTCCCAGTACAAAGTGCTGCGGAAAATACTTTCCAACGCTCATAATGTTCGCCTTTTTCCTGCAAGTCCTAACAGGAATTCTCCTTTGGACTTTCTATTCCCCGTCCGCCCTGTCCGCTTGGGAATCCCTCTTTTATCTGCAATTCAAACTGCCCGGCGGCTGGATGATACGCGGAATTCATCATTTCTCCGCTCAACTTCTGCCGGTACTGCTCGGTTTTTATCTGCTCGGGCTCGTTGTGAGCGGCAGATACCGCTCCCCGCGCGAATTCGTCTTTTGGTCGGCATTCGTTCTCTTTCTTTTCTCACTGGCATCCTCGCTGACAGGCGATTTGTTGAGTTGGACGCTTTCCGGTCTGTCCGCGACTTTGGTGCGGGTACGTTTTCTACAAATGATTCCCTTTATCGGTGAACCGCTCTTCCGCATCGTTTGCGGCGGTCCCGAATTCGGCACATTAACGCTGCCCCGATTTCTCGTTCTCCACATTTTGGTTTTTGGCGGTGGATTTTTCGTATTCCTCGTCCTTTGGCGGATTTTCGATAATAAAGCCGGTCAATGTAGTGCTGCGGCACTAGGTAAGGATAAAGAAGCCTGCCGAAGTGTCCCGCTTTTTCCGAACGAATTTTTGAAACGCAGTCTTGCCGTATTGTTACTGACGGCGGTCGTTGTGCTGCTCGTTTATCGGATACCGGTGTTACATACATTCCGTCCGCAGACATTTCCTGTCAATGAAAATTTACCGCGTGAAGCCTATCTCGGCGTACATATCGGCGCACCGGCTGATCCCGCCGGTTTTTACGATGCCGCCCGTCCTGAGTGGTCGTTCCGTGCTTTGTACCATTTTTGTAACCTGAAAGTAAAACAAGCCGGCGGTACAGAAATTGACGTATTCCCCGGCGAACGCAAATTCATTCCGATATTTGTTGTTACAGGATGTCTTGCGGTTTATATTATTTTGATACCGGTTACCGGCAGGCTTCGGATAGGACATTGCTTTAACGTCATTGCCGTTGTGTTTTTATTCGGTGCGTTGAGTTACCTGACGTATGCTTCGTATTATCACGATTATTTTGAGGAATCAATGCAGGCGTTCCGAGACGATGAAGCCGCTGCCGAACGTCAGGCAGAGCGGGCAATCGAATTATCATTCGCCGGTATTCCGCCGACGGGAGCATTAACGCTGCTGCAAAATGACCCGCTGACGCAGGGACCTGCTCTCTATAAACAGCACTGTGCGGTGTGCCATCCTTTTGCTCCGCTCGCCGGTGAACAGGAACATCCCGATTTCAAAGCGATTGCTTGTGAAACGCCGAAGGCACCGAATCTCTACAATCCGGTTCGCAAAGAATGGATTGCCGGATTTTTAGACCAAAGGAAAATCCGCAGTGCCGATTATTTTGCGAACACGAAATTGAACACCGGTACGATGACCGGTTATGTCCGCGGTGAATTGAAAGAAGCATTGGAGGACAACGAGGCGGAATTGGATAAACTCGTTGCATTCCTGGAAAGTGAAGCAAAGCGGAACCTTCCCCGCAGTGCTGCCGAATTGCCGGTAAACGCAGAGAATGAATTGTTTGCGACATTCGGCTGCGGACAGTGCCACAAAACTTATGAGGCGAACAACAAACCGGTGATACAGGCACCGGACTTGCGGGGGTATATGTCCCGTGATTGGATAATGGGCATTATTGCCGACCCTGAATCGAAGCGGTTCTATGGACCGCCGGTCGGCAAGGACAAAGGCAACGATGCGATGCCAGCGTTTTACCGCAGCGAGGCGGATGCTGTATTGTCTCCGGCACAAATAGAAACGCTGACCGACTGGCTGCGGGGCAAATGGTACCGTTTCCAAAAGGTGAGTGCGGTTGCAGAAAAAATGCAGCCGTTGGGACAATAGTGTTACATAAATAATATCGGTTATTATTCACAACACATTATACACTTTCGATGGCTTGGAATTACAGTGAAAAGACAATGCAACTTTTTAACGATGCCGTTCACGGACAGCCCGGAACGCACCTCGGTGAAGTTGCCGACCCGGACGGTCTCGGTGAACACGGCTCTATCGCTTGCGGTGATGCCCTGCGGTTCACATTCAAAGTCGAACGCAATAATTCCGACCCGCTCAAAGATGTCATCGTTGAAGCAAAGTATCTCACTTTCGGTTGTACTTCGGCGATTGCTGCTTCGGAAGCATTATGCTGCCTGATTGAAACACGGCACGTAACACCGGTCGAAGCCCTGTCCATCACGAATCAGGATATTGTTGATTTCCTTGACGGTTTGCCGGAACAAAAAATTCATTGCAGCGTGATGGGGGCGGAGGCGTTGCAAGCCGCCGTGTTTAATTGGGCGCAGAAACGCGGAGTTAATCTGAATGCACTCGGCATTGATATTAACAGCGAAGAACGGGAAGACGGACGGGTTGTTTGTAAATGTTTTACTCTGACGGAACCGTACATTAAGCGGAAAATTAAGGAATTGAATCTTCACTCGGTCGCCGAAATAACGTCGGCAATCAAGGCGGGCGGTGCCTGTATGACGTGTCATCACGCCCCCGGCGGCTTGCAGGATGTTTTGAATGACGTTTGGGACAAAAATAATGGCAATGAAAGTACGGAGCGGAGTGCAGGCAGCGGTGATGATTTGCTGACAGTATTGCCGGCACACTTCGCTTTCGAACGTTCCGAATCGTCTTTGGAACGTTCAGCGGAAAGACTATCCGCCGGAATGCAGTCTCCGTTCCAATTTGCCAAAAAGATTGAAAAGTTGCTTGACGGGTATTTGCGTCCGATGGTGCAGAAAGACGGCGGCGATTTGGAACTGGTTGATATTAAGGATACAACGGTGTATCTTGAACTGCGGGGAACGTGTGCCGGCTGTGCCGGAGCAGGTCAAACATTAAAATACCTTGTCGAGAAAAATTTGAAAGAACAAGTTGACGAACGAATCCGGGTCATTCAAGTTTGATCTGTAAGAGAGTCAGAGCCGGTTAAATTTGTTTTATAAAGTAACGATATTGAGCGGGGGGGTGTAAGCCCCCCCGATGTCCGCTGAAATGGAAATCCGACAGTTAGGACCTTACAAAATCGGCAAAGTGATTGGACGCGGCGGTATGGGGGCGGTTTATGAAGCCGTCCATCAGGATACGGGTGCCGCCGCTGCCGTAAAGGTTCTCTTGTCCGCTCTCGAAGAAGATTTGGATGTCCGGCAGCGTTTTGAACTGGAAATCAACGCTCTCAAACAACTGCATCACCCCAATATCGTCCGTCTCTTCGGTTTCGGCGAAGAACAAGGTTTTCTCTATTACGTAATGGAACTCGTCAACGGTCCGAGTTTGCAGCACGAATTGAAGAAACAGCGTCTTTTTACTTGGCAGGAGACGGCTAAAATCGGTCTGGATATATGTCTGGCGTTTCGGCACGCACACGACCGCGGCATTACGCATCGGGATATTAAGCCTGCAAACATCCTTTTAACACAAGACGGCAGCGTTAAACTTTCCGATTACGGGATTGCTCAAAACTTCGGTATGTCTCGAATTACGGGAACACATTCCATCGTCGGAACATTGGAATATATGTCGCCGGAACAAGCAGCGGCAAATCCCGTCGGTCCCCGCAGCGACCTCTTTTCGCTCGGAACTGTCCTGTACTTGCTCTTGACGGGCAGTTTGCCGTTTTCTGCCCGGTCGCTGCCGGAACTCATACGCAAACATAGTATCGGTTCTTATGCCTCCATCAAGGCAGCACGTTTTGATGTTCCCGCGGATTTTGAAGCAATCATTGCTGATTTAATGCGTATCCTTCCAGAGGAACGTCCTGCGAATGCGTATCTTGCGGCGAAACGTTTTCAAGCAATGCTCCACGCATTGGTCGGACCGCCGGAGACGCTTCGGGTATTGCCGATGATGCCGTCTGCGCCGCCGGTTCAGCCGCCGCTCAACTTCCGTCGGAGTCAAAGTCATGATGACCATTCCTCACACGGATTTATTGTTGACCTCGCCGGCATTAACTACAGCAGTAATGTTGCGAAGCCGAATCAGCAAGCCGCTGTAACCGTTATGCACTCTGAATCGCCACAGGTTTCGGAAGAACCCGGAATAGCGACTATCGAATTCACACCGACAGATAGGCAAGATGCCGGTTTGCGGCAGCCGCCGTTTTCAGATAAACAAACCGGAACAGAGGCGGTCTCGAACGGTGTGATTCGGCACGGTGAAGTTCTGTTAATGGAAACGGCGGAGATACGGCAGTCGAAGGATGAACCGCTGCCGTCCATTAAATCATTTGACTATCCCGTCGCCGAAACGTCAAACAAAAATACGGACAAAGCAGCGGGAACCGCCGATTCTCCGCCGTCATCAATATCCGTTGATAAAACAACACTTGTTCCCAAAACGAGAGGTGCGGCAGCCGCTGCTGTACCTCTTGCCGCAGACAGTATCTTCTTGCCGGCGGAAGATTCTGTACAGACCAAAGCGGGTAAATTGCCGACGGTTTCATCGTTTGTCGAAGTTACCGATGGTCATTCGCCTGGATTGTCTTCGGAACATTCAGTCGTCAAAACCGTGATTTCGCTATCGACCGTCCTGACATCGCTTGCATTGCTGATTATCGGCATCACAGTTTATTATTTGTTACAGCCGGTTCCGCCGGATAAATTGTATGCCCGAATTAAGGCGGTGTTGGAACTGGACAATTCAAACGGCGGCGGTTATTCGCTTTCAACCTTGCGTGCTGCACAAAATAACATCGAACAGTTCTTGGCAGATTATCCGAGGCATCCGCTGGCAGACCAAATACAAGAGTTACACGATGAATTGGAACTCGCAGAAAACGAACGCCGTTACACCCGGCAGCAATTTTTGTCGTCCGTGAAAAGATTATCGCCCGTTGAAATTGCCTATATGGAAGCAATCACTGTTTCCAAAACGGATTTAGCGGCGGGTGCGGTAAAACTGAAAGCGTTCATTGATTTGTTTGATGACGGAGCAGTGAAAGAATCGGAAACATCTGCTAAAGCAAAACGATTGTCGAGCCTGGTAGAAATCTGCGTTGAATTAGCGAAACGGCGGCTGCAAAAAATTGAACACGAATTATCTCTGCAAAGTGCAGAACAAACGGAAGTGATTCGGCAGCGGCTGCGTGAGGCGGACGCATCGGATAAAACGAATTCTGCCCGTGCTGAGGCAATTCGCAAAGCCGTCATTGTGCTCTACAAAGAGTATGCTTGGGCAAAAGAACTCGTTGACGAAGCACGTCAAAAGAGCGGTAAATAACCGTTACACGGTTTCCTGCCTGGATATCAGCGGTTCAATTCTGAATAGATATACTTCCCGCGGTCAGGAATTGATAATTTTCAAACAGGTAGCATAGTATTCTCCGGTTAAGTTATGCAGAGAATAACAATTTATCGAATCAAAGAGTAATTTCT
>JAITOZ010000217.1 GCA_031289675.1 Planctomycetaceae bacterium
TGTGAGTTCCGCTTCAATTACGGACCGCCGAAAAAACGATTGACCACTTTGAAAAAATGGGTTAAAATGACTTCAAAATCGTCTTCCCCTTAGGCTATTATCTATGCCAGCCCCTAAATATTAGAACACTGAACGCACTAAATTACGCGGAAAAGACGGAACACGCAAGATTTTCCGCGATTTTCCGTTCTTCAGCGCGTGTTCCGCGTTAAAACCCGTCTACCCGGCGTTTACTGTATCGCAAGATGAAAGAGGAAAATGATAATCGCGAAGGCGCGAAGAAAGCGATGAGTGGTTAGTGACGAGTGGCGAGTCAATGCGGGGACAATTCGGAAGCGAAATCTCATCACCAGCCACTAGCCACCAGACACTAACCGCCAGCAACTAATAAAAAGCGGCTGCTCCCGTCTTACGGCGAAACCGCAGCCCAATCGCTTGTGTTTTTGGTCACGTTTCGTTACGATTCGTATGTGATATTGCTCCCGCTTTTTACTACTCGCAACGGGCAAGTCCCTATGGTACAATAGACGGGCAAAATGCAAAGTCAATCAATGAAGAGTCAATCGCCGATATGTCATACGCTCCCTTTGAACCTCTGCCGAATGAAAACCGCGAACAAGTCATCAAACGGCTGCGGAAATTGATTGCCGACGGACAAGACCGCCTCGAACCTGCTCTTGCCGAAGCCCTGATGCAGTCTGCCCAAGCCTGCGCTGCCGAAGAACAACTTGAAACCGCCCTCAAACGGGTCAATGAAGCCCTCCAAATCGTCCGCCGCCTCGTCCGTGAAGAACATCAAATCGAACTCAATACCGCCGTCGGACGCTGTCTGCTGTTCAAAGCCGCTGTGATGCGTTTTCATTCCGGTCCCCAAGCCGGTGTTATCGCCTTTAACGAGGCTATTGACCATTTCACCGAAGTTTGCGATTTAAGCAATCCCGTTTCGCAAAATGAACTTGCCGTGGCGTTGATGAACAAAGCCGACTTGCTCAGCGACCCGCTCGGTGCTTACAGTGCCGCTATCGCCGCACAAGACCAAGCCGTACGGATTTGGCAGCGGCTCCTCCACAGCGGTAACACAGAATACCGGCAGCCGATGATCACTTCGCTTTTCGCACTCGGAGATTCCAAAGTCCACAGCGGCGATGAAATCAGTGCTGCCGATGACTTCAAGCAGGCAGCCGAAATTATTGCCGATGCTCTCGAAGACGATAACGATAACGAAGTTTTTCAAACGCTGCATTTACAGGCACATTATAAACTGACGCGGCTCTATGACCGCACCGGTGATATGCCGAAAGCGTTTGAGGCGGTCAAAGAGGCAATACGGACAGCAAACAAACTTGCTGACGATGAGACCGGCAACACGAAAGCGGTTTTACCGTCTCTCTATCTGCACTTGGGAATGTTGTACGAAAAGATTCATAATCCGGCAGCAGCACTGGAAGCGTACGATAGGTGCCGGGATGCGTATAATGACGTTTTGCGTACAAAAAGCGATTGGGACAACATACAGGATTTTATGCTTCATAACGGTTACGCTAACGTCCAGATGTGCCGCGGCAACGTTTTGTCCGAACTGCGGAAATTTAAGGAGGCGGATACGGCTTTCCATAAAGCCGTCAGCGTCTATCAGGATGCAGCAGAACACAGACCGGCAGACCACGATGACGAGACGCTTACGCCGTATTCGATAGGCGTTGTGATGCTCAACCGCGCCAATATGCTGGCAACGATGGGGCGGTTTGAAGAAGCCGCCGAAATACAAAAGCAAGCGATTGCGGCACTGCAACTGCGGATGACGGCAGGACACGATGAAATTATTCCGAATCTGATTTCCGCATACCGCAAGATGATAGCCATCCAGTCAATGCTGGGCGGCGCAAAAGATATTTTTCACGGATTCAACAACGTAGATACCTTTCACTGGCTCAACCACATCATCAATCTGTTGGAAAAGGCGGTGGACGACGGCAAATTTGAATACCGCAGCGATTTGGCTTCCTCGTACCGGCATCGAGCCGTGTTACACGAAGAACAAGGCGGGTTTCCCGAAGCAGAGAAAGATGTTGTGCGGTCAATGAATCTGTTCCGGCTGCTCGCTGACGATGATACCGACAAAGCGGAAGTTCATTTTGCGAAAATTCAATGGTCAGAGACACTACAGCAAGTTGCCGTCCTAATGATTCGGCAGCAAAAAGTACAAGAGGCGGTTGCAATGCTGCGGAAGGCGGTTGCCGATATTGAATCTTTTTACGCTGACGGCAACGAATCTGTTTGTGTTGATGTTTTACTGGCATACTCGCAGTTTATCGAGATGATTGAAGGTATCCTGCGTAGCAGCAGTTTCAGCGACAGACCGCTCAAAGAAACGGCAGAATTACCGGACGACATACGTATACGTCTCGAACGGCTTCAAACACTCGATTCGGACAAAGAGCCGCTGCCGCAGGGCGTTACGGAACATTCGCCGGACGATTTTCAAAAGTGGATTCAGGACGCATTGCTCGGCTGTGCGGCAGGCAGTAAATTATCGTTACAAAAAAAAGACGACCATAAAGGCGATTTGACGGCGAGACTGTTTTTTGAAATGAAGTATGCATACTTTATCAAGATGCACGGTGCGCTGCTGCATTTAGCAGCGCAGGATAAAAAAGCGTGCGGTTTTTTTGAAACAGCGGCAGAACGTTATCTTGAACTGATTGAGAGCATCAAAAACCTGAAAGCCAAAGATAAGTATTATGCTGCCGAGAAGGGCGAACCGATGCCGGACTGGGATATACTGGGCAGCGGCAGCGATGACCCGTATATGGACAGGTTCGCCTATTATGCAAATGAATATCGGCAAACGGTGCAGTTTTGGGCTTATTCGCAACTGGCACTTGGTAACAGAGAGGAGGCGGAAAAATTGTACGATAAAGAGAATACTTTCTCTTGGGAACTCGTGAAAAAAGGCGTGCCGAATGCGGATAGATGGCTTATCAATTCCTTATGGGCAAGGGCAAACTGTACGGCGGATTTGTCGGATTTTGAGACAGTGAATTCGCTTTACTCACAGGTTTTGGAATTATTGCGGATGCGTTTTTCGGGCGGCGATACGAACTGGGAAGATTTCTTTATGACGAAGAACATTCACAAGACGTATGCGTTGTTTTTGCACCGCCGGAACAAGACGGATATGGCGCGGCGTGTGATGGGGGAATTTGCCGGTTTTTTGGAGACGGTGAAAGCGTATCCTCCGGCAGATTTGTGGCTTTCGTTGTGTCAGACGTTGGATGTGAACGAGAACTGGTGCAGCGATGCGAAACAGATTAAGGGAATCCGCAAGACGCAAAAGCGGTTATCGGCAAAGCACCCGGAATATGTGAACGAACCGGCACTGCGGGACTACGCCGAGACGTTAGACAAAGAAATTGAAGGTTAGAGCGTACTCAAATTTTAACACAAAATACACGAAAATCACAAAATTATTTTTGGGGCTGTCATGGCTAATATACTTACTGCTGCCTATTGAAAATTGGTCTTGCATAATTTTAGGCGGGATGTTAGATTACTGAAGTCAGGGCAAGACGGACAGACAATCCGTTCGTACTTTCTCCTCTACAAAGAATCCGGCGAGTATAGTCTTGTTCAGATAAACTACACCGGTCAGGAGCCGTTTTTGAGCGAAAAGCAGCAAGCCGAACTGGCAGCATCTCGACGGGAACATTTATCTTTCGAGCCGGGAGATTTGTCATTATGTCAAAGCAACTTACGGTATCGCAAGATGAAAGAGGAAAATGATAATCGCGAAGGCGCGAAGAAAGTGATGAGTGACGAGTGGCGAGTTTTCGCTTCATAATTTCCCCGCATTACTCATCCTCATCACTAACCCCTAACCACCGGCAACTAATAAAAAGCGGGCGGATTTCATCGTAAAATCAGTGCGCCTTCGCGATGAAAAAACGCTTAGGGAACAAGTCTATTACACGTTACGAAAAGTTTGAAGATTTTTACAATGTTTATTATAGGCATCGTAAGAAATTTTTCCGATGCCGGAAAAAGTACAAGGCAGAACTGCGCACGCTCCTCGCCGAAAACTTTCACCTGTACAATCAATAAAGGGGCTTGACAAGTTTAAGAGTTATTTTTTCATAAGTTTTTTTATAATTTTGGCAAGGTTTTCTTTTCGATGGTTGAAGCGGAATTCCGTTTCCTTTAAGTGTATCACAAACT
>JAITOZ010000224.1 GCA_031289675.1 Planctomycetaceae bacterium
TGAGCATTGCATCCTTCTAGCGGCTTCCCGTGCGGCTTGCACAGCCGGAAGCAAGAGGGCGACAAGAATGCCGATGATGGCGATGACGACGAGGAGTTCGACGAGGGTGAATCCTATCCTACGGGATTCGTCTCTCTCTCTCTCTTACGTGAGTTCAATTTTGCAGCACTTTGCTGCGCTAACAGGAACGTAAACATAGCATTCTCCTTTTTAAAAGGCGGTTTTTGCAGAGGCACAATACCCCCGCTGTCACTCATAGTGTAACCTATCAACAGACAAATGTCAAGCGGTTTCCGGAATTTCTTTTGTTTTTTTGAAATTCTACGAAAGCGGCAGTGAGTAGACCTATACCCCCTGCTCTTGGGTGCGGGCTGCTTTGCCGATGAGCGGGGGGAATTGATAATTGATAACGGATAATAGATAATGGAAGGATAATAGTAAAAACCCGCCGTCAACGCTCTCTATTTTAGATGTCTCAATTCCAGAACAAAACTATTAAGTTTATCGGTAAGTCGCAAAATCCGGCGGCAGCCGAAGTTTTATTCACTCTGCTTGATAATTCCGATGCCCAGTTCCGCAATCTCGCTTTCAGTGCGTTGTATATGAAAAGAGAAAACGAAATCTACGTCCGACTTTTCAAGTATTTTCTCAAAGATGAGGAATTTTGGTCAAAAACGGAGTTTCTTACCGGCGAGCGGCTTGCCCGAATTGCCGATGCGGCTTTCCGCGATGCAGGCGGTACTTATCGGGAGACCGTTGCCGAAGTGACCAAAAAATACAAGTTGTACGAAATGCTGCCGACGACCATTCTTTTTCTTGAAAGTTCGGATGCGCAGATTTCTGCTTTAATGCGTTCTGCCGTGCTTCAACTGGCAGAATCCTTTTATGCCGACATTCTTGCTGCGCCGGAATCCGAACGCCGTAACTTCGACCGGAAACGGGAATGGTTTGTGCAGCAATTAGATACCGCGGTCAAACGGTATGCAGTTCATCATTTTGACGAGGTACTCAAAAGTCTCTTGATTATCTCGAAAAAAGAATACGACACGATGAAAGCCATCGCTGCCGACCACCGTTCTGCGGCAGCGCAAAAAGTGAGCGAAAATCTTTTATCCGGCGAACACGGCAGTTATATCCGCCTCTTGTTGAGTTATCTCAACGACCTGGAATCGCCGGCAACGATGGACCAAATCATCAAGGAACGCAGCGATGCGCTGTTTGTCCGCAAAATGCTCGAATACATCGGAACGAATCCGAGCATTGATTTCCGTGAAGCCTTAAAGCGGTTCACCGAGTTTAAGTGGTTCACGACGGAGAACCCGCATCTGCCGGAGTTGGTCGAAGGTTTGGAGCCGTGCGCCGTTCAACTCCTGCAATCGGCTTCTTTGCCGAAAGACCGGACGATTCGTTTGTACCGCTTCTTTTTGGAGCGGCACTCGCCGGAGTCCCGACGGGCTGCGGCAGAATCAGTGCGGCGTTTGCTGGGTGATGATGTGAACCGGATGCTGTTAGAATTTGTTAATAATTCCGACCCGCAAACCGCATCCATTATCTTTAAGATTCTTCAATCCCGAAACACTGCCGGTCTCGAAGCGATTCTGCCCAAGTTGATAGAGCGCCCAGAGCCGGCGATTCGGCAGGCGGTTTATGACGGGATGCCGGATTTACACGTCGAGGCGTTGGCTTCCCGCATCACTCATATGACTCCCTATGAAGCCGAAATGCAGGGATATTATGTCCGGCTTGTTGACCCGAATACTTATAAAATCATCGGCAACGATATTGTCTCTCCGATACCTATCCGCCGAATGGCTGCGTGCCGGGTGGCATCGGTAACGGGTTATGCGAAAGAATTTGCACCGCAGATTATCCGTATTGCCGAAGAGGACAGCGAAAGACAAGTCCGTTATGCAGCGATTACGGTTCTTGAAAATGTACTGACGAAGGAGGCGTTAGAAACGCTGAAACGTTTGATGGTGGACAGGGCAACGGACATTCGGGATGCTGCCGAACAAGCCGTCAAAAATTGGGCAGAAAAATACCGGGCAAAAAACGGAGTTAAACAAGAATAGGAGGCGAACGCGACCGTTTTGCTGCGGAGTAAAAGTTTCGCACGTGAACACACCACGTGAATACATAAATACGTAAGGTGCTGTCGCAGTGCAGTATTTTCCGAAATGAGTTTATAGTTTATCCGCAATCTGCCGTCTGTATGCTGCCGCTCTATCTCGCCGTTCTTCGGGAGGAGCGGTTGGTTCGGCTGCGTTCGGCGGCAGCGGCGTTCGGCGGTACTGTGTTCGTACTGCTGCCTGCCGCGTACGGGGCGTTCGGCGGAGGTGCTTGTCCCGGCGAACCGGTCGTCGGGGCAGGCTGCGCCGCCGGCTGTTGTTCCGGCGGCGGATTGCCGGCAGGTGTTTCGTTCAAACTTCTGCCGCTTGTCTTGGCTGCTTCACGCTTCGCCTTATCTTCCGCTAATGCCTTTTGTTCATCCGTTTGTTTCAAAACCGCAAAAACTTCGTCAATTGTTGCAAAACCATCATTGTTTGTGTCCAAAAACCGAAATTCATTGACAAGCCCCTGCGTCCACGGCTGCCCGTGAGCATATTCCAACATCGTTAGTTGTGCGTCTTTGTCCTTGTCCCGCTCGAAAAACCAAGGCGGTACTCCCTGCGGCAAATGGTCGTAGGCTTCCGATGATTTCGTTGCCGTTGCCGCCGAACCCGATGATGCCGTTGTCGTCCCTCCTAATACGGCAACGATTTCAGACAGCGTAATACGTCCATCCAGATTTTTATCGGCACTCTCTGCCTTGAACGGCAGCGTGCTGCTCCATTCGCCCTTATCTTTGTCCAGCGTTCCGTTCCGGTTCTTGTCGAACCGCGTCAAAATGTCTTTGGCATTGCGCAGGATTTGGTCGGATGCCGAGACCGGCGCATTATTCGCTTGGGCTGCCGGAATTGCCGCTTTGATTTCACGCTGTCCGAATGACAAGACAGAACTTGGTGTTTCTTCTTTTTCGCCGAACGGAAGAACGAGCGCATCGCCGGTTACCGCTGCCGGCGCAGCCGTTCCTGAAGACGGGGCGGATGACGGCGTTGCGGGACTGTTTTGAGCGGCGGCTTTGCGTTCGAGGTCGCTGAGATTGATTGCCCTTTGCGGATTACCGCCTAATTCCGTAACAATCCGGTTGACGAAATCGCGCCGGTATTCCGGTATTTCAGCGGGTTCGAGAGTTCCATTCCCGTTGGTATCCATCCCTTTGAGCATCCCGACCCGCCGTGCGCTGCGGGATGCGTCGTCGCGGGGAAACTGTTGATTACTGCCGGGGAATTGTTGGCTGCCGCCGAAATCAGGAAAATTGCGGGGCGGATTGCTGCCGGACGGATTGTTATCGCCCCGCTGCCGCCACGGCGGCTGTTCATTGCCCCAAGGCGGTTGCGCACACAAGTTACCTATTGACAATGAACAATAGACAATGCCGGCAGTACATAATACGGCAAAAATATCATTTCGCATCTTACTCTTCCTTATTCGCCCAGACCTGTTTCTCAATAGTCTTGAGCCTCCGTTTTTCGCAATCGGGACGGATATATATTAACCGATTGATAAAAAATAGGCAAGGAACCACCGGCAGGTCTGATGCCAACCCAATCGGTCACTTAATTTTTAAGGACAAGTCTTAAAACAGTCCTGTAATTTGTCCGTGTTCGTCAACGTCTATCCGTTCCGCCGCCGGTGAACGGGACAAGCCCGGCATCGTCATAACGTCGCCGGTTAAGACGACAACAAAACCCGCCCCCGCAGAAACTTTTACGTCCCGAATCGGCACCGTAAAATCGACCGGTCTGTTTCGCAAAGACGCATCGGCACTAAACGAATACTGCGTTTTCGCCATACACACCGGCAGATGACCGAAGCCGAGTTTTTCCAACGCATCAAATTTGTCGAGAGTCTTTGTATCTGCCGAAATGCCGTCCGCTCCGTAAATCTGTTTTGCTATCGTTTCGGTTTTTTGTAACAGCGGCATCGAATCAGGATACAAGAAGCGGAAATTCGAGCCGTCATTGTCCGCTGCCTCGACAACGGATTTTGCTAATTCCTCCGCACCGGCACCGCCTTTTGCCCAATGCTGCGCCTTCGATGCCTTCACGCCGAGTTCACCGCAGCGTTGGATGATATAATGCGTTTCGTCATCGGTATCGGAAGGAAACGCATTGACAGCAACGGTAAGCGGCACACCGAAAGACTGCACGTTTTCGATGTGTTTTTGCAGATTCGCAAAACCTTTTTTCAACGCTTCGGTGTCCGGCTGCGTCAATTCTTTCAAGTCCATACCGCCGTGATATTTCAGCGCACGGACGGTGGCAACGATGACGGCGGCGTTCGGTTTCAAACCGGCGTGCCTGCATTTTATATCGAAGAACTTTTCTGCGCCTAAATCCGCACCGAAACCGGCTTCCGTTACTGCATAATCCGCTGACTGCAAAGCCGCTTTGGTTGCCAAGACACTGTTGCAGCCGTGCGCAATGTTCGCAAACGGACCGCCGTGAACAAATGCCGGATTCCCTTCCAATGTCTGGACTAAATTCGGCTTCAACGCATCTTTGAGCAATGCCGCTGCCGCCCCGTGACATTTCAGTTGCGCTGCCGTTACCGGTTCGCCTTCGGCAGTGTAAGCGATGATAATACGTCCGATGCGTTCCTTCACTTCGGCAAGCGAATTGCTCAAACAGAATACCGCCATAATTTCCGAAGCGACGGTAATATCAAAGTTCGTTTCCCGCGGTACGCCGTTAACTTGTCCGCCGAGACCGGAAACGATTTTCCGCAAAGAGCGGTCGTTCAAATCAAGCACCCGTCCCCAAGTGATCCGGCGTGTGTCTAACCGCAGCGCATTGCCGAAGTGCAGATGATTGTCGAGCATTGCCGACAAGAGGTTATGCGCAGAGGTGATAGCGTGAAAGTCGCCGGTGAAGTGCAGATTGATGTCTTCCATCGGCACGACTTGGGCGTATCCGCCTCCGGCAGCACCGCCTTTGATGCCGAAACACGGACCGAGCGATGGTTCCCGAAGAGCAACGATGGTTTTATGACCAAGCCGGTTCAATGCGTCCGCCAAACCAACGCTGGTCGTCGTTTTACCTTCACCGGCGGGGGTAGGTGAAACGGCGGTTACGAGAATGAGTTTGCCGCTGCGGGCTGCGGAACCGTCAACGTTGATTTTTGCTTTATATTTTCCGTAACATTCGAGTTTTTCGGCATTGAGACCGATTTTTTCAGCAATTTTTTCTATCGGCTGTAGCACAGCCGCACGGGCAATTTCGAGGTCAGACATAACAGATTATTTGTATTCCAGTTTATACGTTTCCGGCGTTCGATAAGAAATGATTTTTGCCTTTCCAGCAGTTTTTGTCAAGAGATTCGGCATCAAGGCGTTATTTGCCTGCGGTAATTCTACTCCCGTTACACTTGAAATTTCGGCTTTTGGGATTGCTTTTCCTTAATTTCAAAGATTCACCGGTCTCGGGAGCGTAAAACTTTATCGGGTATTTTTTTTTTTTTTTGACAATAATTTTTTGCAAATAAGGTTTTCCTTTGTCCGAAACCCTTATTTTCTCCGGTACCCTTAATAGCACGGGTTCCCATTCCTTGTTTCCCCTTATTTTTAAATTAAGGGAATAAGGGTAAGGGTTTGGAGACGCATTACTATTAAGGGGGCGGAAAATGAAAATAAGGGTGTGGCGAGTGGTTAGTGACTAGTTTTCGCTTCCGAATTTTCCCCGCATTACTCGTCACTAGTCACTCATCACTCGTTAACAGCACCCGACAAATTTTTATGCACCCACCGGTTTCCTCTGTTATTTACCTCCCCCGGTTTTCGGTGCTTTTTCGGACGTGCGTTCTTCGACCGCTGCGCCGACATCGAAGGTGAAATTGTTCTTACCTTTGGCAATCACTATTTCCAGAGGCGAGTCCGCAGCCGTGTAATACTGTTTGTCCACAAGCGTTACCGCCCACTCAAAATTGCCTTCCGTTCGGAACTCCTCCTTGCGGACACCAATTTTCCACTTGCCCGCCGGTATCCCCTTATACTTGCCCTGCACCATCGGTGTCAGACTGCCCCGTGCGTCCGTCAGACCGGAAAACGAAAATGGCAGCGATGCCTCAACCGGAACGAGACTCACTATCCCGCCGGCAAGCGGCGCACCGTTCTGCGTGAACGTCAGCGTACAAGGATAAAGCGGCGGCAGCCCCTCCGGCATCTGCTCTCCGCAGCCGGAAAGCATTAGTGTAACAATAAACAGTGTAA
>JAITOZ010000285.1 GCA_031289675.1 Planctomycetaceae bacterium
AATCCGCTGACATCGGTATAAACGCCGCGTTCGTTAGGGTACATTGAGGCGAGCCAATGAGCATCGTAACGGAGTGTTTCGGCTCCATCGCCGTAACTATACACGATATTTCCAATGGCGAGCGGTTCGTTGTTAGTGTCAGAGTGTGACGGAGCCGAAGGACAAAGCACTGCCGACAGGGCTGCACAGGTACTTTCTGTAACGTCCGTAGGGGCAATGCAGTTGGTTCTAATTTTGTCAAAACGTGCTGTTTGTTCGATAAAAGGAAGAAGTATATAATTGGGACTCCAACGGTAATAACCGTCCATACCGCTCCCACTGGCACCGTTTGGGATATCAGGATTGTATGTTCTATTTTCTTGTGTCGTGTTATTTCTCGGCGGCAGGGAATTGAAGGCTTCGTGATAGACGTGCATTGCCAGCGTTATCTGCTTCATATTATTGGAGCATTGCATTCTTCTTGCTGCTTCCCGTGCGGCTTGCACAGCCGGAAGCAGAAGGGCGACAAGAATGCCGATGATGGCAATGACGACAAGAAGTTCGACGAGAGTGAAGCCTATCCTACGGGATTGTTCTCTCTCTTACACTTACGTGAGGTCAATTTTGCAGCACTTTGCTGCGCTAACAGGAACGTAAACATAGCATTCTCCTTTTCAAAAGGTAGTTTCTTACAGTGGCACAATACCCCCATTGTCAGTAAATAGTATAATCTATCAACGAACAAATGTCAAGCGAAATCTGGAATTTTTTTATCATCTTGCGGAGGGTACAAAAAACGTTAGCCATACCCTTGGGGCTAACCCTCGTGGCTAATCTAATGACAAACAAACGGCTGGGGCAATACCGTTGTGAGCGTTTGACAATTCGGCAATTATCCTAAAGTCCGTGTTCTTTGTTTTCCGATAACAGATATCGGAGGGTTGTTGCGGTCAAAAGACTGATTCCGGTTTTCCCAGAAAAGAAACCGGTTTGAAAACGCAGGAAAGCACGGAGTTGCGTTTTGCAGACATTTGGCTCGCCGGCAGTGTGAGGAGATGCTGCTTTTCGACTATTTCTCAATTGTCGGAAAGGAGGCTGCCGGTAAAATTGTCAACGGACAGCGTAAGGATTCGCTGATGATGACAAAACGGCCTAGTAGGAGCGTTAAAAGTGAAGCCCTGACCCAGGATTTCGCCGGTCGAGGACAGGATGTTTGGAGCCGGAAAAAATTAAAAGGGCAATTATTGTTCAGACATAAGGATAATGTCTGGACGCAAACTTATTTAGTAATATCGGAGAGCCTGCTATGAAGGTTTTTACAACAGGTCAGGTTGCCAAAATTTGTAAGGTAGCCCCGCGTACCGTCAGTAAATGGTTCGATGCCGGACGACTGAAAGGTTACCGTATTCCTGGGTCTCAAGACCGGCGGATTCCGCGTGAGTATTTGATTAAGTTCTTGAAGGAACACGGAATGCCCTTAGGAGAACTCGAAGACGAGACTCTCGCAAAGGTGCTCGTTGTTGCCCAAGACCAGATATTTATCGACAATCTGAAACGGGAACTGCCGGAGAAGTCGTTCCGCATCAGTATCGCCGCAAGCGGTTTTGATGCCGGTATTCAGGCTGAAAGTTTTCACCCTGATTCCGTAATCGTGGACTTCTCCATCGGCAAGATGGAGTCGGTGCAAATTTGCCAAAACTTGCGCAAGAACAGCGAATTCGGCGAAGTGATTCTTATTGCTTTACTGCCGGACGATGGAAGTGTTACGAGTTTTGACCGGTCGTGTATCAATGAGACGTTCAAGAAACCCTTTGATACCGCTTTGCTGGCGGAAAGGTTGCGTACGCTGATTGGTTCCAAGAAGGAACTGGCAGCATAGCGAAAGAAAGAAATTATAAGGCTCGGCAGGGAACCGGACGAAGCGAAACGGATTTCGTAACGAAAGGGGTATTGCCGCCTTGAAGTGTATTCTATGAAGTACATTGTTAATAAGCCCGGAAACCGGCGGTAAAATCCCGCCGGTTTTTTTGTTGTGCCGGCTGTCCGCCGCCCACAATTCCCCGTTCATTTCCGGTACAGCGGCATAATGCGGTACGGGGTTTCGAGAATCATTGCTCCCAGTGCCGTGTTGAGCAATCTGCCGCCGCTGTTGCAATACGGGTCAGGGAAATACCAACTGCCCGACTCGTGTCCCTGATGCGACTGCGTATTCACCAACAAGTCCCGCTGTGCGGCATTCCAACGCTGCCGGTTATCGCCGCCGTAATGATGAAACATCAATGCTGCATAATACGCAAAATAAAGATTATGCCGCAGCCGTCCGTTACGCTGAATGTTTTTTGCCAACATCGCAACCCCTTCATCAAGCACCTCATCGCCCGGCTTCCAGCCGAGATACATCCGCATCAGCAAACCGACGGCACTGCACGTCATCGGCGAATCATCGCCGCGGATTTTGTCCCAGCCGCCGCTCGGTAAATAATTGTAAAGCCGTCCGCCCTGCACCGATACCGACTCCAAAAAATCATACGCTCCGTAAAGAACAGATTGCGAAACCGGCAGTCCGCCGAGTTTGCCGCTTTTTAACGCCATCAGTTGCCAAGCGAACACGGAAGTATCGCCCGGTGATTGACTTGGACGGTAACGCCAGCCGCCGCCGTCAGGGTCTTGTGCCGTTTCTATCGTCAATAATGCCCGCTGCGCCGCTTGTCCCAATGCTGATTCAGGACGCTGCGGCTTGCTCAAAGCATATCCTTCGCAAAGGACGATTGCCGCAAGACCGTGCGAGTACATCCGCAGTCCATCGCTTTGCAGCAGCACGCCGTCAATGCCGTTGTTCGGGTCGTTGATAATATAGAGCAGTCCCCGCTCAACAGTTTTTCGGTATTTTCCTTCCTGATGAGTATAGCCGGCACCGAGAAACGGCAGGAGAGCCAATGCGGTTGCCGCAGTCCGGCGGGGCAGTTCGCTCGTTCCGCTTTGTGAACATTGCCGGCAGGAATCGTTGAATTGCAGAGACCAGCCGCCGTCGGTTTGCTGGTGTGCGGCAAGCCATTCTAAAGCGGCTTCGACGGCATCTTCGCCGCCTTGCGTGCAATCGCCGCTGCCTAATGCTGCTTGTCTTCCTTTGCCGTTGCGGTTACCGAAACCGCCGCCGGAAACAAAACCGCCGCGCTGCGGAGTTACGGATAATTCTTTGGAAGCGGCAGCGGCAGCGTTCTCTGCCGGTTCGGCTGCTTCTGTTTCGGCGGGAGTTTCTGTAACGTTTATGCTTTCATTCACCGATTCTTTTTTTGCCGGCGATTCATCTTCGCTTTTATCTTTGGGTTTGTTCGCCAAAACGGCAGCGGCTTCGTGCGCCGGCTGCGGCGGCAGATTAAAACCGCCGAGAATATCGATACCGACGGCAGTACCGGCTTTCGGCATAAATATCAGCGACAAGCAAACCAAAAGAACGCAATGCACAAGAACGCTGAAAAGAATGCTCACGCCGTTTTTCGTAACAAAAAGACGCAGCAAAAGCAAAACGGCGGCGATGAAACCTTTGCTGTGTGTGTCCGCATCGTCTTCCGGTATTTCCCAATTCGGGAAAAATATCTGGCGGATAAAAATGCAAACATCGAATATGCGGAATATTACCGTCATTGGACACTCTATTGTATCATAAGAACGGAGCGAAGGGAGGAAGCCGCCCCCTCCAATCGTATTTATGATACTGCTGACTTACGCCGGGGCGGTCGGATCAATGATACTTTCATTCGTGTTTTCGGCGATATTAATTTACCATTTATGGGAAGCCGTTCCGCTGGATATTGCACGGACGAGTGCGGGGAAAGCCGTAGGATTTATGTTCATTCCGTGCTTTAACTTTTATTAGATTTGTTCCAGAACCGTTTTTTAATCGCGAAGGAACGAAGACCGCCGAGTTTTTTTTATGTTCTTTTTTCCTCTTCTTCGTTTTCTTTGCGGCTTCGCGATTATCATTTCCCTTTTTCATCTTGAGATACAGTAAACGCCAGCAGGTTGTGGAACAAGTCTATTGGCAGTTTATCTGTCTTTGGGGGCTGGGACAGTATAAACAAAGCGTTGGTAAGACGCTGCATTCCCTGTCAGGTCAACGAAATACTTGGGTTGGCATCGTGTATTCTGGTCTGCGGTGTCAACAACGTTGCGGTTGTCCCGGTAAATCTTTAAGTCGTTCTGATACACCGCCTGCATTTCCGGCGAAAACTTGATGTACTCCGCAGTATCAAACGCCTTCTCAAATACCGGCTCACTCAGTACCACCGGGATGCTGTCAAAAGACTCCAAGTTTTTCAGGAAATACAGCCACTTGTCCCGCCGTGTCAAGGGCAGCGGCTTATCAAAATCGAATATCGGCATCTGCAAAAATACCATCTTCAGCGTGTCCGAAAACTCGCCGCCCTGGTCTTTGAGCGAAACCAGCCGGTATCACTTCCGCCGTTCCTCGTGTTCGTCATACTCAAAATCCAATACTGCCACCAGAATGACCGGATTGAGTTTGAAATTCCAATCGCCTTTCTGCGCCTGCTGCTGAATCGGAAAAGATGCATAAAACTACGCCCTGTCCCTGAAATATAACTGCTTCGCCTTCTGCATTTCGACGGTATAACGATTCGGCGTTGCTGCCTCAACGTATTCCAAACATTTTCCGCTTCGGCTGAATTGCCCTTACAAAGGACAATATCAACACACCAGGATGCAGGCATTATATCTTGTAACTCTGCCGATTATCGGGTAGAATCACGTAAGAAAGATGTTTTTGTTGTATCAATGTGTGTTCCCCATCCCGATTTACCGAAATTCAGTCACGATGCCGCTGTGCAACTTATCAGCGGCATCCTGTCCGTACCGAACAAAGGTTTGATATGGATAGACACGGAAGGAAATATTACGAACGTCTGCGGAAAATGTTTGGATTGGCTTAAACCTGCCGAGGGGCAGTCCGCACTCGACTATTTTCACGTCAATCCGCTGCTCTATGATACTCTCCGGCAAGCCCTCGACGGTAACGCCGGAACGCTGACGACCTGGTGGACAGGGCTTTTTCTCCATTTACAGTTTATTTCCGTCCGTCAGGAGAAGACCGTAACCGGCGTTGCCGTATTTGTTGCCGATGATACGGAATTGGCGGAGCAACAATTCGATGAGATGAAATCCGGTTACGGCAGCGTTGCTGCTCCTGTTTTCAATGCCAGCCACGAGGCATTAGCCATCGTCCACAACGGAAAAATTGTCAGCATCAATCAGGCGTGTCTGGACTTGTTCAACTGGACGGCGGACGAAGTTATCGGTTCGCCGTTCTCATCGGTTGTCCGTCACCGCCGGGGCATGTTAGACCGTTCGCTTCAAATTTTGACGGCGGAACATCTCGAAGACTTACTGCTGCGGGCCGATGACGGGCAGCCGCAGCGTTTCGAGATGGAAATTCAAAAAGAAAACGAAAAAATTCGGATTATTGAAACGCAAATCCATCCGATATACGTCAACGGCGCAACCAGTTTATCGGTATCGTCAAGAGATGTTACCGCCATTCGGGAGCCGGAAAGGCAGCGGCTCTTGCAGCAGGCGTTTCTTGAAACGGCAAGAGACGGCATCCTGATCACTTCCGACACTGCTGAAAGTACGCTCTCAAATACTGCTTTGCAGCAAATGTTCGGCGGCGACAGGGAATTCGCTGTTAACAAACCGTTCGAAGAACTTCACCGGTTTTACGATGAATTTCTTCTTGATTCCGATGATTGGATCAGCAAAATACAGATATTGAGGGAAAAAACGGTTCCGCAGGAAGGAGTCGTCCGGTTCAGGAACGGACGTGTCTGTGAATGGCGCGGAGTATCGCGTTACACCGGTCAGGGAAAAGACGGCTACACCCGCTTTTACTCGTTTCACGACATCACGGAACTGGTAAAAACAATGGAATCACTGCGGACAATGCAGCGGGTCATCGACCTCATTTCCGAACCTGTTAATTGGGTAGATATGGACGGCAAGGTCATTTACGCTAATCAGGCAACGGCTTCCATTTACGGCTTCGAAGACAGAAATTTGTTCATCGGTCAAAGTGTTTTGCAATTCCATCGGATTTTTGACGAGAAGAACTCTTGGAGTCATTTTGTTTCCGATTTGCTTCAAATCAAAACGGCACAAAGTATGATGGAAATTGAGAGGCACGACAGGACGGTGATACCGGTTTTGGGTGTCCACGACATTTTTGAAAACGATGGGAAAAAATATATTGTTGCGTGCCTCCACGACTTGTCTGACCACCTCAAACGTCTCGAAGCCGAACAGGCTTCGATTGCAAAAACGCAATTTCTTGCTCATATGAGTCACGAAATCCGAACGCCGCTCAACGGCGTAATCGGAATGTCCGACCTGCTCCTCGATACGGAGTTGAATCCGAAACAGAGGGAATATGCCGAATTGGCAAAGGCAAGCGGACGCTACCTGCTCTCGCTGATAAATGATATTCTCGACTTTTCAAAAATCGAAGCGGGAAAACTCGATATTGAACGTATCGAATTCGATTTACTCGAACTCATCGAATCGGTACTCGACATTCAGTCCGCAAAAGCCGAAACAAGCCATTTAGAACTGTGCAGTTTATTTACGAATTACATTCCGCGGCACGTCATCGGCGACCCGGGACGTGTACGTCAGATTTTAATTAACCTCGTCAACAATGCACTGAAGTTCACCTCAAAAGGCGGCGTGAGTATTCGGCTGACCGACGAGGGGGAAAAAACGGTTAACGGTGCTGCGGTCAAAATGATTCATTTCGCCGTCAAGGATTCAGGCATCGGAATACCGAAGGAACGTCAGAACCGTCTGTTTCAATCATTTTCACAAGTGGACTCTTCGCAGTCGAGAAAATACGGCGGTACCGGTCTGGGATTGGCGATTTCAAAAGAACTCGTCCACCTGATGGGCGGTGAAATCGGGGTCGAAAGTATTGAGGGGGAAGGTTCCACGTTCTGGATGCGTCTGCCGTTTCAGGAAACACAAAAAGAATTACAGAGCAAACAGCAAATCATTGAGCAGAGCCGCATAGAGCTGCATAACAAAAAGGTTATATTAGCGGTTGAGAACCGAGTGTTAGCGGATACACTCATCCAGCAATTCCAATCGTGGAGAATGAATGTTGATACTTTTGCGGGCAGGAAAGAAGCAAGAGAAGCCGTACAAAGTGCCGATGCGCAGCAGTGTCCTTATCACATTGCCGTCATTGATAGTATTTTATCCGATGCTTCCGGCTTTGAACTCATTGAAGACATTAAACATATTACCGCAACATCCGTTCTTGCTCTTCTTCCGCTCTCTGCCGACATAAGCGTTTTGGCGGACAATACGAATGTAGTGCGTTACCTGAACAAACCGGTGTTCGGTTCCGCTTTGTTTGGTATTTTCGTCAATATCGTAACAGGAAATAATCTGCCCGGGGAATCGTCCGGGATTCTGCTTGACCGGCAGCGCAAGCGGGAAACGGTACAAAAAGAATGGCTGGAAGCCGTATCGCTGGAAAAAGCGGAAGAAGGCTTTGCCGGCGCATCTGCGGCAAGTATGGAAGACCTCGATGCCGTCTCTGCCGGATATGTACTTGTTGCCGAAGACAACCGTATCAATCAGATTGTTGTCGGCGAGATTCTGCACAAAGCCGGTTACCGGTATGTCTTGGCGGACAACGGCATTAAAGCGCATCAGGCAGCGGAACAGCAGGCATTTGACATCATCCTGATGGACTGCCAAATGCCGGAAATGGACGGTTTTCAGGCAACGGAAATTATCCGCCGAATGGAGGCGGACGGCAAGGCAAAACATCACGGACGGATACCGATTATCGCCTTGACGGCAAACGCTACGGCGGAGGACAAGCAGATGTGCCTGCAATCCGGTATGGATGCGTATTGTGCTAAACCGATTGACCCGGTCAGCCTGATTGAGGAGATTAAAAAAAGAATAAATATTACAAAAAAATAACCGCAGCATATCGAAATATCAGCAGATACATAAAGCCGATGAACAACGATGGAAACACACTTACCTCCCCTGATTCTCGATTTAGTGTTAATCCTGACTGCAGGGGCGGTTATGACATTGCTTTTTCGGTATTTGAAACAGCCCGTCGTACTCGGCTACCTCATCGCCGGCTTTTTGATTAGTCCGCATTTTCCCTACCTGCCCGGAATCACCGATGAACCCGGTATCCAAATCTGGTCGGAACTCGGCATTATCTTTATGCTCTTCGGACTGGGACTGGAATTCAGTTTCAAGAAACTTGCACACGTCGGCAAAACCGCCGGAATGACTGCCGCCGTTGAAATCGTTCTGATGATTCTTTTGGGATTTTTCGTCGGAAAAATCCTCGCTTGGGATACGATGAACTCCCTGTTTTTAGGGGTGATTTTGTCAATGTCCTCAACCACGATTATCGTCAAAGCCTTTGATGAACAGCACCTCAAAGGACGTACTTTTGCGCCGATAGTATTCAGCGTTCTCATCGTTGAAGATTTGCTTGCCGTTTTGCTCCTCGTGTTACTCGCAACGGTCGCCGTCTCCAACAACTTTTCCGGCACAGCACTGCTGCTGGAATCGGGAAAACTCGTTTTCTTTTTAATTCTGTGGTTTGTCGCCGGCATTTATCTTTTGCCAGCCTTTTTGCGGATGTGCCGAAAACTTTTTACCGATGAAATCCTGCTCATCGTTTCGCTTTCGCTTTGTCTCCTGATGGTAATGCTTGCCGTCTCGGTCGGTTTTTCGGCAGCACTCGGTGCTTTCGTGATGGGGTCACTGCTCGCAGAAACGTCCAAAGGGGCAAAAATCGAACACCTAACACTGCCGATAAAAGATTTATTTGCCGCTATCTTTTTCGTTTCCGTCGGAATGCTCATCGACCCGGCAATCATTGTCCGGCACTGGCAAATTATTTTGCTGATTATTGCCGTTACCATCGTTGGTAAGTTTTTTGCAACGGCATCCGGTGCGGTCTTATCCGGCTGTAATCTCAAACACGCAATGCAGACCGGAATGAGTATGGCGCAAATCGGTGAATTCTCGTTTATCATCGCCGCTCTCGGAAACAATCTCGGCGTGATTGAAGATTTTATGTACCCGATAACCGTTGCCGTTTCCGCAATGACAACATTCACTACGCCGTATCTGATTAAAAGTTCCGGCACACTAACGAATTACCTTCATTCCCGTATTCCCGCTTCCATACATCGGGGCTTGCAGCATTACGAAACTTCAATGAACCGCAACGGAAAGGAGGGCGTACTGAAACTCCTTTGGCGGGTCTATGGAGTGCGGATTTTGCTTAACTCCGTGATTGTCATCGGAATTACGGTGATTGTCCGCTTTGTATCGCAATCATTTTCGGGATTAGGCAATCAATTACTGCAAGCGGAATCAACGCCGATGGGAAATTTCTTGTGTCTGGTAACGCTAGCCTTGTCAGCACCTTTCCTGCGGACGGTTTTTTATCAGCCGCGTCCGTGCGTAGGTGCATTTGAAGCAAGCGAACTGGCAACGCTGCTTCGGCTTCATATCGGCGTAACCGTATTCCGTTTTTTCTTCGGCATCTTACTTCTTTATTTTATTGCCGGACATTTTGTTTCGGTCTATAGTTTTTCTATACTGACATTGATTCCGCTGATATTACTGGTCGTACTCTTATGGAGTAAGCGTCTCGAAAAACTTTATCACCGGATAGAGCGTCAGTTTATTGTTCATCTGACGGAAAAGGAGCGTGAAGCCGTTGCTGTCCGAACGCAGCGATCGGGACTGCCCCCCTGGGATATTTCGCTCACGGAGTTTGTCGTTTCGCAGCATTCGCCGCTCATTGGAAAGAGTCTGCAAGATTCGGAACTCAAAGCCCGGTTCGGTGTTACCGCCGTGATGATTGAGCGCGGCGGAACGATGCTGATTCCGCCTCAAGGCAGCGACTTGCTCCTGCCCTTTGACCGCGTGTACCTTATCGGAACAGACAGGCAGTTGGCAGCAGTGCAGCACATTATCGAAAAGAAAATGGATACCGAAGTCGATTTTGACGATGATTATATCGGTTTGGAATCGCTGGTTCTTCACAGCCATCATCCTTTTGTCGGCAAATCGGTGCGGGAATGCGGTTTACGTGAGGCGGTGAACGGTTTGATTGTCGGAATAGAACGGCAAAATGTCCGGCATTTGAATCCGGACCCCCGAATGGTTTTTCAAGAAGAAGACGTGCTGTGGCTTGTCGGAGACAAAGGATTGATTAAACGCCTGCGCAAAAGCGGAGGATAGTTTTGTTGACATTACAGCCTTGCAAAGATGCCCTTGTAAAGATGCTGTATATCCGGGTGCTGCCTTGCGGGGGCTAAAACGCAAGCGTCTCCCTAGTACCAATTTTCCGTTATCAACTCTCAATTCGTATGGACGCACTTCTCATTATTTCTTACGGCGCACCGGAACGGGAAGAGGACGTGTTTCCGTTTCTGCATAACCTTTTTGCCGGTAAAAACGTTCCGCCGCAGCGTCTTGAGTATGCCGCCGAAAAGTACCGCCGCTGCGCTGCCCAAAGCGGCAGTTACAGTCCGCTCAACGGCGAATGTCTGCAACTCATTGCCGGTGTCCGAAACGAATTCAAGAGGCGGAATCAAAACATTCCCGTCTATTGGGGCAACTTGTTTCACGAGCCGCTCTTGAAAGACACGCTGGAACAAATGCAGCGCAGCGGAATTGCCGAAGCCGGTATTTTTGTAACATCGGCGTTTTCTTGCAACAGCCGGTACAATGAAGCATTGCAGAGTGTAAAAAATATTACAATAAATCTAAAATATCTGCCGCTGCCCAACCGTAACCGGTTATTTTTGGAAGCCCAGACCGATACATTGCTTACGGCATTAGCCCATCATTCGTTGACGGATTATCCGTCTTCTGCCGGGAGCCGGCTCGTTCTCTTTTCGGCACACAGCCTTCCCAAGTCCGACCCTCAGGCAGCCGTCTATGCGGAGGAATTACAGGAAGCGTGCCGCAGTATAGCGGAACTCTCACAAGAACCGTTCGATTGGGAACTTGTTTATCAAAGTGCCGGTGTACCTGCCGACCGTTGGCTTGAGCCGGACATTAAAGACCGTATCCGGTCGTATTCCCGTCAAACAGCTGCGGCGGGACTCTGCCGAAGCGTCATTGTTTCGCCGATAGGCTTCTTTTGCGAAAATATGGAAACGCACTGCGACCTTGACATTGAGACCGGTCAACTTTGCGGTGAACTCGCTTTAGGTTATTGCCGAGCCGCTGCGGTCGGTGCTGCCCCGAAAATTTGCCGGATGATTGCCGATTATTGTAACATTAATCCAACGGGACAGTGGTCGCTTCCGAAAATACCGGAGTAAATAACGGCATCACGCACTTGCGGCAGCAGCCGGCAGGAAACAAGAAAATAATCAATACGCCAGCCGACATTACGTTCTCTTGCATTACTCCGGTAACTCCACCAAGTATAAGCCTCTGTCGTATCAGGATACAAAGTACGAAAGGTATCCGTAAAACCCGCCGCCAGCAATTCCGTCATCTTGCCCCGTTCTGCATCAGTGAAACCCGGACTGTTCCGGTTCGTCTTCGGATGCGTCAGGTCGATTTCCTGATGAGCAACATTCAAATCGCCGCAGACAATCACCGGTTTGGCTGTACCCCGTTTCGATGTATCTATTTGTAACAGATATTCCCGAAACGCATTTTCCCACTCCATCCGGTAGGGCAGACGTGCCAAAGCGTCTTGTGCGTTCGGGGTATAAACATTGACGAGTGTCCAATCGCTGTATTCCAATGTTATCACACGTCCTTCTTGGTCGTGCTGCTGTTGACCGATTCCGTAAGAGACTTTCAGCGGTTCTTTTCGGGAAAAGACCGCCGTACCGGAATAACCTTTTTTTGTAACAGAACTGTTCCAGTATTGCCGAAAGCCGGCTAAATCGACTTCGGCTTGACTGCGTTCCATCTTCGTCTCTTGCAGGCAAATTATGTCGGCATCAAGTTGCCGCAATGCCCCGGCACAGCCTTTTTTCAGGCAAGCCCGCAGACCGTTGACGTTCCATGAGACGAGTAACATTGCTTTTTCGTGTGTACTTCTAAAATCGGCTTTACGTCAAGGGACAGTGTTCTATCGGCATTCTGTTGTTTACGGAGATGCTGTAAAACCAGGTCGTGTTACCTCTAATTTATCAGATAAGTAGCGATGTTAGCAAGGCATTGTAGGTTCCCTCTAAGTTGTCGTAACGGGTCAACTCATATTTGGCTTATCCCCGTTCCGTTACAGACTATAACCTTTGCAAAAAAACAAGTCAAGAGAAGGGGTAACTCGCCCTAATAGAAGTTATTGTGAGTCGCCTGGTGCTATAGTCGTCAAAAATTTACTAAAAAGACGCGAGATGCTAGGCAAGGGACAAAAGTATAACACACGGCAGCGCAACGAATCACGACCGCTTTTGGATGTCCCCCCCTTATACTCGCTTTTTTCAAAAAAAACGGAAAATTCGTTATTTTCGGACATCGTTTTACCGATACTAGAATAAGGGCAGGTTTTTAGAAACCGATAACGACCGATTTCAGAGATTGATTTTGACACCCCCAAGATTAAAAAGCGGCAATGAGCGTGAAACACAATAGCGAACCGACCGTAACGGAAACGTCCCCGGCACCGTCTTCTTCAACGGATACTTTTGAAGAATGGAATTTCCAAGACGAGAATGTCTCCGGCAATCATACCGTTCTCGACGGCAAAATCATTGCCCGTATGCCCGATTTGGGGGCTGCGCCGTCTATTAGTCAAATCAATGACGATGATGAGCCGAGTGTTGCCGAATTATTCCGCAAAGCCTTTGCCGCTGCCTTACGCGGTAAGAAAAAGAAAATACCGGCGGCATCGGAGAGGCAGTTATACAGACGCTTGTCCGCTGCCGGTATCGCCGTTTTAATTTGCGGTGCCGGTCTATTGTTTTTGGAAAAAAGCGAATCGGCAAAAGACGTTTCCGCCAGCACTGCTGCCATAGAGGAATCGTCTGTACTGGCTGCCGAAACCGCGGTTGCCGCAAAAACCGCTTCGGAAGTACCGGTCATCGTTGCGCCGGATGCTGACGTTTTTGCCTCTGCCGGTGCGGCGGGAACAAATTATCCGCCTAAGAATCCTTTCGAACGAATTTCTGCCGCAGACGATTCTGCGAAAGGTACCGCAGCAATAATACCAAGTACGGTACCGAACACCGATAGTGCCGGTGTTCCAATGTATTCGATTCCCTCACAAGACAACATTGCCGCAAGTAACATTGCCGCAAACAACACCGCTGCCCCCGCTGTTTATCCGGCGGCAAACTATCAGGCGAATTATCCGGTTAATTCCGTGAATACGGGGAATGCGGCAACAGCGTACTATCCGGCGCAAGACCGGCTGAACAATCATCCCGCTTCGGCTTATCCGGTTGCGGCAATTGCTTCGGCGCAGAACGAGAATACCGTACCGGCAGGCTATAATGCCGAACGTCAGCCGTACAATGCTCCTCCGCAATACCCCGCCGGTTATAACAACACACCTAATAATGCGGGTTATCCGTCGTATGCAGCACCGCAAACGCAAGGCAGTTACCTTCAATCGGCAGGCAGAACGGTTACGCCGACTTACCCTCCACCACAGGGTTATCAACAACAGGGTAATCCCTATCCGAACGGGGTAAATAATCAGACACACGTTCCGATACCGGAATCCTCTCTGTATCCGCCGCCGATGCCGCAGCAGCAGTATCAGCCGGTACCCTACCAGCAGCAAGTTCCATATCAACAGACTCCGCAGGTATCGCAGCCGAACTATCCTTATGATTATCCGTCGCACAGGAAAGTGTATTAGTATTAGTGACGAATGGCGAGTTTTGGCGAGTTTTGGCGAGTTTTTAAATATGTAGTTATGTAGTATGCTTGCGTTTTAGCAAAATAGGGGTGCGGACAAGCCCATAGCGTAGGGCGTAAGCCCTGTGGATGATGATATAACGAACGCCCCGTGAGGGTGCAAGCGAATCGTTCGATAGAATGAGGCTTGCGTCTGATACTAGGGCTTGACGGCGTGCCGCCCCGGATTCAGTTCGGAAACAACCCCAATGTTCTCCAATCAATTAGACGAACACCTTATGAGGAGTACGGCATTGCCGAACGCACTGCAAGGAGCCGCTTTTGTAACATCGAAGGGGCAGGTTTGCCGGCTCTTCGATGACGATGAAAGCGGACAACTGGCAGCGTTCTGTCCGCCGGAAGAAATGGCGAACGTTCATTCCCAAAGTGTTGCTGTCCAAGACGTTGCTGCCTCAAGCATTGTAACCAAAGGCGTTGCGGCATCTGATGTTTCTCTCACTGCCTTTGACGAGTTGCTCTCTGAGACCATAACCGGCAGCAATCAGTTCGGCAACAATGCTGTTGAACCGGCAGTCATCCCGCATACGATACAGCAGACCGCAAAACAATCGCCGTCAACGCTGCCGTTGCGGCGTTTGATACCGGTTTTGCAAATATTCAATGCTGTCGATGACGCTGTTAGAGCAGCGGCGAAAGCGGTCGATGATGAACCGGAACCAGTCATTATTCCGTTTGTGAGGAAAGAGTCTATTAAAAAAGAGCCGGAGATGCCTGCCGGTTTGGTATCCATTGACAGCATATCTATTGGCAACATTATATCGGTTACAGAGCCGCTGCGGACTTGGGCGTGGTCGGAAAAACTGAATTCTTTGAACGAGACGGCGGCGAATCAGATTCAGTCTTTAGCCGACCATTTGATAGTGCAGATGAATCAAGGCATTAAGACGATTGTTTTTACCGGTTTTTTGAAAGGCGACGGCTGTACAACGCTGTTGTTATGTGCTGCCCGCGAATTAACACGCCGGGGACACAGAATACTGCTCGGCGATGCGAACCGGAAACACCCTGAATTGCGGCAACTCTTGAGTGTGCCGGAGGAAACGCCGCAGCATACAGCGGCAGTGAAACTTTCGGACAACCTGACACTTGCTGTCTGGAATCATTCTGCTGATTTGTCCCCTGCGGATTTTTCCGAAGTGCTTTGCAGCGAAAAAAAACATTACGATTTAATACTTCTTGACGGCGGTTCGTTGACTGAATATCCGCTTGCTAAGCACATTGATTTGTGGCAGAGTGCCTCTTCGGACGGCAATGTAGTGGTTCTTAACACGAAAAACACGCCGGAGTCGGTCATTGCTTCGATAGCAAAGCGGTTTCGGGAGTATAATGTTCCGCTGCTCGGCGTTGCGGAAAATTGCGTTTAACGGTACTTTGCTGCGCTAACAGTAACGTACAGGCACTTCTCCTTTTCAAAAGGCAGTTTCTTATAGAGGCGCAACACCTCCATTGTTAATACTGTCAACGAATAAAGGTCAAGAGATTTCTGATTTTTTTTGCTCTCGGCAAGCATCTCACGCATAGACACACGGTAAGTCTATACATTACGGGAGGTTAAGCGATAAAAAAGCAGCACTAATCGGTTCCGATTGATTGCCGAATGAATCAACGGCTCGAACCCGGATTTGGTACGGCAGAGAAACCGGCAAATCCTTAAACCTGACTGTCAGCGTCTTCGGCATATCACTGTTGAGATAGAACTGCGAAAATGTCCGGTTCAATGCAGCAGTCTTACCGTCCTGCACAACTTCAACGAGATAATGATGCACAACCTCATTATCCGCTGCCTGCGGAAATGTTACCGCAATTCCCTTTTCGCCTATTCTTGTTACGGCAACTTTTGCGTCCTCCGCAAACGCCGGCGCAGGCAGACCGCTGCGGTTTTTGTAGCGGAACTGACTGCCGTCGTGCGGAGCGGCAAGCGTCCAATCCGGCAGCATCTTTTCGTTACGGTAAGTATCCCAACGCTCAATATCAACACTGCCGCTGTCTAATACTGTTACAATAAGCCCTTCGGTCACTTTTCCGTTGTTTTCAGGATGAATGCCGATGGTCAACTTTTCGTACGCTTCGACTCCGCTGTACGTTGTTGAACCGTCATTGATTGCCGTAAATTTGTCCTGATGAATCGAACGCGGGTCGCCTACCGGTAAATGCGAATGTCCTGAAAAAACAACCGCCTGCGGATACTGACTTAATACACTTTTGAACACTTCCGTCCCCCAGCGTTCCGAACCGTAACAGGTTTTCGACGGCGGCACGTGAGTGAAAACGAACACCGGTTTTCCGGCATATTTCACCGCCGCATCGGCAAGTTTTTCCTTCAAGAACAGCCACGATTCTTCGTTGTAACAATTCGGATTTTTCCAATCGCTGTCATTCATACTTACCGTGATGAACGGATACCCTTTGATTTCGATGTACTGATGAACCGGCTGTTTCAGTTTTTCGGTAAAGAGAGGAATTGCCTTCCCGCCGGAACCGGTATCGTGATTGCCGAGCAGAAAATAAGGACGAATACCTTCCGGCACGAGCGTTTTGTCGGCGAACATTGCCGCAACTTGGTCAAATTCTTCCGGTTTAGCACTTTGGGTGAGGTCGCCGACAACGAAGACCGCATCGGCTATCGGCGTTTTGCTCAACAGATTTTTCAACGCTCTGGGAACCTTCACTTTTGCCCCTTCGTCCCGGTTATTTTCGATATGAATATCTGAAATGACGGCAAAGCGGGGCAATTTACCGTTGGGGCTTTTATCCGCCGAGAGTGCCGGAGCGGGTAGTGTAGCGGCGAGGGTACTGACTGCGGCGGCATTGCATAAAAACTGACGGCGGGTACAAAATGAGTTAGTCCGTTTCATTCTAAATTCCTTGATGGCAATTGTCATAATTCGGTTGGGTTGTGTCAGGGATTTATTGATTGAGTCGTAGGAGTCCCTTATTTTCCCGTATGTTAACGTTCATTCCAATAAATTTATAACACTACCCATAATTCTCCCCCCCCATTTAGTCAAAAAACAGGACTTGTCCAAGTATCCATCTAAACACTGGACAGAGAACGATTTTAGACCACAATAACCGGCAGGGGAGGATACGGCGGGCGTTGAGTCGGCTGGCTAACTGTTTGCGGGATGGTGTAAGGGCAGCACGAATGACTCTGAACCATTTAGTCGGGGTTCGAATCCCTGTCCCGCAATCTATTTCATTTCAAATTTCTTTCCGGCAATCTATCTTGCCGCTGTTCCTGCGTAAACTCTACGGTTCCGGTTGCGGCTCTGATTGACCACTGTGTCCGTTTTGCTTTTCTACCGGCACGACAGCCAACCGAAGTCCGACTCTGTTTTGGTGTGTGTCAGGTATATCCCATTTACGGCTTGCACTTCGGCAGTAGACGGCAGCACGTCCCCAGCATCCGCCCCGCTGGACACGGTACATACCGACTTCCGGTCCCGTCGGGTCAGTCATTGTTCCTGCCGGATAATTATCAAACCAGTCGCAGCACCATTCCCAAACATTGCCGTGCATATCGTACAAGCCCCAGACATTCGGCAGATAAGATTTCACACGGCGCGATTTGCCGACGTTCTGCCCCGGCAGTCCCATTCCGTCGTCGGCTAACGCATCGTACGGCAATGCTCCGTCGCAATTCGCATTATTGCCGTTCAAAGCAAAACCAAAAGAAAACGGCATTGACTGCCCCGTCCGGCAGGCATATTCCCATTGTGCCTCCGTCGGTAAGGAAAATTGGTAACCGGCAGGGGTAAGGTTCCTTGCATTCAGTGCCGCAATAAATTGCTGACAATCGTCCCACGAAACATTTTCGACAGGAAGATACTGACCGCCTAGTGAGCCGCTCGGATTCGTTTTCATCACCGTCTCCCAGAGACCTTGTGTAACTTCCGTCTCCTGAAGATAAAACCCGCGTGAAAGCACAACCCGATGCAGTAACTCTTCAGGCTCATGCCCGCGTTCGTCATCGGGACTTCCCATCGTAAAACCTTGCGGACACGGCGGTATCCAACAAAATGTGTATGAAACCGTACCAACGGGAATCTTCAATGTGTCAATTTGGTCTTTGTCCGGATTATGGTCGGGATGGTCTTGAAAATCCTTGCGGGTCAAAGCCGCCGTTTCCTCCCGTTTTTTCTTTGCAAATTCTTCGGGAGTCAATTCTTTAACGACCGTTTGCGGAAAGTCAGCGGAGGACAGAACGTTCTGTTTGGTATCCGGCTTATTATCCTTCGGTTTCTCTGCTGCGGCTTCCGGCAACTCCCCTGCCTCCGGTAATTTATCCGCCTTCGGCTCTGCCGTATCCGGTTGTTTTGCTTCTGGCGGTTTCGGTTCGCCGGCAGCACTTACAGCATCGTTTTCCGGTACTTGTGGTTCCGGCTCTTCGGAGTCTGTTTCGGCGGGTTCCGATTTGACATCGCCCTGCTCTGGTGTGTTTTTAGCGGCAACCTGCGCCGGCTCCGCCGCATCGGGTTTTACTGCCGGCTGCATTGACAGGTAATAGGCAGCGGCTGCGGTTACCGCAATGAATAACGCAACGGCAGCAGCCCAAAATGCCGGTGATGAACGGAACGTTTTCTCCTTTGCCGCTTTTTCCGCAATCTGTACTGCCGCGGCAGCCTCCTGATGCCCTAATTCGAGTGCCGCGATGAATTCCCGACAGTTCTCATAACGCTCGTCTTGCAGTCTGGATGCCGCCCGCCGGACGGCATTGATGACGTAATCCGGTATTTCGGGCAGCGGCAGCGGAGTAAAGTCCATATCGGCGGTCGAAGCACCGCGTTGACCGGACAGCAATTCATAGGCGATAACCGCTAAAACGTACTGATTCGATTTGGCGTTGGTGTACCCGTCCCATTTTTCTTCAGGCGAAACATAGAGGCTCTTCGGGTCGAAATGCGCCTCAAACGGCAGTTGAAAATTGGTAACCTGAATACCTTTGTCGGGACTGACAACAATATTAGACGGGCGCACCTCACCGTGGACGATACCGTGTCCATTTGCATAATCCAAAGCAGAGGCAATGTCTTCCAGAAGCCGCACGGCTTGCGAAACAGGAAACTTGCCGTGAGTTTTTATGTAGTCGCGGCGGTACTCGTTAAGCGTCTTGCCGGTTACATACGTTCGGACGATGATGAAGCCGAAATTAACATCAGTAAATGTTCCGATGAGCGGAGCAATATGCGGATGCTGTAATTTGACTATTGATTCGTACTCCCTCCTGATTTCATCAATTTGTTTTTTGTCGTGTTGAATTGATTCCAACGGAATGTGGACTGTAACAGTCGCACCGGTCTGAATGTCGCTCGCAAACCAGTTCTGTAAATTGGCGGTTTGGGAAAGACTTTTCCCCAGAATAAAACGTCCGCAGAGAGTAACACCGGAGGTCAATTTCAGCAGTGTTGCCGCATTTATCGCATCGGATGCCGTTGTGCGGGGCTGGTAATAGACCTCTTTTTCCGGCTGAATAAGAGATGCAGCACCCGGTTTTTGGGGAATAGTAATACCGCTGTCCCTATTGACTTCCGGCAGCATCGGCTTCTTTTCGGCAGTATTATTGTCGGCAGCATTGCTGCCTGCGGTATTCTTGCCGGCAATGCCGAATATATCGAGGTCATCAATGTCATCGGTGTTGGGTTCAACACCGGATTGAGAGGTATCGTCTGTCATCGCAGAAAAAGGGAAAATGACGGCATTAAAGTACAAAAAATGTTTCTGTATTATCCCGCCTTTTCTGCCCTTTGTCAACGTGTTCGATAGATGTGCCGCAGACATAAGGTTAAACGTAAAGAGGCAGAGGATTCAGCCCTATCGATATTCACTTAACGGGATACGGCAATTGCTGCAAGAAAATCGGAGACCTTTTTAGAAAATACAAAAAATCACCAAACCACCGCTGCAATGTAAGACTCGTTTTTGTAACCAAGCACCGGCATTTGCACAACAGGCAAACAAGACAATGCCTATCGGGTACTAGCCGCCCGATGCGTTTGTGTGTCCGGCATCATAACGTTTTTGCCCTAGGAATAAAGGGGGAAATTCGATACCATCCGGCAGAGATGACACTGACGCTTGCGTTATTTTCAAATTTCCCTTTCCCGCACTTTGGGCAGTTTCTTCCAACACATTACTTGTAGCACGGCAGCCGGCGTTGCGCTGGGCGGAGCAGCGTCCGTTTTCGGCTTCCCGCTGCCGGTTTGCGGTGTCTCGGCAGGTTTATGCAGCGTTGCCGGTATGCTGCCGGACATCGACAGCGACACAAGTAAATCGTTTCAGGAATGTATCTATCTCGCCGCCGGTTTGGGGTCGGCACTGTTAGTACAGAGGCTTCGGCATCTCCCTGCCGGCAGCGGACATCTTGACCCCGACATTACGATAATTTGTGCGGCAGCAATGTTTTTGTTTATCCGCTTCGGTATCGGCTGGTGCGTCAAACGTTTGACCGTCCATCGGGGAATGTTTCATAGTATTCCGGCAGCGGTATTGAGCGGCGAAATCGTCTATCTGCTTGCTGCCGGTACACCCGAAGAACGTCTCTTAAAGGGAGCGGCAGCGGTAACGGGATACTTATCGCATCTGATCCTTGACGAAGTGTTCAGTATCGACTCAACGGGGCAAGTGTTCAAGCCGCTGCGTTTGAAAAAATCGTTTGGGACGGCACTGAAGTTCGGCGACCCGAAGCGGACAATCAGTACCTTTTTAGTTTACGCCGCTATTTGTCCGCTGACATATACCGTTTTGAACGAATGGCAAACAGATAAAATGAACGTTGCAGCGGACAAGACCGCCGATTCGGCGATTGTTGGCTCAAACATTGCCGTCTCTGTTCAGGTAATTCCGGCCGGAATCCCTCTCGTTCCGGCGTTGAAGAGCGAAGATACGGTTTTTTCCCAAGCAGCATTGCCTAAAATTTCAAATACATCAGCGGCGCAGCCTTCGCCAGGCGATGATTTAACCGGCAACTATATGCCGCCGCTGCCGCAGGATTTACCGCCGTCAATGCCTTTGGGCAGCGAATTTGTTCCGCAGTATCAGAAGGCGGCACCGGCACCGATTATTTTGCCGTAGATGAGGAGATAAGCCGGCTTACGGTAAGTCATTGAGATTTTTTAATCCAAAGATAAGGAAAAATTTTTTCGTTGTGGCGTAGAGAAACGGTCTGCCTAATTCATTGCTTCTGCCGGCAATTTTCACCAAATCTTGGTCCAAGAGTTGCCGAATGATTTCGCCGCACTGCACACCGCGGACTTCTTCAACACCGGTTCTTGATACCGGCTGTTTGTAGGCGATGACCGTCAGCGTTTCCATTGCTTGCTGACTCAGCCGCACTGCCGGCGGGACTCCCTGCATCCGTACAAGGTACGGAGCGAACTCAGGACGCGTCCGCAACTGGTAGCCGTCTGCCGCTTCGGTGATACAAAAAGCGGATTGTTCACGGTCGTATTGTTCGTTGAGTTCCCGAAGCAGGGCTTTCGTTTTTGTTCCTTCGGGTAAATTTGCCGACTGGGCGAGGCGGCGTATCGGCAGCGGCTCTTTTGCCAAAAACAGAGCCGCTTCCAAAGACGACAGGGGATTGTATGCTGCCGCTTCTGATGATGTGTTGTCCGGCAGTGTTGCTTCCGGCAGCAAATTTGCCGGTGAGTTCATATCGGGAATGCAGTACCGGCGGTGTATCGGCCAGTAACAGCAAGACCGCCGGATATTGTAGGGATGATACATAGTATCATTGTAGCATATTGCGGCAAGATTTTAATGTATTGATATTGAGTATGACCGCATTTGCACTTTGGTACGAGGCGGGACTAAAATTCCCGCCTCCGTTACATTAGCGGCTATGCGGGAAATTTTCCTTGTTTCGGTATTGTTCAAAGAGTTGAGCAATACCGGCTTCTTTCGCTGTACCCTTGTGCAGAACAATACGGTAACTCACCGTGAACGTCCCGCCCTTCTGCAATGCCAAATCGCCGCTGTGTTTGTCCGGGTTTTTGCCGAACGTGTGAACCCCGAACGGATTGGCTGCAACAAGTCCGTACTCGCGAATGTGCCAATACGTTGGGTAACGAAAACTCGACGGATGATTGAGTACCGCAATGCCGAGCGTTTCCCCCTCGACCGGTCCGTAATAATCAATCCAGTTACTTTGTTTCCCCCAAGCCGCCGCATCCGTCAATCCTTCCGCATTGACAAAATGTCCGCCCCAAGTTGGATGACGCTCCTTTGCCGTAACGCTCATTGTTCCCGGAACCCGCAGTCCGAACGTTCCGTCCTTGACATCGCCGAAAACAACTTTGTCCTGCAAGGCTTTCACCGTAACGCCCAAGTCGATATACCGCTTATCGTCAAGCAGCCCGAAGTGTAATGTCCGCACGTCCAGACAAACCGGCTCATTGTCTTTGCCTATCCATTCATTTTCCGTTTGAATGACTGCGGTATTGTCCATCACTTTTGCCTGATGAAATTTCCGGTGAATAATTTTATATTGCGTCTGTTTTGTTTGATGTTCTGCCGTCCAAAAATCGAGTCCGTTCACGTTGGAGTGCGTGAACCAGAGCGAACGATGATGCGGATGGTCTGTTATTTCCGTTTCATCTTTTCGTTCGTTCATCGGATAATCACGGGTCATCTTTTTGCCGGTCGGTCCGATAATCGGATAGACTATCGGTGTTCCCTGAAAGTCTGTGATGTAACCGGCAAAAATCTGTTTATCAATGAGAACATCGTATCCTGCTGGCGTTTTCTGCAAGGATATTTCCGCACCACCGCCGATGCACAAAGGATACAGAACAATGAAGAACAAAAGTACTTTATTATACATATAACCGTTCATTGCTAATCGCCGTTTGCCGTCACTTGCATAATTTCCGTGAAGCCGGAAATGCGGAATACTTTGTACACGTTATCGGAGGGACGGACGATGGTAAATCCTGTCTTACCGGTAAGTTTGCAGTGTATCAGGCACAGGCGGAGAAAGGCGGACGAAACGTATTCTACACCGGCAAGGTCGAACACAAGCCGGGCTTCCTGCGATTTTTGGAGAAATCCGTTTATTCGCTGGCGGAGCGGACGCTCAAGTTCGGCACAGACTTCACCATCAAGTCTGCCGGAAAAGGTACATTGAAGCGTATTGCCGGTCTCAGTAAATTTCATTCCATTGAAACGCTGTAACACAAAGGACTCACAATACAGGACTTTATACACTATTGCCGAAAGATTGTCAAGAGGCGAAAATTGGATGTTTTCTATTTCGGTGATACGGCTATGGGACACGTTGTCAAAGATTCATAGTTAAAGATTCATACGCTCCAGTCCGAAAACTTTCCTATTTCTAAAAAATCCGGAACGCGCATTGTTTCGATTATATGTCTTCATTCTCCACCGGACGTTTTGACGGCGGAAGATACATCAGCAGTTTTTGCTTAATCACGCGCGGGTTTTCGCCGGACTGAATCGCTACCACTCCTTTGAGCGTAATGTCCATACATTGCAGTTCGTCATCGTTGATGAAGCCCAATTTATCTGCCCAAGGCAGGAACATCAGGTTGGACAAAATCGCCCCGTAAAGCGTTGTCAAAAGAGCCACCGCCATACCGGTACCGACTTTGTCCGGGTCAAGGTCGGCAAGCATCAATACCAAACCGACGAGCGTTCCAATCATTCCGAATGCCGGCGCATATTTTCCGAAGTTCGCCACAATGGAACGTCCGTAATTGTGCCGGCTGTTCACCGCATCAATTTCTGTGTTCATAATACCCTCAACAACCTCCGGCGACATTCCGTCCACTGCCATTCGGATGCCCGTCGCCAAAAGAGGGTTGTCGATTTCTTCCATGTGATTTTCGAGCGACAGTAATCCTTCACGCCGGGCGGCTTCGGAAAGCGTTACAATCTGTTCAATCACTTTCAGCGGGTCTCTGTCCTTGGCGGTAAAACTAACCAGTACAAAGTTATGCGCCTTTAATATCGCACCCAAAGGGTAGGCAACCAACATTGACGCAGTGGCACCGCCGCAGACGATGCACACTGAAGCCGTGTCCCAGAATATCCAGAGTTTACCGAGACCGCCGAGAGCAATCGACGTAACAATCAGTCCCCAACCGAGAACCAACCCAATTATATTGGCTAAACCCATAATTTACGGGAGTTGAAAATGGTAAATAATGTGAATGGTAAATATGTTCCGCTTGCGTCTAATTTTCCATTTTCCATTGTCCCCCTCCTTACCATTCATCAGAACTTTTGATGCTGGCAGGCGGTTGACGATATTTTTTATTCGGGTCGGGCGGACAGACCTTAAACGAAAACGGGGCTTCCTTCGGCAGTTTTTCCTTGACGGCAGGATTCTTGAGGTTGCCGAGTATCTTTGACATTACCGCGTCGCTTAATTCGTAACCGATTTGCGTCGGCATCCCTTCCCAAACGACAGCACCATAGACGGGGTCAATCAGGACGGCGTGCGGGATTCCATAAACGCCGAGCGCATTGGCAAACCGGCGGTGCGTATCAACGGCAAGCGGGACTTTGATGCCGTCAAGCGTTGTCGGTCCTTTCATTTCCTTTAACGCTTTTTCATCTGTTTCGCAAATGGAAACGACTGCGAGTTCGTTTTTATATTTTTCGTGAAAATATTCTAACAGGGCTAAACTTCGCCGGCACGGCGGACACCACGTTGCCCAAACTTCGACGAGAACGAATTTACCGGCAAAGTCTTTCGGCGGTTCATTGACCCAGCGTTCGGCTTCGATGACAGGTTCGCCGAGGATGTCGGCAATGGTACTGCCGCGGTTCGTATCCGCCCAAAGATTGCGGGGCTTTTGTTGAACGGGAACGTTGGAGCGTGTCGATTCGACGCGCCAGGGTTCGGCACCGGCATCATCTGCCGAAACAAAAACGGACAGCAGCGAAAACAGTAACACAAAAAATACAGCAGAATACAGTAGTTTCATTTTTAGTGCGGGGTAGAATTGTGTACAGGGTAGAATTGTTTAGACAGCCGGTACTACTTCCGCTGTCTGTTCTCCATTCTCTATTACTAACGGTCAGTTGTCAATGCGCTGCAATAGTTTTTTCGTTTCGGCAATCAGGGAGTTTAGTTCCGGTGCGGTGTGTCCGCCGTACTGCACAGCGTCAAGCGTTTCCAATAACTGCTGTATTTCCGTTACCAACGTTTCGTCCAAATGCAGTTCCCGCAACTTGGCAGCCGCTTCAGAGGTTGTCATTCCTTCGGCAATGCCGTCCGTCTTGTCCGCCGCATAACCGAAAAAAACTGACTGCAATGCCTTCACCTGTAATGTTTTATCAACAGCCGGAATCGATGCGGTCAACCGCTCTGCTGCCGATAATTGCTGTCCGGCTCTCCGCAGAGCCGAATTCCGCCGGTTATTCCGGCTGCGTTTTATAAAAACTGCCGTCCAGAGCGTCAATTTTCCCAGAACGTAAAGTCCCAGCAGCGTACCGATGCCTATACCGATATATTTGGAGACGGTAACAGCCCGGTCCGCTATTTTTTTGACATTGGCCTCCGTTTGTTCCGCAGTGCTGCCGGAAATTGCGCCGTACACCGTTGCCGACTGAACTGTTTCCGCATCTGTAATGTCCAGCGTTATCGGCAGACTTTCCAAGCGGACAAACTTTTCCGTTTCGACATCGAATACGGACACCGGCAGCGGCGGAAACTCGATTTTGCCGGACTGTTTGGGACGCAGCGTGTATGTGTAAATACAGGATTGCTCGCTATGCTCTTCGGTCGGCGGTGTATGCACACGGAACACGTCGTGAATTGCCGGCAGCGATAAATCCGGTGCTTTTACGTTGAGGGTCGAACCGTTGCCCGTCAATTTCAATGTCAAGGTTATGGGGTCGCCGATTTTTGCCTTTTGCGGTTTGATGTCCGTTTCAAAGCGGAACGTACCGAATGCCCCGATATAATCTGCCGGTCGGTTCGCTGCCGGAACGTCGATAACGGCGATGTGCAACGCTTTGGCAGCGGCAAAGAGGGTCTTTAATTGTACCGGGTCTGGAGAGTCTGCCGTCTGTATTGTTGTCCCGACCGGAACACCCCCTTTCAACGTTACCGGTCCGAAAGAATACTCCCCCGTTTCTTTCGGCAAAAAATCCCGGCGAAACCGGTATTCCCAATAATCGTACTCCAAACCGTCCGCAGCGTACCGCCTGATTTTTTTCGGCGCACCGGAAAACTGATACAACGCCTTCTTAAAGGGATTCGTCCCGAAAGGACCGGCAAACAAGTCATCGGTAAATCCTTTTATCCGTGATTGATTGCCGGAAAATCCGTTAATCGAAAAGCCGCCGCGGTCAGATTGGATAAGCCAACTTTGCAGTAACGCTTCCATCGGCTTTACCGGAGTTAATCCCTTGGGCAGTTGCGCATCGGATGCCATCCAGGGAACCTGCAACACCGGCGGCTTATTGATGAGTTCGAGCGGATTTCGATTGCCGAATCGTCCCGGCAACGCTTTGATAAGGACAGTCAGCGTCAATTCCAGCGGCTGCTGCGGATACAGTTTTGTCCGATTGGCAGTGATTTCCAAAAGAACGTCATCATTTTGTTTTTCCGGTATAACAACCTGAATCGGCACTGAACCGTCCGGCTGCATTTTCGTTTCTCCAATGCGGACAACAAATTCTGCGGGCTGTAGTGCGTTTCCTCCCGCAGGAATGATGCGGGGCAGCGGAATGACCAGAGAACCCGTTTTCTTCGGGGTTAAAACGAAGCAGAAGTGGACACGGTACTCTTTCCCGGACGTTTCGTCTTTGATAACTTTGCCGTTGATGACAATTTTCTGCATCACACCGCCGCTCTGTTCCTGTTGTTTCGGCAGAGCCTCAACGGTAAAGTCGGTCAATGCGGATATATCCGGCTGGAGTTGCGTGTCTATCGGTTTGGTGTCTGAGAGAATCAGTTCGTAAAACAGCGTTTCGCCTTCATAGACCGTTGACCGGTCTAAGAGAACGGTCAAATTCACGTCTGACACTGCCGGCAGAACGGGAACGAAAAAAAACAAGAACGAAAAAACGTGTCGTCTTACAAACATGAGACTTGTTCCATAACATATACTTTTCATTCTTTGTTGAGAATAGCACAGCCGGGTTTTTTCCGCAAGAGGGGGCATAAGTCCACCGGTAACCTTTTATGCACCCTTGCTGTACTGCGGGATTGGACGTAAATAACGGAGTATCCCCGAACGCAGGTGTAGGGTACAATGAACACCGCGGAGACCGTTTTCAACAAAAGCATTTAGAAAAACAAAAATGAATCGCGAAAAATGGGGGGGACGCTTTGGGGCAATTTTAGCCGTTGCCGGCAGTGCTATCGGATTAGGTAATTTTATACGCTTCCCCGGTCAAGCCGCTCTCCACGGCGGAGGAGCGTTTATGATTCCGTATATCGCTGCCTTTGTCCTGCTCGGACTGCCGATTGCCTGGATGGAATGGACACTCGGACGCTATGCCGGTGTACGCGGCTTTAACTCCGCTCCCGGCATATTCCGCTGCGTTACCGGAAAACGCTCTATGGCATATGCCGGCTCGCTTTGCGTTACCTCGACGATGATTATTACAATGTACTATCTGCTCATCGAAAGTTGGTGTTTAGCCTACGCACTGCGGTATCTGTTTGATACGATGCCCGGCGAAAAATTCAAAATACTCTTTACCGCTTCGACCGGTGCTGCCGGCAACGGCGATTTCTTCGCCCAAGGATATTTCAATTTGAATCTGAACTGCCTTATTGCTTGTATCATTATCAATTATTTTCTGATTTATCAGGGCATCGTCAAAGGTATCGAACGGTTTTGTGCGTTCGCTATGCCTGCCCTGTTTATCTGTTCGCTTATCATTTTTGTACGCGTGCTGACGCTCGGTAATCCGACGGGCATACCCGGTCAGGACATTCTTCACGGTCTCGGTTTCATTTGGAATCCTTCGCATCAGGGTCAAACGATGGCGCAATCGCTGTCCAACCCTGAAACTTGGTTTGCTGCTGCCGGTCAGATATTTTTCTCGATGTCGCTCGGTTTCGGCGTAATCTGTACTTATGCAAGTTATACGCGGCGCAATGACGACATTTGCCTTTCGAGTTTAACGGCAGCGATGATGAACGGTTTTTGCGAAGCCGTCCTGGCGGCATTGATGATTGTTCCGGCGGCGTTTATGTTTCTCGGTCCTGCGCCGTTAACGCCGGAAAATTTACACAACTCATTTGCGATCGGCTTTCAGGTTTTACCGCAAGTTTTTGCATTAATGCCTGCGGGACATTTTTTTGGTTTCCTCTTTTTCTTTCTCTTATTTATGGCGGCGGTAACGAGTTCCCTTTCAACGATTCAGCCCGGCATAGCACTGATGGAAGAGGCGTTAAATGCCGGACGCAAGGCGAGTGTTGCGGTCATCGGTGCGATAACGTCGTTCGGAGCCTTTTTTGCGGCATACTTTACGAAAGATATGCTGGCATTGGACACACTGGATTTTTGGGTTGCCAACGTCTTGATTTTTATTATGGCTGGTGTTCAGGTCATTATCTTTGCCTGGGTGATGAACGTGAAATCATCAATGGAAGAACTGCATCGGGGTTCAAAGATTCGTTTGCCCCGCTGGTTTGCCTTTATGTTCAAATACATCACGCCGTTGTATTTAGTGATTATTTTTATTGCGTGGATTGATTCGGGTTTTATGGGCAGGCTGCGTGATATTGCTGACAATACTGTTGTGCAGTTGTCGATAGGTTTGATTTTATCTGTAATGGTATTCAATTTCCTTATCACGTCCCGGGCGAACAAGCGTTGGGAAAAAATGCAGCAAATGCCGCAGGACGATGATTATGATTACGTGATGTGACAGCAGCAGCCGATAGCCGCAAGGGGTACTGCGAAACATTCAGAGCCGGCATCGCAAGGTGTTGGATATTTCGCTGTCTTGCGATAGCAACTCTGATTATGGCATCAATTCAATCCCGTTTTCACGTCTATTTTCCTATATCATCGGGAAAGTAGAATCGGGGGATTATAGCGTTTAACCGGTTGCGGAACAAGTCTGTTAGTGATGAATGGTTAGCGGCGGGTTGAGAGATTTTTGCGCAAGAGGGGGCATAAGTCCACCGGTAACCTTTTACTTCAACCTTTCCAGTTCAAAAACGTATTCCTTTTGTTCCGCCGTGATGGTAATTGTCTCCTTTGATTGGCTTGCATCGTATTTGGCGGGAATCAGCGAAGTCCGCGGTGCAGTCATATGTTCGGCAGCCGGAGGAGAAACCTTTTTCTCAAACGAAATAATGTATTCACCCGGAACGGCACCTTCAAACGGTCCGGCAGTTTTCAGTACGGCTTTTCCTTCGGCATCGGTCAAACCGCCGGCACCCCAGCGGTTTCCCGTTTCTTTGGGACGCAGCCGAACACCCACGTGTTCAATCTTTTCTCCGCCGAAAGTAACCGCAACAATACACTGTGTCAGCGGCGGCATTCCTTCCGGCGGGCGCGGCTGCGGACGGCAGCCCGATGAAAACGAGCCGACCGCCGTCAAAAGAAACAGCCCCAGTGTAATGCAGAACTGCTGCTTAATGCGAGACATTTTCCCCTCCATCAATGCTTCCTAATGCCCGCCATACATTGACATCTATCGAATTGGTAAAGAATTGAACCGAACCGTCGCCGAACGCTCCGTTGACACCGCCGGTATGAAATGACCGGGCAGCGTAAAAGCCCAAAATCCAACTATCATAGTCGGGATACC